>CAIYHO010000287.1 GCA_903925955.1 uncultured Chloroflexota bacterium
CATGTCGCCCTCGTAGAACCCATCGGGGGTGAGCCGGTGGGCAGACCAGCGCGTGGGGCCGCCGTCCGCATAGGAGGACTCGTGGAGCGTTGCGTACATGGGGTTGCGCTCCCAGCGCAGCGCCCCCTCAACGTCCGCGAGGAACGCGGCCGAGCCAAACGGCAGTTCCAGCACGTGGTGGAGGTACTCGAAGCCCGCGCTGTCGCCCAGCCACATCCCCAACTGGCGGAACCGCCGGCTGGTGAGTCGATCGCCGTTGGGCAGGCGTACGTCCTCAGCGGCCAGACGCGTGTGGACGGCCAGCGTTCGGGCGCGGTCATCGGGGTAGCGGTCGTAGTACCGCTGGTTCGCCTCGGCAACGCGCACCCAGGTGGCGCCGTACACATCGTCCGCCGGGCGGTTGATCACAGGGGCCAGGCCACCGGTGATCAGCGCTGCGGTCAAGCCTTCGGGCGCAATCGAGAGGTAGGTCAGCGTGGTGAACCCGCCAAAGCTCTGGCCAAGCGTGGTCCACGGCCCGGAGCCCAGTTGACCCCGGATGACCTCGCAGTCACGGACGATGGAGTCCGCGCGGAACAGGGTCAGGTAGGCGGCCTGCTCAGCAGGGGTCTTGCCCGGGACCACGGGGCCAATGGGCGTGGAGCGCCCGGTGCCGCGCTGGTCCAGCAGCAGGATCCGGTACTCCTGCACAGCACGCGCCATCCAGCCGCTCAAGGGGCTTGTGGGTCGTGCGGCCTCAAAGCCGGGGCCGCCCTGGAGGAACACCAAGTACGGGCGGTCCGCGCCGTCTGGCGCCGCAACCTCCCGGGTGAACACGGTGATGGACCCGCGCGACGGATCTGCGTGGTCCAGCGGGACGGTGTGCTCGCGCTCGGTGAGGATGGCGCCGGCGATGGTGTAACTGCTCATCTGCGCACGATACCGCCGCGCATCACCGCCACGGATGGCGCATTCTGCAGCCCGCCCTCCAGATGTCCCTTCATCACCGCTCGTGATAATCGCCCGCTAGTTCCTGCTCGCGTCGCGTCTTCGGGCGCCGGCCGACCGCTCTCGCCACCGGAAGCCACCCTGAAAGAAGCGCCGTATTACGAGCGGTGATAATCCGGGCCTTTCGGGCGTCCGCGGGCCCCGCTGCACCGCGGGCGGGCGGCGCGACCGCGCGAAGCGCTGGCGATTATCACGAGCGGTGATACGCCGGCATGGGCGCGGCCAGGGGCGTCGGGCGCGGCCGATGCCCCGGCCAACGCATACGGCCACCTACCAGCGCTGGTGCACCAACGGCTTGATGCGCGTGGCGTAGAGCTCGGCGATCCGCTCCATCGTGGCGGCCGGCAGCGGCGCCAGATCGGCGGCGGCGGCATTCAAACGAGCCTGCTCGGGCGACTTTGCGCCTGGGATCGTGGTGGTCACACCGTCATGCATGAGGATCCAGCGCAGCGCCATCTGCGCCATGGTCGCCCCCTGCGGCACCAGCTCGCGCAGCGCCTCGGCCACCTCAAGCCCCGTCTCGTAGTCCACGCCCGCAAACGTCTCGCCCACGTCAAAGGCCTCGCCGTGGCGGTTGTACTGCCGGTGGTCGTCAGCCCCAAACGCGGTGGCGCGCGTCAGCTTGCCGGTCAGCAGCCCGGAGGCCAGCGGCACACGGGCAAGCACGCCCACATCGTTGCGCAGCGCCTCGGCGAGGAACCGCTCCGCGGGACGCTGGCGAAACGCGTTGAAGATGATCTGGACGGCGGCGACGCCCGGGTACGCAAGTGCCTTGAGCCCCTCCTCCACCTTCTCCACGCTTACGCCGTAGTTGGCGATGCGCCCCTCGGCCACCATGGCGTCAAGGTCCGCAAAGACCTCCGGCGTATAAAGCAGCTGCGTCGGCGGGCAGTGCAGCTGCACCAGGTCCAGCCGCTCAACGCCAAGGTTCTCGCGGCTGCGGTCATTCCAGGCGCGAAACGCGGCCGGGGTGAACTCGGCAGGGTCCTGGCGGACACGGCGGCCCATCTTGGTGGCCACAAAGAACGGCTCGCCGGCGCGCTCGCGCAGGAACTGGCCAACGATCCGCTCGCTGCGGCCGTCGCCGTAGACGTCTGCAGTGTCAATCAGATCCACGCCGGCATCGGCTGCCGCATGGAGCGCCCGGAGCGCCACCGCCTCGTCCACGCCGCCCCAGTCGCCGCCGATGGCCCACGCGCCAAAGCCGATGACGCTGACGGATCGACCGGTCTTGCCCAGCCTGCGGTGCTCCATAAACCTGCTCCCGTGCCGCCGGCGGCCATGCCGCAGATCGTGATCCAGCGTAGCCCCGATACCGAATGGGCCAACCGGCCCTATGCCGACGGACGCTGCAGGATGACCATGCCTCCTTTCCAGCCGCAGGCGTAACGCGGTATCAGGAGGACGAAACCCAAGTGGCCGATCTGTCCACGGTCTTCACGGGGATCCGGTTTGAGAACCCCTTCCTGCTGGCCTCGGCGCCGCCAACCGAGTCCGAGAGCAACATCCTGCGGGCCTTCGAGGCCGGCTGGGGCGGGGTGGTGACCAAGACCATCGGGCTCCATCCCGTGGTCAACGTGGCCGGGCCCAAGACCAAGTTTCTCCGCGCCGACAATGGCGGCACACGCCTCTCCATGGCAAAGCGGCCCGACACCACCCTCATGGCGTCGTGGAACTGGGAGCTGATCAGCGACAAGCCTATGGACTGGTGGCTGCCGCAGATCGCCCGCATCAAGAAGGCGTTCCCAAGCCGCATCGTCGTGGCGTCAATCATGGCGGGCTCCGGCGACGACAAGGAGCTGCAGGCCTGGCAGACGCTTGCCCAAGGCGTGCAGGACGCCGGGGCCGATGCAATCGAGCTCAACTTCAGCTGTCCGCACATGGACCGCGTGGACATGGGCGCCAATGTTGGCAAGGACCCGGTCCTGTGCTCGGTGTCCACACAGGCCGTCAAGGCCGTCGCCAAGGTCCCGGTCTGGGTGAAGCTGACGCCCGCCACGGCCAACATCGTCGAGGAGGCCGAGGCCACGTTCCGCGGCGGCGCAGACGCCATCGTCTCGTCCAACACGTGGCCGGCCCTCCCGCCCATCGACCCCGACACGCTTGACTTTGAAGTCAACGTGGACGGCTACGTCAGCTCCGGCGGCATGGGCGGTCCGGCAATCCTGCCGCTGTCCCTTGCCAAGATGGCCCAGATGACGCAGGCCTTCCCGGACCGGCCGTTCAGCGGCATCGGCGGCATCAGCGACTGGGCGCAGGCGCTTGACTACTTCCTGCTTGGCTGCGGCACCACGCAAGTGGCAACGGCGGCCATGCTGGACCACGCCATCGGCCCCAACGTCATCCGCAATCTCACGCAGGGCATGTCGGACTTCCTTGACCGCCACGCAGACCGCGGCTGGAAGACCCTGGATGACTTCCGGGGGCTGCGGCGCGACCGCGTCGTGGCGCAGTCCGCGATCCGGCGACCCGACAATGCCGGGTATCACGGCGGCTACGACGACGCCGAGGGCTACGCGGCACCGGTGAACAACGCCTGAGCCGACACGCCACGGCGCGTTGTCTGACGCCGGGACCCCTGCAGAACCGGCGAGACACGGGCACATCGGGCCGTGCAATATGGGCCATCACTCGCGACGCCCAGTCGTCGAGGTCAGCGATCGTGCCAAGGTGAACGTGCGCAACGTTTCGGCCGGCGCCATCCCATACAGGTCTGACTCAGTGTCGGACCGGGCGATCCGGTTGAACCGTGCCTGCCGCGCGCGTGTTCCCATCCCCAGCGCGATCTCCGGGCGACCTCGATGCCCATCCCCGCGGCGCGCCTCGTGCGCCGTCACCCGGTGCCACGCATGACGCCCAGTGTCATGCGCTTTGGAGGGAACCCGGGTATCGGAGGGCTGGAGCGTCCATCTGTCAAACGGCACGAGGCGCCGGCCATCACCCACTGGAGGGAGGCTCTATGACAGCAGCGATGGAGCAAACCGTCCTGGCGGACGGGCGAGTCGAGTTGAATGCCGGCGTCGACGCGTCGCTTGGCACCTCGTCGCTCCACAATGAGGATCTGGCGCCGGTTCCGGTCGCAAAGCGGACCTGGACCACCTACAACTACCTGGCCCTGTGGATCGGCATGGCCATCAACGTGCCGACGTGGCTGCTCGCCTCGGGCCTCATCGGTCTGGGCATGAGCTGGACGCAGGCGATCTTCACGATCTTCCTCGCCAACCTGATCGTCCTGGTCCCGATGCTGCTGATCAGCCATGCGGGCACCAAGTACGGCATTCCGTACCCGGTCTTCGCCCGAGCGTCCTTCGGCACCCTCGGCGCCAACGTGCCGGCAATGATCCGCGCAGGCGTCGCCTGCGGCTGGTTTGGCATCCAGACCTGGATTGGCGGCGCGGCGCTGTTCGCCGTAGTCGGCGCTCTCCTGGGCAAGACCTCCTTCTGGATGACGGCCGGCGAGATGGCCGGCCACCCGTGGACCCTCTGGCTCAGCTTCGCAGTCTTCTGGGCCCTGAACATGGTCATCATCCTGTGGGGGATGGAGGCCATCAAGATCTTCGAGAACTGGGCGGCCCCGTTCTTGATCGTCGTGTTCCTTGGCCTCATGGTCATGCTGGTCATCCAGGCTGGCGGTCTTGGTCCGGTCGTCTCGACGCCCGGCACCAAGGAGGGCGAGTTCTGGGGCATGTTCCCGCTCTCGCTCATGGGCATGATCGCCTTCTGGTCCACGCTCTCGCTCAACATGCCTGACTTCACCCGGTTTGGGCGGAGCCAGAAGGAGCAGGCCTACGGCCAGGCCCTGGGCCTGCCCACCACGATGACCCTCTTCCCGCTCGTTGGCGTCATCACGACGTCGGCCACGGTCGTGGTCTTCCGCAAGGCCATCTGGGATCCGGTTGAGCTCACGGGCAAGTTGGACAACCCCATCCTGCTGCTCATCATGCTCGCCGCCCTCGCGCTCGCAACGCTGACCACCAACGTGGCCGCCAACGTCGTGAGCCCGTCCTACGACTTCTCAAACCTCTGGCCCAGCAAGATCACGTTCAAGATGGGCGGCATCATCACGGGTGTCCTTGGCATCCTCCTGCAGCCCTGGAACCTGCTCAGCGATCCCAACCAGTACATCTGGGTGTGGCTTGGCACGTACGGCGGCGCCACCGGCGCCATCGCGGGCGTCCTGATCGTGGACTACTGGTTCATCCGCAAGACCAACCTCAAGCTGGCTGACCTGTACCGCAAGGACGGCGCCTACAAGTACGCGTCCGGCTTCAACTGGATCGCGATTGTCTCCCTGGTCGTGGGCATCTTCTTCGCCATCGGCGGCGCCCCCGTGCCGCCGATCCTGCCCAAGGGCTTGATCGACGTGGAACTGTTCCACCAGTTGGCGAACTACAGCTGGGTTGTCGGCCTGGTTGTCGCGGGCGCCCTGCACTACGTCCTGACCATGGCGCTCGGCAAGAAGAGCGTCGAGTAGCCCCTGATCAGGCAACCGCCCGGCCGGGTCCCCCGGTTGGCACCCTGAACCTGGCGCGAGGCCCCTCCCTCACCGGAGGGGTCTCGTCATGTCCGAACCGGTCAGATCAGGTAGCGCACCCACAGATAGCCGGTGCAGATGACCATCGAGGCCAGCACCACCACGGAGCCGTACTTCACAAACTCGGAGAACTTGATCGGCTCGCCGGCGCGCTCCGAGATGTTGGCCACCACAACGTTCGCCGACGCGCCCACGATGGTGAGGTTGCCGCCAAGACACGCGCCCAGCGACAACGCCCACCACATCGGCTCGGCCGGGATCCCGCTCAGGGCCAAGTGCTTCACGACGGGGATGGCCGTGGCCGTGTAGGGGATGTTGTCCACGATCGCGGACACGCCAGCCGAGATCCACAGGATCCCGATGGTGGCGACACCCGCATTGCCGTTGGCAATCTTGCCCAGTTCCTCGGCAACGCCCTGAATGATCCCAACGTCAATCAGCGCCTCAACCAGAATGAACAGGCCCACGAAGAAGAAGATCGTGGACCACTCAATCTCCTTGAGCGTCCGGTGCACGTTCAAGCCGCCAATCAGCATCAGGACGGCTGCGCCCAAAAGGGCAAGCGTGGCGGGCTCCACGTGGATAACCGAGTGCAGCAGAAAGCCAACGATTGTGAGGCCGGTCACGGCCAAGGCCCGGATCATCAGCGGGCGGTCCTTGATCGCCTTCTCCTCGGTCCGCTCCACGGCCAGGAGCCGCCGCTCATCGGGCACCCGGAGCTGGTGGCGGAACGAGAGCCACATGATCCCGGCAAACACGATGAAGACCAAGATGATGACGGGCAACAGGTTCACGAGGAACGCGTCAAAGCCAAGCCCGGCGGCCGTGCCAATCAGGATGTTTGGCGGATCGCCGATGAGTGTGGCTGTGCCGCCGATATTTGAGGCGAAGATCGACGAGATCAGGAAGGGCTTGGCCGAGAGGTCCAGCCGCCTGGCCACGGACAGCGTGACGGGCGTCATCAGCACCACGGTGGTGACGTTGTCGATAAACGCGGAGACCACGGCCGTCACCACGGCCAGGATCAGCAGCAGGCGGATCGGGTGCCCATCCGAAAGGCGGACGGAGCGGATCGCCAGCCAGTCGAAGAAGCCCGTCTCCGCCAAGACCGCCGCCATGACCATCATCCCGACGAGCAGGAAGATGACGTTGAGGTCAACCGCGGCAAATGCCCGCTGCTGGCTCACGATGCCAAGCAGGACGGCCACGAGGCCGCCGATCATCGCGATCAGCGTCCGGTCCCACCGGTCCACCACGATCAGGCCGTAGACCACCACAAAGATTGCGGCGGTAACGAGGACATCCGTCGACATGCGGCGCTCCACCTGGCAGTGCGGCGAATTGGGCAGGGGCTGGACGCCCGTCAGCATAACGGCCCGACCAGTGCGGTTTCGCCCCGCGCCGGTGGCGTATCCTCCGGCTAGGAGCCCTTGCCGACACACGAGGAGACGCCGTGGCTGACAGCACCGCTGAACGGATCCGCAGGCTGGCCAAGCCCATGCGCGTCGCGCCGGGCGAGAAGGTGAACCTCTCGTCCAAGCAGTGGGATCCGGGCGCCACCGCCGAGTTCCTCCAGAAGGGGGACGCCGACGAGGCGCTCGCCGAGGGCGTGGCGCTGATGGCCGAGTACCAGGCGCGCCTCGCGGCGCAGGACACCTGGAGCGTCCTGGTGATCCTCCAGGCGATGGACGCCGCCGGCAAGGACGGCACCATCAGCCACGTGATGAGCGGCGTCAACCCGCAGGGCGTGGAGGTGACGTCCTTCAAGGTGCCCTCAGCTCTGGAGCAGGACCACGACTACCTCTGGCGTGCGGCGCTGCGGCTCCCGGCCCGCGGGATGATCGGCATCTTCAACCGCTCCTACTACGAGGAGCTCCTGGTGGTCCGCGTCCACCCCGAGATCCTGGCAGGCGAGCGGATGCCCCCTGCGTCCAAGGGCCCTGACGTCTGGAAGCGCCGCTTCCGCGAGATCAACGACTGGGAGCGCTACCTCACGGACAACGGCACGAAGATCGTGAAGCTGTTCCTCCACGTGTCCAAGGACGAGCAGCGCAAGCGCTTTCTGGACCGAATTGAGGAGCCGGAGTCCAACTGGAAGTTCTCCGCGGCCGATGCGCGCGAGCGCAAGTACTGGGATGACTACCAGAACGCCTACGCGGACCTGCTGGAGAACACCTCGACAGAGCGGGCGCCCTGGCACGTGATCCCCGCGGACCACAAGTGGTTTATGCGGGTGGCGGCGTCGTCGGTGATCCTGGATGCGCTGATGGACATCAACCCGCAGTACCCCGTTCCCTCGGCCGCGGCGAAGACCGAGATGGAGCAGGCGAAGGCGGAGCTGCTGGCCGGCGGCTGATCGGCGGCGGGTGGGGTTGATGGCCGCCCAGCGGCGCGGCTCACCCGGTGAGTCATCGCGCGCAGTCGGGCATCGGCTGACCCACGGCGTGAGCAGTTGGCGCTGGAGACGGGCGTAGCGGCCGCGTCGAGATCCGCTTGGCTCACCGGGTGCCCAGAACGTGCTGGTGTGCGCGCGATGACCCACGCGGTGAGTCGCGGCTGGGGATCCTCGCACCTGCCCCGGCGCAAAGGACCTGCGCCGGTCAGTGATCGCTGTTGACCCAGCCCAGGGTCAAGGGGCCGGGTGGCGTGCACGGTTCATACGCCGGATCCGTGTTTCGGCGGCCGGACCGTGCAGCAGGCATGCGTTTCTGACCCAGAGCTGGGTCAGGGCCGGGGAAGGGCGGACGCCCCCCAGCGGCTACCGGCACTGCCAGCGACTACCGCCCCAGACGCCACTGCCAGCGTCGGGCCGCCTGTAGCCGGGTCTGCAGCTGGGCGCCCGTGGCCTCGGTGACGCGCTTGATCCCGGCGGAGCGGTTCAGCTCCAGGTTCACGGACGCGTAGCTCAGGCCCGACACACGGGCGATGTCCTTGGCCGCCTCGGCGTTGGCGATGCGGAGGCGATCCTTCGCCTGACGCAGGGTCAGGCCGGCGGCGCCTTCGGGCGGCGCAACGAGCGGCGGCGGTGGGCCCAGCTCCCACTCAACCGAGAGATCGGCGCCGGTCTCCCACTCGTCGGGGAGCGGCTCGTGCCACGGCTCCGCAGCGGACGGATCGCTGCCCACGGCCACGGCCGACAGCGCAGCAAACAGGCTCATCTGCTCCCCCGCCGCCAGTTCGGCCGCCTCTGCGCGACGCAACGCCTCCGGGTCCTGTTCGTCGTCGGGCCGACGGTCGCGGCGGAGCGAGTGGCGGCGCGCCTCGGCAATCTCCGACGCTCGGATCCGCAGCCGCAGGTCATCGGGGATGAACAGCCACGCGCGCTGGTCGCGGATGCCGGGCACCCAGCGCACAAACCGGCCCACCGCCTGGCGGAAGAACAGGTCCGTGGTGACCGTGGTGGCATACACGCCAACCCGCAGACGCGGGATGTCCACGCCCTCGCTCACCATGCGCACAGCCACCAGCCACGGCTCGCGCCCCACGGCAAAGGCGGAGATCTTTGACGATGCCTCCGGGTCATCGGAGGTGACCACCGTGGCCGACACGCCAATCTCGCGGCGGAGCAGCTGGGCAATCCCCTTGGCGTGATCCTGGTCAAGGGCAATCACAAGACCCCCGGCATCGGGCTGCTGGCGCCGGACCCGATCAAGCCGGTCGGCGGCCTCGCGGATCACGGCCGAGAGCCAGTCGCCGTCAAGCGAGAGCGCGGTCCGCAACCGCTGGTTGGCCAGCTGCATGGCCAGCTGGTCGTCAAAGGTGGCCGAGTGGATGGCCCCGTCCGGCGCGCTCCACTCCATCTCCCCGCCAATCCGCGGGAAGTACACGGGCCGCACCACACGCCCGTCGCGCAGTGCGTCGCCGTAGCCGTACTCAAAGTCCGGGACGGCCTCGTCTGCCTCATAACGCACAAAGGGGATGGCCCGCGTGTCGCTCCGGAACGGTGTTCCCGACAGGGCCAGCCGACGCGAGCTGCCGTTGAACGCCTCGCGGAGCGCCTCGCCCCAAGCCTGCTCCTCGCCGGCATGGTGGATCTCGTCAAGGACCACCACGGCGCCCATCGCCTCGGGGCGGATGGCGGCGGCCGACATCGCCACCTGCTGGTAGCTGGTCACCACGCCGTGCATGTCGGGCGGCATCGGCCCGTCAGCCGGCGACCACGCCGGATCCAGATGCAGACCCAGCACGGACGCTGCGGCGGCCCACTGCAGCTTGAGGTGCGCGGTGGGGGCAACGACGATGACGCGGGCGGGCTTCTTGGCCAGCGCAGTCCGGAGGGCGGCCAGCGCAAATGTCGTCTTGCCGGCGCCGGGTGTGGCCACGGCAAGAAAGTCCGGGCGTGTCGAGGCGGCAAACCGCGCCAGTGCGGCGTGCTGCCAGGGGCGGAGACGGACGCTGCGAGACACGGAACCTCGTGGGCAGGGGGCGTCGGGGGCCATGAGTTTCGCATGCCGGGCCGCAGCGCGCGTCTGCCGCGAATCGCCCGGCAGCCCTCTGACCCGGTTGACTTGAACACTCTTTCATGTGCTAAAGTCGGTACATTCGAGGAGTCCTGATGCCCATCCCCCTGTACCAAGCTAAGGCCGAGTTCTTCCGGACGCTGGGCCACCCGGCCCGCATCCGCATTCTGGAGCTGCTCTCGGAGCGCGATCACGCGGTGCACGAGTTGCTGGCCGAGATTGAGATTGAGCCCAGCAACCTCAGCCAGCAACTGGCCGTGCTGCGCCGGGCGGGCCTTGTCGCGCAGCGTCGCGAGGGCCACACGGTGCTCTACGCAATCAGCGTCCCCGAGGTTCGCGACCTGCTGCTTGCCGCCCGAGGCATCCTCCGCGGCGTGCTGGACGACCAGGGGCTGCTGCGCGCCAGCCTGACCGATGCCGACGACGTCGAGGCAACAGCCGTCGCGCCGCTGACGTCCATGCTGGCCGGAGCCGCAGGGTGACGCTCACCGATCGCGCGGAACCGCTCGCCCGCCTCGCCATCGAGCGCACGCGAGCCCTGATGCCATCGCGGGCTGACTTCAAGACCATGCGCCGCCAGCCCCGCCGCGACATCGTGGCGGGCATCACCGTGGCGGTTGTGGCGCTGCCGCTGGCTCTTGCGTTTGGCCTCTCATCCGGGCGCGGCGCAGAGGCGGGCATCGTGACCGCGATCATCGCGGGCCTGCTCGCCGCGCTGTTTGGCGGCAGCAACCTCCAGATCAGCGGCCCCACCGGGGCGATGACCGTGGTCCTGGTCCCCATCGTCGCCCGCTTCGGCCCCGACGGAATCCTTGTCGTTGGCCTGATGGCGGGCATGATCCTGGTTGGCCTCGCCTATGCGCGGGCGGGTCGCTACATCCGCTACGTGCCGCTCCCAGTGGTGGAGGGGTTCACCGTGGGGATTGCCATCATCATCGCGCTCCAGCAGGTGCCTGCCGCGCTTGGCGTCCACGTGACGGACGACAAGGTGCTGGCCGCCACAATCAGCGCCGTGGCGGCATGGGCCGCGGCTCCGGACCTGCGTCCGGTGGCGGTCGCGGCCGCAGTGGCCGCTGCCATGCTGATCAGCGCCCGTCTCAAGCCTGGCCTACCTGTGTCCCTGGTTGCCGTTATCGTCGCAAGCGTGGCGGTGCTGGCGTCGGGTCTGGACGTTGCAACCATCGGGGCCATCCCCGCCGGCCTGCCCATGCCGTCGCTCCCGCCCATCAACGCAGGCCACCTGCCGGACCTCGTGGTGCCCGCCTTCGCGGTGGCGGCGCTCGCTGCGCTCGAGAGCCTGCTGTGTGCCACGGTGGCAGATGGCATGAGCGTCGGCGAACAGCACGACCCGGACCGCGAGTTGTTTGGTCAGGGCGTCGCAAACCTCGTGGTGCCGCTGTTTGGCGGCATCCCGGCCACGGCGGCCATTGCGCGAACGGCGGTGAACGTCCGCTCTGGCGCCCACTCGCGGCTCGCGGCGATCACGCAGTCAGGCGCCCTGCTGGTCGTGGTGGCCGTCGCCGCACAGCTGGTGGGCTTCATCCCGCTGGCGGCGCTCGCCGGGGTGCTCATCGCAACGGCCATCCAGATGGTTGAGGTGTCCAGCCTGCGAGCGCTGCTCGGCTCCACCCGAGGCGATGCGGCAGCCCTGCTGATCACCGCCGGGGCAACCATCCTGCTTGATCTGGTCTCGGCGGTGATCCTGGGCCTCATCGTGGCCGGCGCGTTTGCGCTTCAGCAGATGGCCCGCTCCGCGCGCCTGGACGAGATTGAGTTAGACCACGCGGATCACACGGTCGAGGAGCAGGAGCTCTTCGAGGAGCGCATCGTGGCGTACCGGCTGGACGGGCCCCTGTTCTTCGGCGTCGCCCACTCATTCCTGCTGGAGCTGACCGAGCTTTCGGAGGTCCGCGTCGTGGTGCTGCGGATGTCGCGGATCGCCACGCTTGATGCCTCGGGGGCATCGGTCCTCGCGGACACCATCCGCAAGCTGGAGGCAAAGGGCATCACGGTCATCCTCTCCGGCGTTCGGCCAGAGCATGTGTCGGTGCTGCAGCGCCTCGGCGTGTTTGCCGAGATGGGCGGTGACCGCCACGTGTTTGACCACACGCCCGAGGCCATCGCCCACGCCCGCACGCACGCTCGGCGATCGGAAGCAGCTGCGGCACAAGCTCCCGGCGGACCCGCCGCCGCCTGACGCGCGCATCCTGCGAGACCGGCCCACGCGGCCCCCTGCAACACGGCACACTCCGTGCAGGAGGACGAGGGAATGGAGGATGAGCCGCAGCACGGTTTGCTGAGGGACGTGATTGCGTTCCTCGTGGTTGTGCTTGCCTGCCCAATTGCCGTCTGGGGCGGTTCCATGCTTGGCTGTGTTGGGCAGCCCGGCCAGTTCACGGCCTGTGCAATGAACGCGTTCTTCATCGGCCCGCCCATGCTCATGGTGGCGGGTGCAATCGCGGGGACGTCGTCACGCGGCTGGACAGGCCTTTTGATCACCGGCATCGCCACGCTGGTGGGCATGCTGTCAATCCTGGTGCTCGCGATGCTTGTGGGCAGGCCCGTGCCGATCGACTGGTTCTCGGCGGTGGTGTCAACCATCTGGTTCTCTGGGCCCATCATCCTGGGCTACGGCCTGGCCCGCCTTGTGACCCACATCAGGCGCCGCTTCGGCTCCCGCCGCGCCAAATGAGTCCGGGTTGCGCGGAGCGCCCGGAATTCGGGCATCATCGGTGGGCTTGGAGGTAGCTGATGAACACCCACCGTTTCAGCCTGCTGCGTGATATCGCCGCCCTGATCGTGATCGCGCTGGTCTGCCCGGTCTCCGTCTTTGGCGGAGCGAACCTTGGGTGCATCGGCCAGGCCTCGTTCAGCGGGTCCTGCGCCCTGACCGTGATCGTCGTCTCCCCGCTGATCCTGCTGGCAGGCGGCGCGGTGGCCGGGATGCTCACGCGGGGCTGGACCGGGCTCCTGTGGGCGATGATCGGGATGGTTGGGGGAATGTTCCTCATCCTGGTCGTCTCGCAGATTGCCCATGACCCGGTGCCCGTGGACCTGTTTGCGGGCGCTATCGCGTCGTTCTTCTTCGGCTTCCCAATCGTGATTGGCTACGGGTTCGCGCGGGTGCTGGCCAAGCTCCTGGAGTCACGCCCGGCCTGACAAGCCGCCTGCGCAGCTCAGATCCCTCGAAGCTGGGCCGCCGCGGCCTCGTCTGCAAACACCGTCAAGCGCGGGTGGCGCCGCAGGAGCGACGCGGGACACGCGGCGTCCTCGGGCCCTTCGAGCGCCTGACGCAGCACGGCCGCCTTCCGCTCTCCGGTGACCAGCAGCCAGACCTCCTGCGCCGCAAGGAGCCGTGCAAAGCCCACGGTCACCCCGCCGCTGGGCGCAGAGCGGGCGCCGTACTGGGCCGTGGCCGCGGTGATGGTGACAGGCTGCAGCGCGACAACCCGTGTGGCGCCCGATGGCGATGATCCGGGCTCGTTGAACCCGATGTGGCCGTTCATGCCCAGACCAACGACCGCCAGGTCCAACCCAGCCGCGGCCGCATCGTGGCGTGCCACTGCGGCGGCCAGGTCCGCGGCATCCACCCCGATACGCACAAACGCGGGCGGTGTCTCGAGGTGGTCCAGCAGTTCGCCCTGCAAGCGGACGTCGCACCGTGCAGGATCGCCCGGCGCAAGACCCACCCACTCGTCAAGCAGCACCACCGTGGCTGCCGCCAGCGAGCAGCGGCCCGCACGCACAGCCTTGGCCAGGGCGGCGTAGACCGGCGTTGGCGTGCCGCCCGTTGGCAGGCACACGCGCAGCGACGGGCGCTCCACAAGACGCGCAGCCAGCTCAGCGGCCACGGCGGCGGCCCAGCCCACCTGCGGCACAACGAGGACTCGCGGCCCGTTTGCGCTCATCTGCCGCTGACCATGTTGGTGGCGCACTCCGAGATGCCCCACCGATCGCTAAACCCCTTGCCCCGGCCCTCGCTGCGCGCGTAGACAACCCGGTCCCGGCCGCGCTGGCCGTGCAGCGTCATGGTGTAGAAGTCGCCGATCAGCCCGGTGCCGAGCATCGTGATGGCGTGGGTCTGCATTGCGGGAGTGGCTCCGAGGCGGACGAGGCGACTTGGGCGGGGTCGCAGGCCCGGCAACTAACACCGCGGGGGGCCAATCGCGACGCACTTGTGGCGCGCGGACTGGCCGCACCGAACTGGGCTAGCGGTGGTGGATCCCCTCGAGTGCCCATTCCGGAAACGATACGCCTGCGTTTCCCAACTGGAGGCAGCGGAAGGTGGCCTCGGCCGCCTGCTCGAGGTTGAGCGCCCGTCGGTATGCCATCTCGACGGTGTCGCCCAGGGCCGAGCAGCCGTGATGGGCAAGGATGATGGCGTTGGCGTCCCGGGACGCCTCGGCTGCCGCCTCAGCAAGCTCGTCAGATCCGTTGTGGAAGAATGGGACGCGCTCGATCCTGCCCACGTAGAACGCGTGGTCGAGGGTTAGCAGCCGAACTGGATAGCCACAGGCGTCGAGGACGACCGCTACCTGTGGGTGCAGGTGGACGATCGCGTTGACGTCGGGGCGGACCTGATAGGTCCGCCAATGGAGTTTCCACTCACTCGATGGCCTTTTGTTGCCGCCTAAGACTGATCCCTGGAGATCGATGATCGAGAAGTCCTCGGGCACAAGCCGGTCCAACCAGGTGCCGGCGGCCGTGACCACAAAGGCATCCTGGCCGGGGACCCGGGCGGACAGGTTGCCGCCGGACGCTACGACGAGCCCGCGTCCCACCGCATCCAGACCCGTCTTGGCCAGTTGTGCGATGAGCGCGGCGATGGGTTCAGCCACGGGTGGTGCTCCCTCAGTGGTCGCGGGCGCGAGTCTTGTGGGGTGCCGAGGCCAGCTCGTTCAGGAGCCCGGCACCCCCCTGCTGGTCAAGCCTAGAAGATCGCGATCGGGTTCCAAGGCGAGCCCGTCGCGCCAGGAAGGCGGAGTGGCAAACCCACGACCATAAACTCGAAGCGTTGCTCTTCTTCGCAGGCGCGGGCCAGATCCTCCAATTGGAGGCTGTCCGAGGTGCACATGCCCATTGCGACGATCTGCAACGCGTGGATCGGATAGAGCATCCCCTCCACATTGCTAGGGACGGTCTCTCCGTCACCATCGGGCAGGAACGCGGCCACCCCGCGCTCATGCATCCAGGGAATGGTGTCGACGTGGAGGCCGGGCTTGCCCTCTCCGGGGGCGTAGCCGTTGTCCCACGCCCCGAGGGCCAGCCGCCGCGCATGGTGGCCGGTACGGAAGACGAAGATGTCTCCCTCACCAACGTGCACGCCCTGCGCCTGCTCCACCGCCTCCAGTTCTGCGCGCGTGACGGCCTCGCCCGGCTCCAGCCAAGGTACGCCGCGGAAGCGTGGAACGTCGAGCAGCACCCCACGGCCCACCACCCCGTTGGCGAGATTGGCGATGTCGAGCGAGGTACCGCCCTTGGACGTCATCACCACGTTGGCTTGCCGGCCGTTGTAGACCTGTCCTCGGTAGGCAATGTGGTTGAGGGCGTCGATGTGGGTGTGGCAGTCGCCGTGGAATGCCATCCCCAAATAGTCGAGCGCGAACGTCAGACCGCTCGATCCGATGTCGATGTCATGCGCCTGAGTGACGAAGTGCTGCGCCGGGTTGGGATTATCTGGGCCCGCGACTTTGTTGATTGGGATCGACATCGACACGCGGCGCCCGGACCGTACCAACGCTGCAGCGTCGGTGACACGTGCGGGAGTGATCAAGTTCAGGGTACCGAGTTGGTCGTCCGGTCCCCACCGGCCCCAGTTCCTGACGGCCTCGAACACTTCGTTGAACTCGGCCAGGGAGACCCTGGCAGGCGGCGTCATCTGCGCCATTGCGGTCGCCTCCTCATGCTGCCGGAGCTCAGAGATCGTTGCCGGGGATGGCCCGCACCCGCGCGTCGAAAGCATCGATCGCTGCGACGCCGTCAAGTGCGCCGACCTCGAGGTCGTACGAGCGGGTGGTGCCACGCTTGAGGATGATCAGCTCGCCGCGCTCACGCGCGTCGAAACGACCGGCATCACGGTTGGTGGCGGGCTCGAGAGCCATCGCGTACGTGTCCTCACCCATCATGCGCCACACCGTGTGGTGCGGAAGCTGAGAGATCTTGAACACCTGGTAGACGCCGAGGCCGATGGCGCGGTTCACTACGCCAACGGGCACCGACCCGTCAGCCTCCGCCACCAGCTCGTGTTCGAAGCAGGCCTCGGTAAAGTCCGGGATCGGCGCGGACATCGTCCGGTAGCCATCAACGGGAACGCCGTAGCTTGTGGTGGTCTCGGACGCGGGGACGATCAACTGCGCCCCGGCGTCAAGGACGGGAAAGCCCACGTTGCAGTGGTATAGGAGCAGGTGGGCGACATCGGTGTGGCCTACGTTCTCCACTTCGTCGTGGATGGTGAAGTGGGACTCGCCCACCTTGGCCTCGACGCGGCGGCGCAACAGCAGATGCTCCGCAAAGACGCTGGACTGGAGCACCTCGCCCTCGGCCCACAACACGCACTCGTCCCCATCCCAACGCTCGCCGTAGCCCACGAGGCGCGCCGGGAGGCCGCCGATGCGCCCGTGTACGCCGAAATTCACTGTCGACCCAAGATGGGTCTGGTTGAAGGGCGCGGCAGTGTCCTCGCCGGCCATCCCGAGGTGGTCGAGGCCGACGGTCACGACCATGCCGCCGCCCCAGGCCCGGAACCAGCCCATGCCCTCGGCCTCGTAGTACCACGGGGCGACAATGCCGGCATTCGACGTCCAGTTCAGCGGGCGCCCGCCAAGCTCACAGCGGCCGATGTCGAAGCTCCGGTCCACCACAATGTCAAAACTGAAGCCGGTCCCCGTCCGGAATTCGAGAAGGCGGACGTCGCGCCCAAGCCCGTCGCCGAGCGTCACCTGCCGTACGCCCGCCACCTGGTCCAGACGGCCAACACGGGCCAGCAGCTCCGACCGCGAGTACTGGGATCCGAACAGCTTGGGCATGTCAGCTCCTTTGATTCGTCGGCAACCGGTGGTCCGGCGCCGTGGTCCGCGTCCACGTCATGGGGTGGCGCCCGTTGTGGACGCCGCGTCGATGACGGCCCTGATCGCGCGTGCGCCGGCCACCGCACCCTGCGGATGGCCTTGAATGGCTCCCCCCACCCCGAGCATCACGTTGATCCCTGCGTGGGCGACAAGCGGCCCAATCATGTCGGCCGTCACACCACCAGCCAGCATCGGCATCGACGGGCGGAGCTCGCCGCGCTCCTCAAGCAGCCACGTGATGGTCTGCTCATAGGCCGCCCGACTGAGGGGCCGGCGACCGTGCGGGGTGCTGGTGAACACGGCATCGGCCCCGGCGAGCCGCAGCAGCTTGCCGAATAGAACAGCCTGCCCGATGCCGGTGCCTGAGCCCCCCGTGAGTACCTCTGACGTGGTGGTATGGGCGAGGATCGGCACGCCAAGCCCAGACTCCGCGAGGTCCGCAAGGGCGTCGAGGCCAAGGGCCAGGGCATTGACCATGACCGCATCCGCGCCGGCGTCCACGGCCGAGTGCGCCGTGGCAACCACCCGCGTCGCCCGATCCGTGATGTTGGCCACATAGCGGGCACGGTGGCCCGTCTCCGCAGCCACGAGGTCAAGCCGCTGCCGATAGGCGCGGGCGCGATCCGCCACGCGGTTGAACGGCGTATCGGCGAGCAGTTCGTCGTCCTTGATGAGGTCCGCCCCGCCCCGGGCCACCTGCTCTGCAAGGTCAGCCCCTACCTTGGGCGAATACCCGGTGCACGGCTTGATCATGTTCAGGAGCAGCGGCCGACCCCACGTGCCGGTCAAGTGCCGCCAGCCATCCGCGCCATACTGCGGCCCGGGAAACGCCGCCGCGAACCCGGGCGGGAGGTCCACGTCCACGAGCCTCGCGGTCAGCGACGTGGACGGGTCGTTGCCCACCAGAGTCGTGAGGAGCATCGGGAACTGCGCGCCAAAGTTGACCGTAGGGAAGCCCACACGCAGGACGCGGCGCGCGCCCACCGGCTCGCCGCCAACGTGGCCGTCAGCAGGTTCGTCTCGGATCTCGATCACGCGGGCACCGTGCAGACGCTGCATGCGAGAGGTGATGCCAGGCACAGGCACCCAGGTGCCAATGCTCTGCCCGGTCGCGAACGCCTCCGCAACCGATCCCGCATCATCGGACGGCAATTCGGCGAGGTACGTCGCCACGAGCTCCTCGCGCCGGGGAACCAAGGTCATCGCGTGCTCAATGGTGTAGGGCGACGTGCGCCCCTGGTCAACACGGTCAGCCCTAGTGCATGCCGCGTCCACCGGCGACGATCAGCAGCTCGCCGGTGATGAAGGCGGCGTCATCGGACGCCAGGAAGGCCGCGGACGCCGCAACGTCACCGGGCGTGCCCCAGCGGGCGAGCGCGGTCTCCTCGAGGATCCGCTGGTGCACTTCAGGATCGATGTCCTCCATCATGTCCGTGCGGATCCAGCCGGGACAGATGGCGTTGACCCGTACCTGCGGACCCAGGGCAAGCGCCATGGCCTTCGTCAGGCCGTTCATGCCTGCCTTGGACACCACGTACTCGGTGAAGCGCATGGCCGACGGGTGGTACAAGCCGGAGTTGGACGAGATATTGATGATCGTCCCGCCGCCCTGCGCAACCATCACCGGCGCCACGGCCTTGGAGCACAGATAGGCGCCCTTGAGGTTCACGTCAATCGTGCGGTCCCAGTCGTCCTCGTCGGTCTCCATGAGGCTCTTGGTGATCATGATCCCCGCGTTGTTGACGAGGATGTCGATGCGCCCAAAGTGGTCCAGGGTGGACTGCACCATGGTGGCAACGTCGCTGCCCCGCGATACGTCAGCCTGCAGCGCCACGGCGCGCCCGCCTGCCAGCACAATCCCGGCCACGGCCGCGTCGGCCTCGGCTTCACGGGCAACGTAGTTCACGACGACCGCAGCGCCCTCGTCGGCCAGGCGACGTGCGACCGCCAGGCCGATCCCCCGCGAGGAGCCCGTGACGATGGCGACCCTACCGGACAGCCGTTGCTCACCCATGCCTCACGACCGCGCTGACGCTGTCGCGCCGACAGCGGTTCGGACGCCCGCCACGATGTCGTCCACCTGCGGCACCGAGGCCTTCTCGAGCGCTAGGTTGAAGGGGATCGTCGTGTTGTAGCCGGCCACGCGGATGATGGGCGCCCGGAGGGCATCGAACGCGCGCTCGGCCACGATAGCGGCCACGTCGCTCGCCACGCCGCCGCGCTTGACAGCTTCCTGGGCTATCACCAGACGGCCGGTCTTGCGCACGGAGTCCAATATTGAGTCCACGTCCATGGGCACCAGCGTCCGGAGGTCGATGACCTCTACAGAGATCCCTTCGGCCGCAAGGATCTCGGCCGCCCGCAGACTCTTGAGGACCATATGCGACCACGCGACGAGGGTCACGTCGGACCCGCTGCGCTTGATGTCGGCGCGCCCCAGCGGGATCACGTACTCGCCGTCTGGGACTTCTCCGTCCGTCATGTAGAGCAACTTGTGCTCGATGAAGATGACGGGGTCCTCGTCGCGGATTGCGGCCGTGAGCAGACCCTTTGCGTCGGCCGGGGTGGCCGGCATGACCACCTTCAGGCCGGGCACGTGGTAGTAGAGCGCCTCGAGGCTCTGCGAATGCTGCCCCGCAAGGGAGTTGCCCGTCCCGCCCTGCGTGCGGATGACCATGGGCACAGTGCCCTCACCGCCGGACATGAAGTGATACTTGGCGGCCTGGTTGATCACCTGGTCCATGGCCAGGAGCAGGAAGTCAACGAAGAGGATCTCCACCACCGGCCGCCGCCCCGCGATGGCCGCCCCCACGCCAAGCCCGACGAACCCGGCCTCGCTCAGCGGCGTGTCGATGACGCGCCCGGCGCCATACTTGGTAATGAGCCCTTCGGTGACCTTATAGGACCCTCCGCGCTCGCCGATCCCCTCGCCAAGGCAGAACACGCGCTCGTCGCGTCCCATCTCCTCGTCGAGGGCCGCCCTGAGGGCTTCGCGGTACTTCATCGTGCGGAGTGTCCTTCCCGGTGCTGCTGGCCGGCGAGCCGGCGTCGATCTTCGGTGCGGGTGCTGAGTGAGATCCGGCCTACTGCGAAGAGACCTCGGCGAGGAACGCTTCTACCGATGGATTGGGGCTTGCGTTTGCCACGTCGACCGCCTCGTCCATCACCTGCTCGACACGCTCGTCGACGGCGGCGATAGCTGCATCGCGCACGCCCGCCTCCGTCAATCGCGCGCGGAGCACGATGAGTGGGTCCCGTTCCTTCCACCGTCGGAGTTCGTCCTGCGGGAGGTAGAGGCCCGGATCGTTCACGTGGTGGCCGCCGTGGCGGAACGTCATGCACTCGATGAGCGACGGCCCTTCGCCGGCCCGGGCCTTGCGGAGCGGTTCGGTCATCGCCTCCAAGACCACGACCGCGTCGTTGCCATCAACGGTCACCCCGGGCATCCCATAGGCAGCCGCGCGGTCCGACAGCCGGTCCACGCGCGCACTGTCACGGATGGGAGTGGAGACAGCGTACTGGTTGTTCTCCAAGACGAAGATGACCGGCAGGTCCCATATGGCCGAGAGGTTCATGGCCTCATGCCAGATGCCGTTGGCCGTAGACCCGTCGCTGCAGAACGCGACTACCACCTCGGTACCGCCCCGCTGCTTGATTGCCATCCCGGCGCCGGCCGCGATTGCCAGCCCGCCACCGACGATCCCGTTGGCCCCAAGGTTTCGGATCGACCGGCTTGCCACGTGCATGGAGCCGCCGCGGCCGCGGCAATACCCATCTTCCTTCCCGAACAGTTCGGCCATCATCCTGCGTGGGTCATGGCCCTTGGCGATGGCGTGCCCGTGGCCCCGATGTGTGCTGACGATGTAGTCGTCCGGCTCCAGAGCCGCGATCGCCCCCACTGCGATGGCCTCCTCCCCGAGGTAGGGGTGGAGATAGCCACGGATGTTCCCGAGGCGATACTGCTCGATGGCGCGCTGCTCAAACCGGCGGATGGTGGCCGCGGTCTCGTACATCGCCAAGAGCCCAAGCGCGTCGGTGACAGTCATAGGTTCGCGGCTCTCCGTAGGGGCATCAAGTTGACTCAGTACTCGGGGACGACGCGTCCGGCCATCACATCCATCTGGATCTGCTCAAGCTCTGCCCCGTCCAGGAACGACATGATGGCCCCCAAAGAGGCGGCATCGGTCGATCGCCCAACGAGGGCCGCCCGCGTGTCCCGATCACCGACCTGGTCGCGGACGGTCTCTGAGAGCGGGCGGTCAAGCACGCCGTCCGGCCAGCGAACGCGCATCTCGTCGATGGTCCAGACCGCTGCGTCGCCGCGCCCGTCGGCGAGCAGCCGAGCAATCTGCACACCCATCGCCGGGACGAGTTCCACCTCCTCGCCGGCAAACTCCAGCGCCGTCAGCAGCTGCTGATCGGCTGAGTGCCGGTCGATGATGACGCGCAGCGGTCCGCGGGCGTCCTCCGGCGACGTGTAGAAGACCCGGTGGCCCGTGTTGTAGGTCAGCGCCGGAAGCTCTGCCATCACCGAATCACCGCTGTCGCAGAGCTGCGATGCCGCGAAGCTCGACATCACCGCGAGATGGCAGCGGCCCTCGCGCACCGCCTGGAGGCGCTGGCGTGAACCGCGGACGAAGATGAGGAAGACATCCGTCGTCACCACGCTAAGCAACTGCTTCAGGGATGTCGCCAGCGCCTCGTACCGGGGCGACGACGCAAGGGGCAGAGCGATCACGAGGGGCCGCCCGTTCTCGGCGATTGTCCACAGCCGCCCAACCGACCGTCCCACCATGAAGGCGCCTTGGCGACCGCGCATCTCAATGCCCACCGCCTCGGCCTCGATGAGCCGTGAAATCGCGGCGTGAACTGACGACGGACTTGACTGGTGCTGCTGGGCAAGCTCACGGACCGTCGGCAGGCGAGCTGGCGGGGCAGGACTGCCCAAGAACCGGCGGGCAAGCACTGGCACGAGATCGGCCACGGCACGAGCGCGATTGCGTTCGCGGTTTTCAAACATGAAACGGATCATATCGCCCCGCGTCCGCGCTTCGCAACGCGTCTCAGCGGACCTTCCACGGTGGACGCGGCATGCACTTGGCAGGTCCTTGCCGCACAACCGAGGCTGGCGAGCGCCGGTCCGCCGTCCGGGGACGCCCAGCCGCGCGGCCGTGATGCGGGCTTTGACACGGGCGGTAGTCTGTGATTGTTCTGTGTACTCGCACAAAGAACAATCAGGTCGACAGAGATATGAGAGGAGGATCTCGCCGAGGAAAGACATGATCCGGCTGGGCAGGGAGGCTGGATCCGGTGACTCGGCGGTCACACGTCCCCGGGAACCGCGCGCATGCGGCGCCTCATCGACGCTGCCGTCTGGCGCGACCTGGCTTGTACCAGTTACGCGGGCAAGGCCCGCACCCCAAAGGCGGCCCAACCCGAGCATCTGCCGCCCACAGATTGATGGCTACCTGAACTGGTGAAGGAGCGACCTCTATGACCGAGGCGACGGCCAAGCCCCCGGCCGCATTGCACTCAGACCTCGAACGCAACGCGATCGGGGCGCTCGGCGCCACGATGCAGGCAATCACGCACATCTCGCCGGCAATTGCTGCGTTCTTCTACACGCAGTTCGTGGTCTCGCTCGCCGGGATCACGGCCCCCATTGCGTACCTGATTGGCTTCCTGCTGGTGCTGATGCTGGGCAACAGCCTCGTGCAGCTGTCGAAGCACCTGCCGTCCGCCGGCAGCTACTACACGTACGTGAGCCGCGCGATCCATCCCCGGATCGGCTTCCTCACTTCATGGATGTACGTCCTGTACTCCCCGCTCTGCGGCGGCCCGATCTACGGGTTCTTCGGCTTCATCGCCGCGGGCGCCCTGAAGAGCTACTACAACATCGACGTGCCCTGGCTGTGGTGGGTGTGCATCGCGGTGGGCGCCCCGCTCGTCGCATTCCTCCAGCACAAAGGGATCAAGATCTCCACCAAGGCCATGCTGGTCCTCGGCGCGTTCGAGATCGGCATCGTCTTCCTGCTTGCTCTCTCGGGGTTCCTCCATCCGGGCGCTGGCGGCATCTCGCTGGCCGTGTTCAACCCGGCCAACATGCTCAAGGACAGCGGCGGCGCACTCGCTATCTCCGGCTTCACGCTGGCGATCGTGTTCTCCGTCCAGGGCCTGACCGGCTGGGAGGCCGCGGCCCCGCTCGCCGAAGAAACTCAGAACCCGCGCCGGAACGTCCCGATCTCGGTGATCGCGTCGATCACCCTGATTGGCGCCTTCCTTGTGTTCGTGTTCTGGGGAATCATCACCTACTTCGGCGTGGACAGCATCGGCAACCTGATCAACTCCAAGGAACTGCCCGCCCTGGCAATGGCCCAGGACCTGTGGGGCGGGTTCTGGCTGCTGCTCCTGTTCGCGTTCCTCAACAGCGTGATCGCCGTCTGCCTTGCCACCGCCAACGTCGGCACCCGCATGTGGTACGCGATGGCGCGCAGCGGATCCTTCCCCAAGGCACTCGCCAAGGTCGAGCCCAAGAGGAAGACTCCGACCAACGCGATCCTGCTTCAGATGGTCCTCTCGCTCGTAGCGGGCATCGGCGTTGGGTTCTGGTTCGGCGCCGACGTGTCGTTCTTCCTGATCGACGGCCTGATCCTCGTGATCGGCGTGACCGTCGTCTACCTGTTCGCGAACCTCTCCGTGTTCATGTTCTACCGAGGCGAGAAGAAGGCGGAGTTCAACGTGCTGCTGCACGTGGTGTTCCCGCTCCTCTCGTCGTTGGTGCTCATCTACGCGGTTGTCCAGTCGTTCAACCCCGCACCAGCGGAGCCGTACAGCTGGGCGCCAGTCATCGACGGTGTCTGGTTCCTGGCCGGCGTGGTCATCCTGGTCTGGATGCGCGCTCGCGGTCGCGAGGACTGGCTCCTCAACGCCGGTGAGGCCATCGCCGAGGCCTAATCGGCCCCGCTTACGAAACCTTCCAAGGCACCCCGGCGGCCGCTTCGGCGGCCGCCGGGGAACTCTGGGCCCGGGGCACCCAACGTCGCGCTCCGCACGAGCCGTCGGTGCCAGACCCACCCACCACCGGGCACGAAACAGTGGCATCAAGGAGTTTGAGTAGGATGGAAAAGCGGTTCGTCGGCAAGGTTGCGCTGGTGACCGGCGCGACAAGCGGCATCGGACAAGCAACGGCTGTCCGGCTGGCGGCCGAAGGTGCGGTCGTTGCGGTGAACGCGCGACCAACCGGTGACGCCACCGAGACGCTCGGCAAGATCAAGGAGGTAGGCGGCGAGGGCTTCGCGGTTGTCGCCGACATGCGCGACCCCGCTCAAGTCGTGGCAATGGTCCAGGAGACGGCGCAGCGGGGCGGCCGCCTCGACTACCTCGTGTCCAACGCCGCCATCAACCCGTTCAGGCCCTGGGACACAACGACCGTCGAGGATTGGAACGACCTCTCCGAGACAAACCTACGAGGCACGTGGGTGGTGACAACCGAGGCCGCCAAACAGATGATCAAGGAGGGGCACGGAGGGGCGATCTGCTGCACGAGCTCCATCTCGGCGCACGTTGGCTCCCCGTTCCAGACGGCGTATTGCGCCACCAAAGCCGGCATCTCGATGTGGGTCAAGGCGTTCGGCTCCGTGGTGGGCACGCACGGGATCCGCGTCAACGCGGTTGAGCCCGGCTGGATCCTCACCAAGATGGCCGCACCGATGTTTGACGACCCCGCCGCGGTGAAGTACTACGAAGAGCGAATCGCGCTGCATCGGCCGGGCGAGCCCACCGAACTGGCCGGGGCCATCGCGTTCCTGCTGTCTGACGATGCCAGCTACGTGACCTCCGCCACCCTGCTGGTGGACGGCGGGTTCATCGTCAACGCCGAGCTGTAGGCCCTACAGGGTCAAGAGGAGGGATCGACGTGGCCGTGCGCGTGGTGATGCCCCAAGCGGGCCAGGACCTGGAGACAGGGACGGTCCGGCAGTGGCTCAAGGCCGAGGGTGACGCCGTGATCAAGGGCGAGCCGCTGGTCCAGATCGACACCGAGAAGATCTCTGTTGAGGTGGAAGCACCGGCGTCCGGGACCCTGCTCCGGATCCTGGTCCCAAACGAGACGGACACCGCAATCCTCTCGACGATCGCCATCATCGGCAACCCCGGTGAGGACATCTCCGGCATCGAATGAACGGTGGACAAGTCCCCCGCCCGCTCGCGCAGGCGGTGGGATTTGCTCCACGGAGCAGCCACAATGAGCCTCATCGGTATCGATCTCGGGACCAGCGCGATCAAGGTGGTCGCGTACTCGACCGACGGTACTGTGCTGGCGCAATCCAGCAGTACCGTGCCCGCGTACCGTCCACAGCCTGGCCATTGGGAAGTTGACGTCAGCGAGTCTCGGGCGGCCTTCGATGCCGCCCTCTCGGCCGTTGCCGGCGACCCGGCCGTCCGGCAGGACCCACCCGTTGCCTTGTCCTTCAGTTCATCTGGCCGCGAGGTCTTCCCGGTGGCGGAGGACGGCACTCCGCTGGGGCGCTGCCTGATGACGCCGGATGTCCGAGGCGACGACGTGGCCGCCGAGACCGCGGCTCGCCGATCACCCGAGGACTGGTTTCGCCTGACTGGTCACGTGCCACGGCGGATGGACCCAGTCAACCGGGCCCTCTGGTGGCGCAAGAGCCATCCCGAGGTGGCCGCGAAGGCGCGGTGGTTCATGAACTGGCACGAGTACTACGCTCTGCTGCTCAGCGGACGCCCGGTGGTGGACTGGAGCGACGCTGGGACTTGGGCAACCTATGACGTGGCCACGGCGGGCTGGTCCGCTGAACGCATTGCCGAGACCGGGATCGACCCGCGCTGGTTGCCGGAGATCCGACCCAACGGTGACCCGATAGGCCAGATCCTGCCGGAGGCGGCCCGGCGCTATGGCCTGCCCGCTGACATGTTGGTAGTGACCGGCGCATACGATGCCTATGCCGCATCGGTTGGCGCTGGCGCGGTGGACTCGGGGTTTGTCGCGCTCGCCTGCGGGACCTGGAACAGCTTCAATACGCCGGTCCTGCCCGGCTGGCCCGAGGGGCTGGTCAATGACGGGATGAATGTGTTCCCGCACCCAGGTCCCACGGGCTTCGGAATCCTGGTCACGAACCCCAACGGGATGAGCGTGGTGGATTGGGCTCGCGGCCTTCTGCACCTGTCAATTGAGGACCTGGAGACGGGCCTCGCCGCAGCCGGCCCTGGTCCGGGCTACGTGTTCGCCGATGCGGCATTCACGCCCCTACCTCACGTCGTCGCGGACGAGGGCTTCGGCTGCACCTTCTCGGGAGTGACGCTCGCGTCCACCGGCGTCGACATCGTTCGATCGCTGCTCGAGGCTATTGCCTGCGAGTTCTCGCTGAGCCTAGACACGCTGCGATCACACGGAGTCGAACCCGTTTTGGTACGGGCGACCGGCGGTGGCTCGCGGAATGGCTGGTGGCTCCAGTTGATCGCAGACGTGTCTGGCGTCCCCGTTGAAGTGGTGGCGCAGGAACAGCCGGGGGCGTTCGGCGCTGCGATCCTCGCTGGCGTCGGAGCAGGCGTCTACCCGTCGGTCTCCGAGGCGATCGGGCGCCTTGTGCGGGTTGCGCGCCGGTTCGAGCCAGAGGCAGCGCGGGGACGCCGCTACGACGGTGTCCGCAGTCGCCTGGCCGAGCGCGGCGGGAGTGGGCGGCCATGACCTCCACCACACCGCTGTCGGCGATGTCCGCCTCGATGGCGCTCTCCACGCCTGCCCTCGTCGTTGACCTTGACGTACTCGACGCGAACGTCGCCGCAATGGCAAGACTCCTCATCGGGACGGGCAAGACCATCCGTCCACACATCAAGACCCACCGGACCCCGGAACTGGCCCGCCGCCAGCTCGGCGGGGCTGCGGTGGGGCTCACGTGCGCCACCGTGGGCGAGGCGGAGGCCATGGTTCACGCCGGCTTCACGGACGTGCTCATCGCCAACGAGGTGGTGGACCCGGCCAAGATCGCTCGCCTCGCAGCCCTGGCTCATCGCGCTGATGTCACGGTCGCCGTTGACGACCCAGAGCCGATCGGCGCCCTGTCGCGGGCGGCAATTGGCGCCGGCGTCACGGTAGGCGTACTCATCGACGTGGACATCCTGTTGCACCGGTGCGGCGTGGGATCCGCTACCGACGCCGTGGGCCTGGCGCAGGTCATCAGCCGCTCCCCAGGGCTGCACTTGCAGGGGATCATGGGCTATGAGGGGCGCGTCCGGCTGACCGAGCCACACCGCGACCAGCAGATCTCGGGTGCGTACGCGGCCCTCAGTGCGGCCGCGGCGGCCATCCGCGATGCGGGCTTCAGCGTGGAGACCGTGTCCGCCGCCGGCACGTCAACCATCGCGGAGGCACTCGCACACCCTGAGATCACGGAGATCCAGGCCGGGGTGTACGCGCTGATGGAGCCGGAGTTGCTGATCATGGACCTGCCGTTCCGGTGCGCGGTCACGTTGCGCGGCACCGTCATCAGCCGTCACCCCGGGCGGATCGTGCTGGACACCGGCCGCCGCGTCGTTGGGATGGAGTACGGCCCACCGACCCCCGTTGGGTTTGCCGTCCACGGGATCGCGATGGGCGACGAGCACGCAACGCTCACGATGGATGACCCATTGCCGGCTCTGGGCAGCCAACTGGACCTGACACCCGGCCAGGTCCGCACAACCTTCAACCTCCACGACCATGTCTGGGTCAGCCGCGGGGGCCACATCGTTGATTGCTGGCCGATCACCGCACGCGGCAGCTCGCAGTAGCAACCGCCCGCACAGGAGAGCGCAATCATGCTGGACCCCAAGCCGCTCATAACTGCGGCCCACGATCGGGTGCTGGAGCTGTATCGACCGGATCTTGGGCGCCTGCGCGAGGAGCTCGCCACGCCCACCCTGCTCCTCGACTTGGCCGTGTTGCGCGCCAATCTCGCGTTCATGGGCGACAACATGCGCGACGTGCCCACAGCCTTGCGCGCGCACGTCAAGGTCCACAAGAGCCCCCATATCGCGCGCCTCCAGATGGAGTACGGCGCGACCGGCGTAGGCTGTGCGACGGTATGGGAGGCCATCGTGATGGCCCGCGCCGGGATCGACGACGTGTTCGTCATCAACGAGGTCGTTGGTGCGGAGCGGGTCCGAGCGCTCGCACTTCTGGCTCGTGAGGCAAGCGTCAAGACAGCCGTGGACGACGTCGCGCAGGTGGACGCCCTGTCGCGGGCCGCCGTCGCCGCGGGCAGCACCATCGGGATCCTCGTGGACGTTGACGAGGGTATGCACCGGTGCGGCGTCGCATCGCCGGATGAGGCGCTCATCGTTGCCCGGCGCGCGGCCGACGCCCCTGGCCTGCAGTTCCTGGGGCTCACGGGGTACGAGGGGCACTGCTCGCTGGAGTTTGACGCGACCAAGCGGACCGCCATGGCGCGCGAGGCGATGGCCTACTTCACGGGAGTCGCCGAGCACTTGGCGGCCAACGGGCTCCCAAGCGAGATCGTGACCGCCGCCGGGACAGGGACCTGGGAGGTCACCTCGCGCTACCCCGGGATCACCGAGATCCAGCCTGGGTCGTACGCGACGATGGACGGTCACCACCGAGGCCTAGACGCCCGCTTCGGCTGGGCGGTCACGGTGCTGGCCACGGTGATCAGCCGTCGGTCTGACCGCGTCGTCCTCGACGCTGGCAGCAAGACGGTTGGCGCGTCCCACGGCGTCCTCGCCGCTCCGCCCCTCGCGACATACCGCTTCGACGAGGAGCACTCGACCTTCCTCGCGGACAGCTCCTGCGCCCTACGAGTGGGCGACACGGTGGAGATCCGCTGCAACTACACCCCCTTCGCGATCAGCTACTTCGAGGCGTACCACGTCATCGAAGGCGGGCGTGTGGTGGACATCTGGCCGGTCCTACCGCGCGGGCCGGAGTCGCGGTGGCTGCTCGACATGCTGGAGCGGGGCGAGTGAGGTCCGGCGCCAGTCCGGCCGCGTGAAGGAGCACCGCAAGATGCGAGATCCGGCGCCGCTCATAGTCGAGGCGCACAACCGCGCGCGCGACCTGTACGGGTCCGCCATCGGGCGGAGCCGGTTCGACGTCTGCACCCCTGCCCTGGTGGTGGACCTCGGGGTACTGCGCGGCAACCTCGCGTACATGCAGAGCCGTCTGCCAGCGCTGCACGCGCGCCTGCGCGGCCACGTGAAGAACCACAAGAGCCCGCATATCGCCAGGATGCAGCTGGAGTACGGCGCGTTTGGCCTGTGCGCGGCGACCGTGTGGGAGGCCATCGTCATGGTCCGCGCGGGCGCTGACGACGTGCTGATCGCCAACCAGCTCGTTGATCCGGTCAAGCGACGGGCGGCCGCGCTGCTCGCCCGCGAGGCCAACGTCCTCGTAAACGTCGACGACGTGGGCGACGCCCAGGCGCTGTCGGCAGCAGCCGTCGCCGCAGGCTCCACTATCGGCGTGCTGCTCGAGGTGGACACCGGCATGCACCGCTCGGGCGTGGACAGCGCCGAGGAGGCGGTCAGGGTCGTCAGCGGGATTGTAAACCTGCCGGGAATACGGTTCGACGGCCTGTCCGGCTACGAGGGCCACTGCTCAATGGAGATGGACCACGAGGCCCGGCACGCCAAGCAACAGGCGGCAATCGCCTACTTCGTGGAGGTCGCGGATCAGTTGGCCGAGGCCGGTCTGCCGTGCAGGATCCTGTCAGCGGCCGGCACCGCCACCGCGTTCTGGACGGGCTCCAACCCGCGCATTACCGAGCTCCAACTGGGCTCGTACGCGGCCATGGACGACTACCACTACCTCATGGAGCCGCGCTTCCGGAAGGCGACCTCCGCCGTGGTCACCGTCATCAGCCGGCGCGAGGATCGGCTGGTGCTCAATCTTGGCAAAAAGACATTCGGGTCGGCCGACGTGGGCGGGATACCCGCATACCCGCGGATCATGGGTTTCGAGGACCTGCCGCCCTATCGCTTCGACGAGGAGCACGCGACGTATGTCGTGGACGATTCGTGTCCCCTCAAGGTGGGCGACGTCGTGGACTTCCACCTGGGCTATACGCCATTCGCAGTCAACTACTTCGACGCGTACCACGTTGTCGAAGACGGCAAGGTGGTGGACATCTGGCCGATCATGCCCCGCGGTCCCCTCCACGGTGGACTCTTGGGCGAACTCGAACCACGGATCTGATCGACCGGACGTGCGCGGCTGGCGCCACGCTTACCCCAATCCCCCATCACCAGAAGGAGAGGCTGATGCGCACCGCGCGCGAGGTCGCAGAATCGTACTGGTCGGCGGAATGCCGACGGGACATCGACGCGATCATGGCCCACTACCAGCCCAACGCCACGTACCAAGACGGGGCGGGCTTCCTTGAGGGCTACGACGCCATCCGGGGCTACTACGAGGCGTCCATCCGGGACTTTCCGGCCCTGGAGGTGACGATCCGGCGCGAATTCGCGGGGTCGCCGGACTCGTCCGCGCTCGAGGTCCACGCAGTGCTCACGGACCACACGGGCAACCGTTCCGTCATCGAGGGCCTGATCGCCATCACCGTGCGCGACGGCAGGCTCGACCACATCCGCTGCTACGAGGACCCCCTCAGGCCCGAGCCAGCGGCAGGCCAGAAGGTCCCATGACGGATCGCCGCCTCAGCCTCCAGGGGCCAGGTCCCGCTGGATCCGGCCGGTAAGCGGGTACTCCGGGTCGTAGTAGCCGTGGGTTGACGCGCTGCCCGGCGGGACCAGGCGGTCCACAAAGGCTGCGTCATCGGCGTTGAAGCCGTGCTCGAAGGCGCCCAAGTACTCAAGCATCTGGTCTGCGGTTCTCGGTCCCACGAGCACCGACGTGATGTGTGCGTTCGCCCGCTGCCAGTTGACCGCGAAGTGCACGGGCGTCATGCCGCGCTCCCGGGCGCGCTCTGCCATCGCGGCAGCGACGACCATCGACTCGTCGCGCCACTCGCGGCCAAGGATCTCCCTGTCGGCACGCGCCGCGCGCGACCCGTGCGGTGGCGGCTCGCCGGGACGGTACTTGCCTGTGAGCATGCCCCGTGCGATGGGGCTGTAGGGCACCACCGCAAGCCCAAAGTGCGTTGCTGCTGGGAGCAACTCCACCTCTGGCCGTCGGTTGAGCGCGTGGTAGTACGGCTGGACGACGACGGGCGGCGCCACACCGAGGCTGCGGGCGATGCCCACCGCCTCGGCCATGCGCCAACTCCAGAAGTTGGACACACCCCAGTAGAGCGCCTTGCCCTGGTGGACTGCGTCACCCATGGCGCGGACTGACTCTTCGAGAGGGGTGATCGGGTCGTCGAGGTGAAGGTAGAAGACGTCCACGCGGTCCGTGCCCAGACGCCGGAGACTCCGCTCGAGCGAGAGCTGGACATGCCGTCGCGCGGTCCCGATCTGGTTCGGCCCGTCTCCAGTGGGCGGACCCACCTTGGTAGCGACAACCCAGTCATCGCGGTGCGGCGCAACGAGGCGACCAACGATCTCCTCACCCTGGCCGAGCGCGTAGCTCGCGGCGGTGTCAATGAAGTTGACGCCCGCGTCATAGGCGATCCCGACGATCGCGGCGGCCTCAGACTCCGTGGTGGCCTTGCCAAACATCATCGTCCCGAGACAGAGCGGCGAGACCATGAGGCCGCTGGCGCCGAGGGGTCGGTACTCCATGGTGGGTCCTCCAGTATGGGCGGCCGTCAGCCCGCGAGGCACGCCTCGAGGTCGGCGAGGGCGATGAACGGCCCGGGGTGTGCCCCGGCACGGTTCGCGAGGATGTGCGCCTCGGGTCCGCCGGGCTCGCCCAGCGAGGACACGACGAGCGCGGCCTCGGCGAAGCCCTCGGCCTCCGTGTAGCCGTTGACCGTCACGAGGCACCGCAGGCCGGCGGCGGTCGCCGCCTCGAGCCCGTTGCGGGAGTCCTCCACGACGACCACGTCGGCCGGGTCCGCGCCGAGCCGCCTGAGCGCGAGCAGGTAGATGTCCGGCGCGGGCTTCTTCCGGGCCACGACGTCCCCCGCGAGCACCGCGTCAAACCGCGCCGCCCGCTCGTGCCCCGCGGCCATGTCCAGGATCGCCCGGACGGACGCCTCGGCCGAAGTGGACGCCACGGCGAGCCTCCAGCCGGCGTCCTGCGCCTCCGCGATCAGCCGGGAGACGCCCGGGCGCGGCGGCAGCCGTCCCGCCCGCGCCATCTCCGTGTAGATCTCGGTCTTGCGCCTGTGCCACGCGGCCACGTGCGCCGCCAGGGCGGCCGGGTCGTCGGGCAGGCCCGCGGCGCGGATGACGTCGGGCGTGAGGGCGCTGGCCATCCGCTCCTTGCCGCCCGCGATCCTGAGGCGCTCGCCGTACTCCTCCTCGGACCACCGCAGCGGCAGCCCGAACTCGGCGAACACGGCGTTGAACGCGGGCAGGTGCCCGTACCGCTCGGTGTCCGCGAGGACCCCGTCGCAGTCGAAGACGACGGCCCTCACTGCCATGCCCTCCCCTCCGAGCCGAACATCCGGATGTGGCGCTCCGCCATGTCCTTGACGGCCGCGCGCTGGGCCGCGAAGACCTTTGGCGGGTCGAACTCGCCCGGGTGCGCCGTCAGGTAGTCGAACCCGGCCGAGAGGTAGGCGACCTTGAGCGCAGTGGAGATGTTGACCTTGGCGCAGCCGCGCGAGATGAGGTCCGCGAACTGGCCGGCGCTCATCCCGGTGCCGCCGTGGAGGGCGACGGGCTTGCCGGTGGCCGCCACGATGTCCGTCACGCGCCCGGCGTCGAGCCGCGGCGCGGTCCTGTAGGTGCCGTGGGCGTTGCCGATCGCCGGGGCAAAGACGTCAACGCCGGTGGCGCCCACGAAGCGGACCACGGTCTCGAGCGACTGCACGTCCTCGGCCTCGCCGCCGGTCATCTCCTCGGTCCGCTTGAAGCCCTCGATCTCGCCCTCGACCAGGGCGCCGTAGCGCCGCGCCTCCTCCACCACCTCGATGCACTGGCGCTGGTTCTCCTCGACGCTCAGCCTGGACGCGTCGAACAGCACCGAGTTCCAGCCCCTCGCGAGGCAGTCGCTGATCACCTTGCGGTCCGGGCAGTGGTCGAGGTGGAGCGCGGCGGGCACCGACGCCTTCGAGGCATAGGCGACCCACATCGCGTACGTCGCGTCGATCCCGGTCATCTGCACGTGCTTCACCGAGGTCTGGACGATGACGGGCGCCCGCAGCTCCTCGGCCGCCGCGAGCACCGCCTCCATCGAGAGGTCGTTGATGACGTTGATGGCCGCCACCCCGTAGCGGTCGCGGAAGGCCCGGGCGAGGATCTCCTGGGTGGGCACGATGGGCATCGGACTACCTCCTTGCGGGTGTTGCGGCGGCGGGGGCCGGCGGCGCGCCGGCGGCGAGGTCGAGGACGGCGCGCGCGTTGGCCGGGTCGACGATCAGCACGTCGACCACGCCGGAGCGCAGGGTGCCGAGGATCGCCATGGGCTTCTCGGGCTCGCTGGCGACCGCGACCACGAGGCCGATGCGGCGCAGCTCGTCGAGCGACAGGGCCACGAGCCGGTCGCGGTGGGCCGACTCGACCGGCCGGCCCTCGGCATTGACGTAGTTGCCCGCGAGGTCGCCGACCGCGCCCCGCTCACGCAGGCCCGCCACCTCGGCCACCGACAGGCAGCCGCTGCGGACCATCGTGGCGCCGTCGTCCGTGCCGCCGATGCCCGCGAGCGCCATGTCCGCCCGCGCCGCGAGGCCCAGCGCGTGCGCGACGGCCTCCTGGCCCACCAGCGAGTCGCGCGCCTCGCGGCTCTCGAGGTACGCCGGGGCGAACAGCGGGACGAACCGCCCCCCGCACCGCTCGGCGAGGGCGCGGGCGATCTCGCCGGGGTTGGTGGGCGCCTCCACGTGCGGCGAGCCGCCCATCGCCGGGACGAAGGTTGCCGCCACCGGGCGCCGCGGCCGGAAGTGGGGCGGCACGCGCCCCGCGCCGCGCCCGTGGCCCACCGCCACGACCATGCCGTCCGCGAGGCGCCGCTCGAGGTACTGGGCCGCGACCCGGGCGACCGCGTCGCGCTGGTCGCCGGGGTCGGCGTGCTCCGGCGCGACGATGGCCTCCGCGAGGCCGAAGGCGCTGCGCAGGTCGCGCTCGAGGTCGAGGCGGAGCCACGGCGGCGTCTGGACGCGGATCTCCACGATCCCCGCGGCGCGGGCGCGGTCCAGGAGCCGCTGGACCTTGGGCCGCGACAGGGCGAACTCCCGCGCGACCTCCTCCTGGGTCAGCTCGTCCACCCAGTACCGGTGGGCGATGCGGACCAGGAGGTCGGCGTCGTGGCGTCGCGTGTCGTCGGGCATGGTCGCTGGCCCCTAGTGGAGTGAGCAATTGCGCAGACATGGGCAACTGATCGGCACCAGTGTACCCCGGGTGCCTGCCGGGACCATGCCTAAGCGCGCCCGGCCGCCGTCCGCACTGCGTCGAGCATGAATGCGGCGTTCTCGGCGGCCGCCTTCCCGTCGAAGACCGCGCTGCCGGTCACGATGAGGTCCACGCCGAGTCCCGCGATCTGCGCAATGTTGGCTCGGGTGACTCCACCGTCCACGCCGAGGAGGATCTCGCGGCCGGACGCGGCGATCAGCTCGCGAGCGTGAGCGAGCCGCGTCTCGGTGGACGCGATGAACGCCTGACCGCCCCAGCCTGGGTTGACGGCGAGGATCTGGACAAACTCCACCTCGTCGAGCAGCGGGGTGATCACCTCCACCGGCGTGCCCGGGTTGATCGAGATGCCGCGAATGATCCCGCGCTCGGGATCGTTGGCGTTGACGGCTTTGGCCAGGACCTGGAGGGCCCGGTGCGGGTGGCGCGTCCCCTCCGGGTGGATCGCGATGATGTCCGCCCCGGCGGCGACAAAGGCCTCAACCTTGTCCTCGGGCGCCATCACCATGAGGTGCGCGTCCTTGAGCAGGGTTGTGCGCTGGGCCTTCACGATTGGCGCCCCTAGGGTGAGTCCGGGGCAGAAGACCCCGTCCATGACGTCGGTGTGGACGATCTCCGCACCTGCGTGCTCAAGCAGCGCCAGCTCTGCGCCCAGCAGCATCAGGTCTGCGGTGAGGATGCCGATGCTGAGGTGAGGACCGTCCCGGCGGAGACGGGCGACAAGCTCCGAGGCGGCCATGATGCCCTCCGGTCAGGCGGGGGCGAGGCCGGCAGGATCCTCGCGACGGAGCGTCTCGAAGAGCTCCAGCGCGTGGTCCGGCCGCATGTTCTCGTGGACTACTTTGCGGACGGCCTTGAGCATCGCGATGGGCGAGTCGCTCTGGAAGATGTTGCGGCCCATGTCCACGCCGGCGGCACCCGCCTGCACGGCGTTGTAGGCCATCTTGAGCGCGTCGAGCTCCGCCAGCTTCTTGCCCCCGGCCATCACCACCGGGACCGGGCATGCAGCCGTCACGGTGTCGAAGTCCTCCTCGCAGTAGTAGGTCTTGACCACCTGTGCGCCCAACTCCGCGATGATCCGGCAGGCCAGCCCCAGGTAGCGAGCATCACGTGTCAACTCCCGGCCAACGGCGGTCACGCCCAGGACCGGCACGCCGTAGCGCAGGCCCTGGTCCACAAGGCGGGTCATGTTGTGGACAGTCTGAGTCTCGTGCTCGCCGCCGATGAAGACCTGGACGCCGACGCCCACCGCATTGAGCCGTAACACGTCGTCGATGTCCACGGCGATCTGCTCGTCGGACAGATCCTTGAGGATGGACGGGCCGCCGCTGGCCCGGAGCCAGATGGGCGCCCGGGTTGCCGCCGGGACCACCGAGCGCACGATGCCGCGCGTCACAAACAGGGAGTCCACGTACGGGACGAGTGGCAGGATATTGACGTCTATACGCTCAAGGCCCGTGGTAGGGCCCTGGAAGTAGCCGTGGTCGATGGCGAGCATGACCGCTCGCCCGCTGTCAGGCGCAAAGACCCGGGCGAGCCGGTTCTGCATGCCCCAGTCGTAGGCGCCGGACCCCTTGAGGAAGAACGCGGTGTTCCGCTGCGGGATGTCCTGGTGGTAGAGCTTGGCTTCGGTTGCGTCGGCCTCGGGCATCGGAGGAGTCCCTTCGTGGGGTTCGGGGCGTCGGCGACCCCGTGGGCAGGTGACAGATGTGGCGTAGGTTAGGTCCCAGCTGCCCGCCAAAGCGGCTGGAGCAGCCCAGCCTCAGACAGCTCCAACTGGCGGGCGTAGACCGCGGACCAGCGCTCGAAGAGGCCGCGGTAGGCCTCGTGGGCGGCGGGATCCGGCTCGACCGTGCGCTCGATGCGGACTACACGCCTCGCCTGGACCTCGATGCTCGGGAACAGGCCGGCGCCCACGCCCGCGCAGATCGCGGCGCCGAGCGCCGTGGACTCCTTGACCATGGGGATGGAGACCGGCACGCCCAGGGTGTCCGCCAGGATGCGGGGCCACAGCGTCCCCTTGGCGCTGCCGCCGGTGAACACGACGCCAGAGACCGTCTGCCCCACGAGGTCCTCGATGATGCCGAGGTGACCGCGAGCCACGTAGGCGGCGCTCTCCTCGATCGCCCGAATGGCCGCCACCCGGTTGGATCGGGCCGGATCATCTACGTTGAACTGCAAGAACGACGGCGAGGCGTGAACCCAGCGCTTGGCGTCCATGAAGTTGGAGAAGATCCCCAGCACTCCGTTGGCTCCCGGCGGGATCGCAGCCGCCGCCTCCTCCATGACCACGTAGGGGTCCACGCCGCGCTCACGAGCTTGCAGTTTCTCAAGCTCGCAGAACGCGTCGCGGTACCAGCGCATGGTGATGCCGCAGTAGAAGCCGATGCCCTCCACCATCCAGCGATTCGGGACCACGTGGCAGAGAGTCCGGAGGCGGGCCTGGGGATCCACGAGGGGACGATCCACAACTACCGTGGTCTGCCAGAAGCTGCCGCCCACGATCGTCACGCGGCCGGGGTCGGTCACGCCGATGCCGAGCAGCCCCATCTGGGTGTCCGCACCGCCAACCACCACGAGCGTGGAGGGCGAAAGGCCGGTCTGGCGGCTGGCCTCCGGCGTCACCGTGCCGATCACGGTCCCACACTCACGAACCGGCGGGAAGACGTCCACTGGAAACTCGCACAGCTCGATGATCTCGCGCGACCAGGTTCGTGCTGCCAGATCGAACATCCCGGAACTGGACCCGCAGGACGGGTCCGTGACGAATTCGCCCGACAGCCGCGCCAACACCCAGTCGCTGAGCATCGTCACGTGGGCGACCCGGCGACGGACCTCCGGGTCATGGGCAGTGATCCAGAGAAGGCGCGCCGGCGAGGTGATCGACACCCAGTCGCCGCCCGTGTCGAAGATCCGCCGCGCGTCGCCGCGAGATACCAGCAGTCCGGCCTCGGCCACCGCCCGGGAGTCCACGTTGGGGCAGGCCCAAATCTCCGCGCCGTCCCGGTCGTAGAGAACGATGCCCTCGCGCATACTCGCGCTGCTCACAGCGGCAATCCCACCAGGCCCCACCCCCGAGGCCGCGACCGCCTCCCGGATGCACTCGCAGATCAGCGCCCAGTTCGCGCGAGTGTCAAATACCTGCGAGCCGGGGAAGCCGGGCAGGCTAGCGTGGCGCCACTCCCGCTGGCCCGCCGCAAGTTGGTTGCCGTCCGTGTCGAAAATGATTGCCCGACAGCTACCGGTGCCCAGGTCGATCGCCAGCGTCGCGCTCATCGCCCCCGCCGCTCGGCCAGCGATACCCCGTTTGCCGTGCTGCGCAGCGGTTCTCCGCTGGCAAAGCGCTCAACCTCCGCGGCCGCCATTTCGCCGCCGCGCCTGAGGGTCTCGAGCGTGGAGCCGCCGATGTGGTTGAGGACCATCGTGTTGGGCGTGGCGAGGATCCGGCGCGGGCCGCCGGCGGGCGACGGGCAAGCAATGTCCAGCGCAGCTCCACCAAGATGTCCAGACTCGAGCGCGTCGCACAGCGCGTCCTCGTCCACCAGTTCCGCCCGGGCGGCATTGATGAACATGGCGCCTCGCTTCATTGCCGCCAGGCGGACAGCCCCGAACATGCCGCGGTTCTCGGGCGTCAGACGGGCGTGCAGGGACACGTAGTCGGACGCCGCGAGGAGGGTGTCAAGGTCCACTCTCGTTACGCCGGGCGCAGTGATGGAGGCTGCGTCCACGAACGGGTCGTACACAAGCACAGACATCCCAAACGCAAGAGCCCGCGTAGCGACACGACTGCCAACTTGGCCGTAGCCCACCAACCCCAAGACATGGCCGTCGAGGTCGTGGCCAAACCATCTGGCACCCTCGTAGTTGTCTACGGCGTAGTCGCCGCCCGCGTCCACGTGGCGCATCGACCCCGCCACGCGACGCCCCAGCATGACCATGAGCCCGAGTGTGAGCTCGGCTACGGCCACGGCGTTCTTGCCGGGCGTGATGGCCACCGGGATCCCGCGCTCCGTGGCTGCGGCAACGTCCACGTTCACCGGCCCGCCGCGAGCAACGCATACGAGCCCCAGAGGCGCCGCATCGAGGACAGCATCCGAGACGGGCGCCCCCTGAACAACGAGGACGTCGTGCCCGCGGAGCTGTGAAATCACCCGGCCGGGACTGCCCAAGAACTCCCTGAGGCGAAGTTCGGACGGGCTCGCCGGCCGCCAGTCCGGCTCGTCGGGCAGATCGTAGAAGGTAACGTCGTGGTTCGAGCGGAGCCGCAGGAACGGCTCGCCGAACGCGCTCGTCGGGCAGTAGGAGTCACCGACGACGAGGATCTTCATCGACCGACCTTCAGGCAATCTGGCGAGCCGGGCGAGCCGGCGATTGGATTACGGGTACTGACGGACGGGCGTGAGCTCGATCGCATGCCCGCTGCCGGACTCCGCGACGAAGTGCACAGCCGGCATCGTGTCCACATAGTAGAACTCGATGGTCTCGCCGATTCGGCCGCCCATCAGGACCTCGTGGCCAGCGTCCTTGAAACGCTGCTTGAACTCGTCCGACTCTTCCTGGGTGTGGTGCATCATCGCGATGTGCTGGACGCCCTCGCCGTATGTGGCGAGGTGCTCCTTGTAGATCGAGTCACCCTCGAGCGGCTGGATGAGTTCGAACACGAGTCCGGGCTGGATCTCGCACTCGGCGCCGATCATCGAGTAGTGCGCCGGCTGGCCGTGCAGATGCTGATCGTGGAGTTTTGGCTCAACGTGCTCGTAGACGTTCCACGGCCCCCAGCCGAAGAGCTCGTGGTAGGACTTCATGGCGGCGTCGATGTCCTTTACCACCACCGCAATCTGCGAGATCCGGTAGGGCGTGGCAGGCGGTTCCATGGTCCCTCCAGGGACATCGATGCGACGTAGACGGATATCCGAACAACTGTGACAGCGCTGTCAAATCCGCGCCATGTCGCCTCCTCACCGGGCGTCGGCCAGTTGGCCTCAGGGCGGGCCTGGCCAAGGAGGGCGATGGCTCTGGAGCCGTGCGTGACTGGAACGCCTGCTTCGCGAGCCGAGGCCGCCTCGAGCCACCTGCATCGATCGGCATCGGCTGACCTGCAAGTCAACCTGCAAACTCCACGGGCGTGCTCTCGGGTACGGCACCCGGGATGAGCGACTGAGCGACCGCTATCGGCGTCTCGTCCGGCTCTAGGCAGATGCCCGACCGGAGCAGGCCAGCGACAGCCCAGATGCAGTCACCACGACATGCCTGGGATCTAGGTCGAGCCAGCTAACCACCCGATCAAAACCGAACAAGCCCTATGTCTCTTGCCTGCTTGAGGCGACGTGGTGCCGGCGGCCGCCGGGGGGGGCTCGCCGCGGGCTCAGCCCTTGTGGTGGAACGAACGGCCACATCCGTCAATGCATGGGCGTCCCGGGCACACCAATGCCCAGTAGCCGCAGCCGACTTGTCACGTCGCATGCCTCCCGCCGGGGCGTGCGACGTGATGCCGGTCATCTCCCGGCCTCGCGGCTTCTGCCATCAGCCGTTCCGGCGTGATCGGTACAGCTCGTCCACGGCGATCATCTTGGCCACCTTGGGCGCCGAGCGGCCGCCGGCGTCTTCCGAGCGCAGGTAGGCGTCCACGAGGAGCTTGGCTGTCTCCACGCCCACGGTCTGGGCGCCCAGCGTCACAATCTGCGCGTCGTTGCTCTTGGCCGCCCGTTCCGCGGAGTAGGGGTCAGCAATCTGCGCCGCGCGGATGCCGGGCACCTTGTTGGCGGTGATGGCCATGCCGATGCCGGTCCCGCAGACCAGGATGCCCCGCTCATGCCCGCCGCCGGCCACGTCCTCCGCCACTGCCTGCGCCACGTCGGGATAGTCCACCGGGTCATCGCTGTTGGCGCCGGCGTCATCCACGTCGTGGCCCTGCGCGCGCAAATGGACGAGCAGGGCGTCCTTGAGTGGGCGACCAAAGTGGTCGCTGCCGACGATCAGGCGCATCAGGCGTGCCTCCCTGGGCTGGGCGGAGCGTCCCTGTCACCGGCCATCCGGGCGGCCAGAAACGCGATGGTTGCAAGGTTGGCTGGATCAAGCGCGGAGCGGCCCACAAACACGCCGTCCACGCCGCCGCGGGACAGGATCCCGGGTGCGCTTGCGGGATCCACGCTCCCGCCGTAGATGACGCGCCCAACCGACGGGCGGTCTGCGAGGCAGTCAAGTTCAGCGTGGATTGCCAGGTGGACCGCCTCCACGTGGGCGGGGTCCGCCGGCACGGCGCCAATGCCGATGGCCCAGACGGGCTCGTAGGCCACGATGACATGTGCGATGGCTGCGGGGTCAAGCCTCGCCAGCCCGGCCCGCACTTGGCCCGTCACGAATGCCGCCGCAGCCGCAGTCTCGCCGGCCGCCGGTTCGCCAACGCACATGATGGGGATCATGCCGTGCGCCACGATGCGCTCCACCTTGGCGGCAACCACGTCATCGGTCTCGCCGTGGTCGCGGCGGCGCTCAGAGTGGCCGCACGCCACAAACCGACAGCCAAGGTCCGCAAGCATGGCCGCTGAGACATCGCCGGTATGGGCGCCCCCCTCTGCTGCGTGGACGTCTTGGGCGCCCCACGCGATGCCGCTGCCCGCCAGCTCCGCGCGAGCCACCCAGATGGACGTGAAGGGCGGCAGCACAAACAGGTCCACGCCGTCCAGACCAGCGGCGTGTTCCCGGAGCGCCGTGAAGTACGCGGCGGCCTCGCTGCTGGTGAGGTTCATCTTGGTGCTGGTGCCCACCAGCGGCCTCACCTCGCGGCCTCCAGGACGCGGCCCACGGCGCCGGCGCAGATCACAAACGACACGGCGCCCGCGTCCCGGTGTCCAAGACTCCGCTCGGCAAGCGGACGCGCCCGGCCAATCCGCGGCAGGAGACCCGCCGTGGCCTCTGCCGCAACCGAGGCGGCCGATACCGCGCGTCCCCAAGCGTCTGGGAGCTCCGCCCCCGCCAGAATCGCCGCCTCGAGCGCGTCTGCAAACGGGACCATCGCGTCCACCATCGTCTTGTCGCCAAGGACTGCCCCGCCCGTGCGGCGTACAGCGTCCACGGCGGCGCGGGCTCCAGAGGCTGTGGCGGCTGCCGTGACAATCGCCGCGTCGCTGTACGCCGCAGCCCACGCGTTGAGCGCCACGCCCCACAGCGCGCCAGACGTGCCGCCGCCGCGGTCAGCCCAGGCGTCTGCCGCGGCGGCAAGCGCGCTTCTGGCACCGGCACCCGCCCCTGCGGCCGCATCTGCCGCTGCGACGGCAGCGCCGAGGCCCCGGACCATCCCGCGGCCGTGGTCGCCGTCTCCGGCCTCCGCGTCCAGGCGCCCAAGCGCTTCCTCAGCCTCACGGACGTCCGTGAGGGCTGCCGCGAGACAGCGGGCGATGAGCGCGGCGCCGTCCCTTGATCCGGACGTGGACGGGGGCCACGCCACAGGAGCGGCGGGCGCTGGCGCCGCCGTCGGCCCCGGCGCCTCGACGCGTCCCTCGGCCGACACACCAGCGCCAACCGCATCACCCCGGCGGAAGGCCGGAGCATGTGCGGGCGCCAGCCAGAGCCGCTCCAGCTCCTCGTCCAGCCAGGTGATGGTCAGCGAGCATCCGGCCATGTCCAGACTGGTGACAAACTCGCCCACCTGTGGGGCCACCAGCGTCAGCCCGGCGGCGCAGAGCATCGGGGCCACGAAGCGCCACAGGACAAACAGCTCTTCATGCTTGGTGGCGCCAAGGCCATTGAGGATGACCGCCACGCGCAAACCGCCGTTGGCCGGCGCCTCAGCCAGAAGCCTATCCACCAGCAGCCGCGCAAGATCCTCCGCCGGGACGATTGGCGCGTCGGACACACCGGGCTCCCCGTGGATCCCCATCCCCACGCCCATCATCCCGGGCGGCAGCGTGAACAGCGGCGCCGATGCCCCGGGCAGCGTGCAGCCGGCAAAGGCCAGCCCAAGCGACCTCGTCCGCTCGTTGGCACGGGCGGCGATGCCTGTCACGACCTCAAGGTTGGCGCCTGCCTCCGCCGCGGCGCCAGCCACCTTGAACACAACCACGCCCCCGGCCACGCCCCTGCGGCGGTAAGGCTCGTTGGGCGGCGCGCTCGCCACGTCATCCGTCACCAGGACAATCCGCGTGTCGATACCCAGCGTGCGGAGGGCATCGGCGGCTGCGCTGAAGTTGAGGACGTCGCCCGCGTAGTTGCCAAACGTGAGGAGGACGCCGCCGCCCCGAGAGGCGACAGTTGCCACGTCAATCACGGCGCGCGATGAGGGAGACGCAAACACGTCGCCCATGACGGCCGCATCGGCCAGCCCGGCGCCCACATAGCCCGCAAACAGCGGGTAGTGGCCGGAGCCGCCGCCGGTGACGACGGCCACCTTGCCCGCAGGCGTTGCGGTGGCGCGGATGACACCGCCCTGCACCGCCCGCACAAGGTCCGCGTACGCGTCCACAAACCCTGCGGCAGCGTCCGCCGAAAACAAGCCAGGCGTGGCGACGATGTGCGTCATCAGCGGCGGCTGGCCGGGGCGTGACGGGACATGCGGGTACGGCTCCTCTTCGGGGCGCCCATGCCCGGCAGGCCAGATCAGGACTACGACCACCGGCACGAGGGCATAGGCATTATCGCCTGCGCCAGCGGCAGCCAGCCGAGCGCGCCGCAGACCCGCGCGCCGCGTCAGCAGATGCGGGGCAGCTGCTCCCCCACAAGCATGTCCACGATCCGCTCACTGCCGACGATCGTGCGGATGGTGACCATGCCGGGATGATCTGCCACGACCTCGCCAATCCGCGCGGCGCCGTCCCCCTCGGGCAGCGCGTGCATGGCTGCCAGGACGGCATCCGCGGACGCCGCGGGCACAATCGCCACAAGCTTGCCCTCGTTGGCCACGTGGAGCGGATCCAGCCCCAGGAACTCGCACGCGGCCCGCACAGCCCCCGGGATGGGGATGGACGGCTCGTCAAGGACCATCCCCACGCGGGAGGACTGGGCGATCTCGTTGAGCGCGGACGACAGGCCGCCACGCGTGGGGTCGCGCAGAACGTGGATGTCGGGCTCAACGGCGGTCATCGCCGCCACCAACCCGGCAAGCGACTGCGTGTCGGACTGGATCTCCACTTCAAACTCCAGCCCCTCGCGCACGCTCATGATCGCCACGCCGTGCAGACCGATGGGCCCCGACAGGATCACCACGTCGCCGGGCTGGGCCCGGTCCGCCGCCGGCGCCACGCCGTCTCGGATGAGGCCGATGCCCGCCGTGTTGACGAAAAGCTTGTCCGCGGCCCCGCGACCCACCACCTTGGTGTCGCCGGTGACAATCTTGGCGCCGGCCTTCACTGCGGCTGCAGCCGCGGACATCGTGATGATCCGCAGCTCCTCGAGCGGCAGCCCTCCTCGATGACATACGCCAGCGAGATGGCCAACGGGGTGGCCCCCATCATGGCAAGGTCGTTGATGGTGCCGTTCACCGCAAGCTCGCCGATGTCGCCGCCCGGAAACCGGATGGGCGACACGACATACGAGTCCGTGGTGAACGCGAGGCGCGCACCGGCAACCTCCACCACGGCGGCATCGTTGAGCACGCCCCCGGGTGACGCCGAGGCAATGGCTGGCCCAATCAGGTCGCGCATGAGCGCAGCCGAGAGCTGTCCGCCTGAGCCGTGGCCCAGGATGACGCGCTGGTCCTCGGGGATGGGGGCGGGGCAGTACACCCCGTCCGCGTCAATCGTGACGATCTTCTGGCCTTCGGTGGTCATCGCCCAGCCTCCCCGGCAGCGCCACCGACGCCGCCCATGTGGATGAGCGGCATTGCGCCCGTAAAGCCGCCCGTGGCGTTGAGCCCGCGGCCAGCGGAGAAGAACGCTGCACAGGTGCCCTCGGAGCTCACCATCGGCGCGCCCAGCGGCTTCTGCGGCGAGCAGAGCGTGCCGTACGCCGTGCAGTCAAGCGGCACCTTGTCGCCGGTCAGGATGGCGCCGGCGATGCAGGCCGGATGCTCGTTTGTGTGGATGTCGCCAACGTCAAACTTGGCCTCGGCGTCAAAACGCGCGTACTCGGGGCGGAGCCGGTATCCGGACATCGGGATCTCGCCCACGCCGCGCCACTTGCGGTCACCCACCTCAAAGATGGCCAGCACCTGCTTCTGGGCCAGCGGCACGCCCTCCCGGGTCACCGCGCGCGAGTACTGGTTCTCCACCTCGTATCGGCCGTCCTCAAGCTGGCGGATGGCCATGTAGATGCCCTCAAGCAGGTCGAGGGGCTCAAAGCCCGTCACCACGATGGGCACCTTGTATTTGGCAGCGATGGGCTCGTACTCGGTCCAGCCCATGATGGCGCAGACATGGCCGGCGGCCAGGAACGACTGCACCTTGTTGGTGGGCGAGTCAAGGAGCGCGGTCATCGCCGGCGGCACCAGCACGTGGGAGACCAGCACGCTGTAGTTGTCGATGCCGCGACGGGCAGCCTCGGCAACCGACATGGCGTTGGCGGGCGCCGTGGTCTCAAAGCCCACCGCAAAGAACACAACCTGCTTGGACGGGTTGGCGATGGCGATCTTGAGCGCGTCAAGCGGGCTGTACACAATCCGCACATCGGCGCCGCGGGCCTTGAGGGCAAGGAGGTCCGTGGTGGAGCCGGGGACGCGGAGCATGTCGCCGTAGCTGGTGAAGATGACGTCGGGGCGGGCGGCAATGGCGAGAGCCTTGTCCACCTGCTCCAGCGGCGTCACGCAGACCGGGCAGCCGGGGCCGTGGATCATGCGCACGCCCTCGGGAAGGGCCTCGTCGATCCCCTGCTTGACGATGGTGTGCGTCTGCCCGCCGCAGACCTCCATCAGCGTCCAGGGGCGGGTGGTGATGCGGTGGATCTCAGCGAGCAGCTTCTTGGCGAGGACGGGATCGCGGTACTCGTCAAGGTATTTCACGAGCGGTGATCCCCCATCGTTGCCGGCGGCAGCGCGGGGTTGAACACCACAAACGCGGGATCGTCGTCGCTGACCACGGCAGGCTCATCCATGCCCGGACCCATCGTCATCAGCTCGGGCGTCATGACGCCCATCTCGTCGAGGATCTGGAGCGTCTTGAGCGCCTCCGCCTCGTCAACCTTGCTGATGGCAAAGCCGACATGGATGATTACGTAATCGCCAAGCTGCGCCTCGGGCAGGTACGCGAGGCAGGCGTCCTTGCGCACGCCGCCAAAGTCCACCTTGCCCATGGCCAGCCCGGCCTCGTCGCGGATCTCCGTGATCCGCCCCGGAATTCCCAGACACATCGTGCTAGCCCTCCTCCATCCGCGCCCCGTCGGCGCTTGCCGCAAGCCGTGCTGCGGCAATCGCAGCCTGACCATAACTCACCCCGCCGTCGTTGACGGGGACTTGCCGATTGATAAACGGGGCAAACCCGTCGCCCGCAAGGGCGCGCAGCAGGTCTGACGCCAGGCGCCGGTTCTGGAACACGCCACCCGACAGGCAGACCGTCTCCACCCGAGTCCGCGCGTGGGCGTCCGCGAGCAGTTCTCGGGTGACCTCCACGATGGTGGCCTGGAAGCGGCCCGCCAGCACCCCAGACGTCTCGCCACCGGCCAGGATGGCCGCCAGCGTGGGGCGCGGGTCGTAGACCAGCAGGTCGTCACGGTAGACCAGGCGGTACGGCAGCGGCGCTGCGGCCCGGTCCCCCGCGGCCAGCTCCAAGTCAATCGCCGCCTGGGCTTCAAACTCCGCAACGTCCCGGATGCCCAGCAGCGCGGACGCCGCGTCAAACAGGCGGCCCGCCGACGACGCCACCGGCGCGTTGAGGCTCCGGGAGATCTGCGTCCGGACCACGGAGACCTCGGTGGGGTCCAGACGCGCGAGGAACGCGCCCGCCGCTTCGGCCGCTTCCGCGCCAAGCCCCGCCGTGCCGCCCAGCCCCGCCGTGTCGCCGTCGCCGAGCGCCTCCGCCCCAAAGAGGTAGCCCAGCGCCATGCGGTACGGGCGCTTCACGGCGAGTGCCCCGCCCGGGAGCGGCGCCCGGCCAAAGCGCGCCAGCCGCCGATACCCGCGCAGATCGGCCAGCAGCACCTCACCGCCCCACAGCGTTCCGTCGTCGCCCATGCCCAGCCCGTCATACGCCACGCCGAGGAACGGCCCGGCGATCCCGTGCTCCGCCGCACACGAGGCGACGTGCGCGTGGTGGTGCTGAACGGCGATGCGGCGCTCCACCGGGAACGACGCCACGGCGTACTTGGTGGAGAGGTACTCCGGGTGCAGGTCGTGGACAACGTACTCCGGCTCCAGCGCCAGAAGCCGCGAGAGGTGGGCCAGACCGTCCGTGAAGGCGCGGTGGGTGGCCAGATCCTCCAGATCCCCGTTGTGCGGCGCAACGTGGGCGCGGGTCCCGCGGGCAAGCGTGAAGGTGTGCTTGAGCTCGGCGCCCACGGCCAGCAGCGGGGAAGGCGTGGCGATGGGCAGCGGCATGGGCTCCGGCGCGTAGCCGCGCGCCCGTCTGACCACAGACTCGCGACCGGCGACCACGCGCGTCACTGAATCGTCGTAGCGCGCACGGATCTCGCGGTCGTGGGAGAGGAACCCGTCCGCGAGCCCGGCCAGACGCGTGCGGGCGTCCTCGTCATCGGTGGCCAGGGGCTCATCGGTGAGGTTGCCCGACGTGAGCACCAGCGGCGCGTCCAGCGCAGCGAGCAGCAGGTGGTGGAGCGGCGTGTACGGCAGGAACACGCCAAGCCTCCGATTGCCAGCGGCCACCGATGGCGCGATGGCGCGACGCGCAACCGCACGCGCCTCAAGCAGCACGATGGGGCGGGCGGGGCCGGTCAGCAGCCGCCGCTCGAGTGCGCCCAGATGGCACAGGGCCTCCGCTGCAGCCAGATCCCGCGTCATCACCGCAAGCGGCTTGGCCCAGCGCCGCTTCCGATCCCGGAGCCGGCGCACGGCGGCCTCATTGGAGGCGTCGCACGCGAGGTGGTACCCGCCAAGCCCCTTGACCGCCACGATCTCGCCCGCACGCAGCGCCGCCACGGCAGCGCCCAGCGCGGCCTCTGCCACAGCCGTGGGGCCCGCAGCTCCCACAGTTCGCCAGGCCAGCGATGGGCCGCAGACTGCACAGGCAACGGGTTCCGCGTGGAACCGGCGGTTGCGCGGGTCGCGGTACTCAGCCTCACAGGCACCGCAGAGCGGGAATGGCCGCATGGTGGTCTTGGCGCGGTCGTACGGAAGTTCCTCGATGATGGTCGCCCGGGGTCCGCAGTTGGTGCAGTTGGTGAACGGGTAGCGATAGCGGCGGTCCGCCGGGTCAAACAGCTCGCGCAGACAGTCGTCACAGGTGGCGATGTCCGGCGGGAACAGCCGGTCAGGCGACGCCGAGACCACGCTCTCGTCAATCTCAAACGGCAGGGGCAACGGCAACGCATCGGCTGCCGCCTCAAGGGCCAGCACGGTGACGCGCTCAACGCGGGCGCGCGGCGGGGCGTCGGTGCGCAGCCGCCGGGCAAACTCGTCAAGGACGGCCGCTGGTGCGGCTGCCTCAATCTCCACCCGGCCCGCGGCGTTGCGCACACGGCCAGCCAGACCCAGCTCCGTGGCCAGACGCCAGACGAAGGGGCGGAAGCCGACGCCCTGAACCACGCCCTCGACATGGAGAGCGCGCAAGACACGTGGCTGCTCGGCGGCCGGGACGCGGTCGCCCTGACGGACGGCTGCTGCCATAGCCGTTAGGGTCGCGATTGGCGCCTTATGGCGCGCGTGCCGAACGGCCCGAAACGCAGCGACTGGGCCACCAGCGGCTCAGTCCAGGAGCCCGTGCTCCAAGGCGTAGCGCGTGAGATCCGCGTTCCGCTCAACGCCCATCTTGGCGAGAACGCGGCTGCGGTACGTGGACACGCTCTTGACGGACACGCCCAGTGCCTCTGCGATCTCGCTGGGCCCCTGGCCGCGCGCCAGCCGGTTGAACACCTCAAGCTCACGGACCGAGAGCCGCTGGTGCGCCTCGTCGGGTCCGCCGCCCACAACCCGGTCCGCAAGGATCGCAGCAACCTGCTCGCTCACGTAGCGGCGGCCCGCTGCAACAGCACGCACGGCAACGGGGATCTCTTCGGGCGGGCAACTCTTGCCAAGGAACCCGGCGGCACCCAGCGAGAGCACCTTGAGGGCCATCTGCTCGGGCCGCTGCATGGTGAAGACGAGGATGCGCAGGCGTGGCCGGAGTTCGCGGATCTGCGCCACGAGATCAGGGCCGCCCCCTGCGATCCCGAGGTCCAGAATGCAGACGTCGGCCTCAGTTGCAGCAGCCAGGGCAAGCGCTTCATCGGCATCGGCCGCTTGGCCAACGACAACCATGTCTGCGCCTGACTCAAGCAGACGCTCGACACCCTGTCGCACGACAGCGTGGTCGTCTACCAGGAGCACACGGATCAACGGGACGTTCCCCTCTGGAAAGAGTGCGCACAACGCACCGGCAGCGTACCGCAGACGGGGCGATATGACACCGGCAAACGCGCACGGCGACCGTGCACGCGCAGAGGAACGCGGGGCAAGGAAAGACCCGGTGCAGCAACGGCCGGGCGGGGAGTACCCGTCCCGCCAGCCGTTCTCGGTGCCGCACCGGGTATCACAGCCAGAGCCCCGGGGGGGAGGAAGACTCCGGCCGTGTCGCCCCACCTCTCGGCGGGTTCGCATTGCGAGTGTGGCGCAACGGCCGTGCGAGTCCTATCGGAACGACGACCGACATGCCGCTGGAATTGTGTGGTGCCACGTAGTCATTGTCCTACGGGCCGCCACGACTCCTCGATCAGTCGAGGAGCCCGTGCTCCATCGCGTAGCGCGTGAGGTCCGCATTGCGGGCCAGGTGGAGCTTCTCCAGCACGCGTGAACGGTACGTGCTGACGCTCTTCACCGAGAGCCCCAGGGCGTCCGCAATCTCGCCGGAGCTCTCCCCGCCAGCCAGGCGGCGGAACACCTCGTACTCGCGGTTTGAGAGCCGCTCGTGCGGCCGGTCCCGCGGCCCGTCAAGGACGTAGGACGCAAGCACGTCGGCGACGGCCTCGCTGATGTAGCGCCTGCCATCAGCCACCGTGCGCACGGCTTCCAGGAGCTGTGCGGGTGCGCAGCCCTTTGAGACATACCCCGATGCGCCCGCGGTGAGACAGCGGACGGCGTACTCCTGCTCGGAGTGCATGCTGTAGACCAGCACTCGAAGGTCAGGGCGCAGTTCGCGGAGCCGAGCCACAAGGTCAAGCCCGCCCCCCGGCATCGCAAGATCCAGCAGGGCGACACTTGGACGCAGCCCGCCAAGCACAAGGCCCACCACTTCATCGCCGGTTCCGGCAGAGCCAGCGACGCTGACTTCTGGGTCGTCGGAGAGGATGCGGATCACGCCCTCACGGACAACCGCGTGGTCGTCCGCAACCAAGACTGTGATGCTCACCGGTGGGGCTCGACTTGCATCTGTCTACGGTAGCGCGGCTGCGGCCTGTTCGGCCAGTGTTGTGTCAGCGGTAGTGATAACTAGTACGTGGCCATCCGCCGTCAAGACGTAGTCTCGTTTCCCTTCGTCACCGTAGTCAAATTGGGCGAAGGAGTGTCCCCCGAGCGTGACATCGGTTGTTGCCACGCCTGAGCCGGAGGCGGCCAGCCACGAATCGAGCACAAGTTGGCGCATCGTGGCAATGGCCATGCCCTTCACCTCAACCACAAGGATGGTGATGTCGGAGGCACCGGTCTCGTCGTAGGCCTGCGCGATGCGCAACGCATCCGCTGTCAGATTGACGTGACGAAGCGCGGCCAAGATTGCACGGCTCCCCTGGTCCTCGCCAAGGATGTCCGGGCCAAGCGCGCTCTGGATGGTCAGTGTGACGGCGCCCACCTTTGCGGGCAGCAACCGCTCAAGGTCGCCGGCGGGGGGCGTACCGCTTGGGACAGCGTCACTCGCCCCGGGATCCAAGGAGTCCGGCGGGAACGTGTCCTCTGCCGACGGGAGGCCATCGCTGCCGACAGGCAGCACCGCCGTAGGATTGGCCACGTCTGTGCCGCCCTGTCCGCCGAGCGCGAGATCAAAGGCTGAGGCCACCTGGTCCACTTCGTCCTGGCTCACGGTGCCAGAGAAGGCGAGGTACACAACCAGACTGCCGCGGCGGATGTTGGCGAAGAATGAGCCGGAGCTGTCCTCGCTGCTCCACGCCTGGTCGCCAAGATCGGGGCGATCGGAGACGGCCTGGCCTGCGTTGGTTGCAGCGAGACGCGACCGCGTGACGGAGTCAGCCGCACCCTCGGGGTAACACGTGATGGTTGCCAGGGACATCGCCTGTGTGGTGGAGCTGTCAACCGGCTCCGGACCCAGCAATGAGATGGATCGACGGCCCACGTCGTAGGTGGAGGCACGGAGGGACCAATCGCCCGGCAACTGGTCCTCGGCGGGGGTCACATTCCAGGCTGCGGTCTGGCAGCTTGACGCACGCGTGACCATGGCGACGGTCTGCCACGTGCCAAGACCCAGGGCAACCAGGGCGATCACCAGCGCAAAGACGGCGATCCTGCGCGTGGAGCGCACATCGGCCGCAATCAGCGCCCGCTCATCGGAAGGCCGAATACGCGGCTGCACTGGGCCCGTGGGGGGTGCTGTCTGGAGGTTTCGTGGGGCGGTCATGATCAACAAGGATGCCCTGTGTCGAGGTTCGGTGCGCGGCGGGGCGCACGGTACGATCTGATGATGTTCCCCGATCGGCAGCTGAAGCTCTTGGCCATCGCCTGCGACGTCGTGGCGAGACCCGTCTACCTGTGCGCCGCGCGTTCACCACACGTGGTGGACATCGCGCTCTTTGGGCGCGGTCTCCACAGCGAACCGCCGCTCCTGCGCCAGCGCCTCCAGAGGGCAATCGACGAGGCGCCCGCTGGCTATGACGCCATCGTGCTTGGCTACGGGCTGTGCGGGGGCGCCACCGCCGGCATTGAGGCGCGCGCCATCCCTGTGGTCCTACCCCGCGCCCATGACTGCATCACGCTGTTCTTGGGGGCCCGCGAACGCTACGAGGCCCAGGTCCGCGACACGCCTGCAACGTACTGGTATGTGGCGGACCAGCTGGAGCGCCGAGACGGCTACCGACCGGGCGGGGGGATTGGCCTGGGCGTTGGAGGCGACTCCGACGACGACATCGAGGCGGTCCGCGCCGAATACGTGGAGAAGTACGGCGAGGACAACGCGGACTACCTGATGGAGGTCATGGGCGCCTGGAAGACCCACTACCAGCGCGCCGCCTTTGTGGGCATGGGCGTTGGCGACGAGACTGCATCACGAGCCTTTGCGCAGGAGCAGGCCGATCGCCGCGGCTGGGAGTTTGAGGCCATGGAGGGCAGCATGGTGCTGCTCCGACGGCTGATTGACGCGGAGTGGGACAACGACGTCCTTGTGCTGCAGCCCGGCGAGCGGCTCGCGATGAGCTACGACGAGGACGTTGTCAAGGCGGTCCCGGCCACCTGACGGCAAGCCGGCAAAGCTGCGCCCGCGGCTACTCCTCGGCGAGTCGCCCCTCGCGGAACGCCATCACGTAGTCCATACCGCCAAGATCCCGGCCCTCAAGCACGTCCGCCGCCAGACCAAACGAGTCCACGCTGCGCGATGCGCTGAAGACGCGGGCAAGGTCCGACGCGACGGGGTCGATGATCCCGCTGTCGATGCCGGCCTCGGCGGCAAGGTCAATGAAGGCGTCATTGATGAACTTGCGGCCGGGCATGCCAAACGAGACGTTGGAGAGGCCGCCCGTGAGGTGGATGTCGTCGCCGTACTCGATGCGCAGCTGGCGGGCCGCCTCAAGCACATGCGCGGGGGCGTCGGGCGCCGCCGCAACCGGCAGCACCAGCGGATCGACGTAGAGGAAATCGGCCGGGATCAGGTGGGCAAGCGCCAGCTCCACAATGGCGATGGCGTTGTGAATGCGGTCGTCCACGCCTGACGGCATCCCGCTGGCGCCGCTTGCAGCGAGCACCACGGCGCAGTTGGATGCCGCCGCGATCTCCAGGACCTCAGGGCGCTCCAGGGACGCGGAGTTGAGCAGGAGCGTGCCGCGCAACTGGCGGGAGGCAGAGACGCCAGCGGCAAGCACTGCCACATCGGACGAGTCAATTGCCACAGGGATCTTGGCCGTTGCCTCAACCGTGCTGACAAGCCAGGCCATGGCCCGGGCGCGCGTGTCGGAATCGTGCGAGATCTCGTCCGCATTCAGATCCAGCCAGTCGGCGCCTGCCGCCTCTTGGCGCGCCGCCAGCACGCGGATGTACGCGGCCGCCGTTGCGGCGTGCTCGCCGCCATCCATGCCCCAGCGGACCGCACTCGCGACATGCTTGATCCGGCCCTTGGCAAAGTCCGAGGCCGCAGCCAGCACGGGGTGGACCGGCAGGACGAGGCGCTCCCCGTCAAGCTCAAACCCAATGCCGATGGTGCCGTCCGGCAGTTCAACGGCGTGCTTGCCCGTGCGCTTGAGCACGCGGGTGGCGTGGATGTTCTCGCCGATGATCCGGAACGGGGTGCCGTTGCGGTCGAGCCTCACGAGTGGATGTCCTTTCGCGTCTGGTTGGGAGTTGCGGTCTCGGCGGCACCGCTTGTCGCGGCACCGCGTGTCGCGGCACCGCGTGTCGCGGCATGGTCTCGGCCCAGGAAGGTATTGGCCCAGGCGCTCGTGCGCTGAAGCGTGTTGTCGGTCACCACGGGCTCGCGGTTCAGCATCGTGCGCTCTTCGCCGTACGGCTTGAGCCGCGCGTACGCGTCTGCCCAGACGCACGTGTGCCCGGGGACCTCGCACTGGCCGTCGGTGGCGCCGCCGCACGGGCCGTTGCGCTGGTTCTTCTGGCAGTGGCTCTCGGGGCACAGGTACGCGATGTCGGGCAGCGAGCAGTCACCGCAGTCGCGGCAGTCAAACATCGGGATCTTGACCGCGTTCTCCAGCACGTGGAGCGGCTTCTCGATGTGGGCCTTCTCAACGGTGGCGTAGAGCTTGGACCAGACCTTGAAGCCCGCAGACCCGGGCTCAAACACCCGGGTGTGCAGGGTGCGGTTGAACTTGTAGAACGCGGAGACCTTGCCGCGCGCCGCGTGTCGGGCGGCGTCGGTGAGGCTGGCGGCATATGCGGCCGACAGCTCGTCGGTGGCAAGCCCCGCGCCGTCGCTCTCAAACGGCTGGAAGGCACCGGGCTGGCCAAAGCTCACGTCCGCAACAAGCGAGCGCCAGTCATCGGCCGGATGCGCATCGGCCATCTCCAGCACGCGGGCAAGTTCCAAGGCATCACGGTGGCCCGAGATGTAGATGCCCTTGTAGCCGAGGCCGCGCGAGACCACCAGCTGCTTGGCGGCAAACTCAAGGAAGAACGCGCGGCCCTTGTCGGGCGCCTTGGCCTGCTCTTCGGCAACCGCGAGCAGCGCATCGGGGACCACGCAGCCCGGGACCTTGCCGGCGTTGAACGCGCGGGCCACCGGGGCGGAGAGGATGTACGCGTTGGCGATGACGGGAATGGCGAGCCCCTCGCGGCGCATCCAGCGCAGGAGCTGGTCTTGGCGGTGCGCGTCGTAGCCCACCTGGGTGATCGCGTAGTCCGCACCGGACCGCGCCTTGAGTTCAAGCTTCAGGAACTGCGGGATCAGGTCGCGCTCAAGCCGCTTGAACGGGTCGATGGCGCAGCCGAGGTAGAAGCCCTCCACGGCCTCGGGGGTGCCATCGGTGGCCGCCTTGGCGACCGCCTCGCCGCCCATCTGGCGCAGCAGCGCAAGCAGCGCCACGGAGTCAATGTCAAAGACCGGACGCGGGCCGCCGCCATGACCGGGCGCGGGATAGTCGCCAGTGAGCGCGAGGACCGTGGTGAGCCCGCGCGACAGCAGGTTCCAGCCAAGGCTCTGCATGCCGTTGCGGTTGCGGTCGCGGCAGGCCACGTGGACGATCGTGTCGTGGCCAAGGGTCTTGGCCTGCTCGCCCAGCACTTCTGGCGGCAGCTTCGCAAAACCGCCCGCGTTGTCCGTGATGGAGATGGACGTGATCCGCGGGTTGCCCGCAAGATCGGCGGCCATCTTCATGGGCTTTGTGCCCTTGGCGTCCTGCAGGGCGCCGGCCCACGGCACCAGCTCCACAACGGTGGCAAAGCCCGCCGGGTCCGCGAGCGCACGGCGGAGCGCACCGGGGCCGGGAACGGTGGGGGTTGTGGCGCTTGCGGATGACATCTGAGGTCCTCAGGCGGTGATGGGTTCGAAGAGACAGCCGTCGGTGAAGAGGTCGAAGAAATCGGGTTCGGTTTCCAGTTCAACGTGCTCGATGCGCCCCACAAGCTCCTGGAGCTCGGTGCGGCGACGGCGGGAGAGCAGGAGCGCGCGAGCCCCGGCGATTGAAGCGTTGCCCGCCTTGATGATGCCCCCTCGGGGTGCATCAATGAGCAGGCCGATGGCGATGGCGGCCTCCACGTCAAGCGCGTTGGCAAAGCCGCCGGCGAGGTAGACCCGATCAACCTGGTCAACACGCAGGCCCAGACGCCGCAGGAGCACACGCTGGCCAACGGCCGTGGCAGCCTTGGCAACCGCGAGGTGGCCCACATCGGCCCGCGAGAGCGTGATCCGCGGTGCGGCGGTCACCACCATCTCGGGGATCCCGGGGCCAAAGCCGCCACGGTTGCTCATGATGTCGGCGCCGCGCGCCTGAGCCAGGAGCTCCACCAGACCCGAGCCGCAGATTCCCTCGGGCTGCGCGTCGCCGATCACCTTGACCACCCAGCGGTCCCCTGCCCAGCGAGCGCCCTCGATGGCGCCATCGGCACCCGGCATGCCGTACCGGACGCCGCCGCCTTCAAACGCGGGGCCAGCCGGGCTGGACGCCGCCACAACGCGCGTCCCGTCGCCCGCGATGATCTCGCTGTTGGTCCCGATGTCCACCAGCAGGAACGAGCCGCCGCGCGCAACGGCCTCAACAGCAATCAGGTCTGCCGCCGCATCAGCGCCAACAGGGCAGGCGATGAGCGGGGCTCCCCAGACGCTGGCCTGCGGGTTGAGCAGGAGCCCCGCATCGTGCGCGCGGCGCGTCACGGCGGTGGTGGCGGCAGTCCCCTCCCGCTGGGCAGTCTCGGTGACGGAGCGGTACGGCAACCGGCCAAGCGGCGACACGTCCAGCCCCAGCGCCAGGTCGCGCATCGTGGGGTTGCCCACGATGACCGCGTCCACCAGACGGCGGCGCTCGATACCGGTCTCGCGGCACAGGCGCTTGAGTTCATGGTTCAGCGCCCGCCGCAGGGCCGCACGCAGCTCGCCCGGGACCTCCTCCTCGTACGAGATCCGGGTCATGACGTCGCTGCCGCCAAAGCGCTGCGGGTTCTCGATGGCGCTGACCGCCAGCAGCGCACCGGTCTGCAGGTCCACCAGCTCCACAACGATCGTGGTGGTGCCGATGTCAAACGCGACGCCAACCGGCACTCCGCCAATCACCCCAAGGTCCGCGCCGTCATCGGCTCTCGCCCGTCCGTCCTCCCCGACGGTGACCAGGGGGTCAAGCGCTGACGGCGCGGCGCCGTCGCCATCGGGCGCCAGCAGGATGCGCAGCCGGCGCCGGAGGATCACAAACTCAACGTCGCGCTCAGCCCGCTCCACGTGCGCCTGACAGGCAAGGCGGAACGCGGGCCCAAGGAAGCCCTCCTCGGCGGTCCGCGGCGACAGCTGGTCCGCACCTGCACGCACCTCCACAACGCACTCATGGCAGCGCCCGGTGCGGCGGCAGGACGCGGGCACCACCGAGCCCAGCTCCGCCGCGGCGTCGTACAGGGAGTGGCCGGGCGCAAGCGGTTTGCGCTCGGACCCGTGGACAAGATTGGGCATCGGCGTGGAGTGTCCTCGACGTCCTCAATCAGCGCAAGGCCGGACGGCCCAAACGACCGAACGAACGCAACCAATGTAATCGATTGCATGCGGAACGGGGCGGCAGGGGCGCCTGACGGGTGCGACGATCCTGTCCAACACCAGAGGCGTCCCCACGCCAGTCCCCATTCACAGGAGGTTTCCCGCTCATGCATGAGGAGCTCTTCGAGGCGATGCGCCAGTCCGTCATCGACGGCGACACGGCTGCAGCCTCGTCCCTTGCCGAACAGGTACTTGCAACTGGCGTCCCGCCGATCGACGCCATCGACCTTGGGTTCGTGCCTGGGCTCTCACATGTGGGCAAGCTGTTTGGCGAGGGCGAGCTGTTCCTGCCCGACATGATGCTGGCAGCCCGGGCGATGCAGAAGGCGCTTGCGATCCTTGAGCCGGAGCTCAAGCGCCTCGCCACCGCGCGCGTGGTGGTTGGCCGCGTGGTCATGGGCACCGTCAAGGGCGACATCCACGAGATTGGCAAGAACCTCGTGGGCATGATGCTTGCCACGTCCGGATTTGAGGTCACGGACCTTGGCGTGGACGTGGCGCCGGAGCGCTTTGTTGAGGCTGCCCGGGAGCACAACGCGGACATCGTGGGCGTGTCGGCGCTGCTGACCACCACCATGGCCGGCCAGCGGACCGTCGTGGAGGCGCTGGCCGCCGCCGGACTGCGCCCGCAGACTCGGGTCATCGTGGGCGGAGCGCCCGCGAGCGCTGCATGGGCCGCCGAGATTGGCGCCGACGGGTACAGCGAGGACGCCATTGGCGCCGTTGCCCTGGCACGCCAGCTGATGGGGGCTGCGTGATGCGACCCCGCTTCGAGCTCCTGGAGCCCGCGCTGATCGACCGGATCGTTGATGAGGCGCTCCAGCTCCTGATGGAGCCCGGCATCAAGGTTGAGGAGCCCGAGGCCGTCGCGCTGCTGCGCGGTGCCGGTGCGGTGATCGACGGCGATCGGGCGCGCATCCCCGAGGCTGCGGTCCGCCGCGCGCTGGACACGGTTCCCCGCCAGTTCTCGCTGTACAACCGGGCTGGCGTTGAGGCCGTGCGATACGGCTCGGGCAACGTGCACTTTGACCCCGGGTCCTCGGGTGTGTCGGTGCTTGATCCCGAGACGCTTGAGGCGCGCCACTCCCAGGCCGCGGACCTCCAGCGGATTGTCCGCGTGGCAGACTCGCTTGGCTCGTACGACGCGGTGTCCACGTCCGTCGTCTGCCACGACATCCCAACGGAAATCGGCGATCTGTACCGGCTGTTCGTCTGCCTGATGAACTCCGGCAAGCCCATCGTGACGGGCGCCTTCTCGCCGCGCGGCTCCGGGATCATGCTGGACCTGCTGGCGATCGATGCCGGCGGACACGCCGCACTGGCCGAGAAGCCGCGCGCGGTGTTTGACGTCTGCCCGTCGCCGCCGCTCACGTGGTCCGAGTTTGCCTGCCGCAACATCATCGACCTTGGCCGTGCGCATGTGCCGTCCGAGATGGTGTCGATGCCGCTGGCGGGCGTGGCTGCGCCCATCACGCTCGTGGCGTGCATCGTCCAGCATGCGGCAGAGTGTCTGGCCGGCATCGTCCTGAACCAGCTGGCCCAGCCCGGCGCACCAATCGTCTGGGGCGGCGCACCGGCCATCGTGGACATGCGGACGGGCTCCACGCCGATGGGCGCGATTGAGACCGCCATGATCGACGCGGGCTACGCGGCCGTTGGCAAGTCCCTTGGGCTGCCGACGCACGCGTATCTGGGCGCCACGGACTCCAAGGTGATTGACGCGCAGGCCGGTCTTGAGACCGGGATGACCGCGCTTGTTGGCGCGCTTGCGGGGATCGACATGATCTCCGGCGCCGGCATGCTGGACTTCCTCCTGGCGCAGAGCCCGGAGAAGCTGGTCATTGACGCTGAGGCCATCGGCATGGCGCAGCGCCTGCTCCGCGGGATCAGCACGCCGCAGACCACGCTGGCCACGGGCTCCTTTGCGGCGGCCGGTCTTGAGGGCCGCTTCCTTGAGCTGCCCGAGACGCGGGCGCTGTTCAAGCACGAGCAGTTCCTGCCCACCAAGATCATCGACCGCACGTCGCGCCGGGCCTGGCTTGACGCGGGCGGGCTTGATGCGTTTGGGCGAGCCCGTGTCCGCGTGGACGAGTTGGTCGCGAGGCCGGTCTCAGCACCTGACCCGGAGATCGCCGCTGCCCTGGCCGAATGCGTCCGGTCCGCGGGTGCGCCATTCGGACTGTCGGCCGATGGAGTGCTGCCGGGGGTGTGAGCCTTGGGCTCGGCGGGCGCGGCGGGCGCCCGATCTGTCGGGGCCGACACGCCATCGAGGCACGGCCCCGACACCGCTTCTCACGGCACGTGCGGCGTCCACCGCGCGCTTCGCGTGCTTGCGGCTGCCCGTATTCACCCCATGTTTGGCCACGGGGCATGCTCACCCTCTTGGGGGCCGCGGGGCGGGACCGGGCTCTCCGTGATGCCCCCGGCCGCGCCCGTATGCGCTCCGGCATGCACCGCACGCATAGGGGCAGGGGCACGGGCTGCGCCCAGCCGCGTGGGACACGTCGCCACCGCGGCGCCGACTCACTATCCACGCGCTTGCCCTGCGGGCAGCCATGGGTTGCATACGGCGGGGATCATGGGCGAGCAACACTCGCGAAGCCGCGGGCGGGGCAGCCAGCGCCGCGGGACTAGCGCCCCCGAAACCGCGGTGGCCGCTTCTCGGCAAACGCGGTGAAGCCCTCGCGGCGGTCTTGCGACGCCAGCACCGTTTCGTAGAGCGCGTCCTCCACGTCGGCGCCTGAGGCCAGCGGCGGACGGGCATTGAGGATCGCCGCCTTCGCGGAGCGCACGGCAAGCGGCGCGCCCTCGGCAACGGCGGCAGCCAGTTCCAGCGCCCAGCCAAGCGCCTCGCCCGGCCGCACCACGCGCGTCACAAGACCCCACTCGGTAGCCTCCGAGGCCGGCAGCCGGCGCCCGGTCAGTACGAGATCGCGCGCCCGGGCATCCCCCACCGCCCAGGCCAGCAGCCGCGCGCCGCCGCCGCCCGGGATGATCCCCACGCGGACCTCCGGCAGCCCAAAGGACGCCGAGGATGACGCGACCACCAAATCGCACGCCAGCACCAGCTCGAAGCCGCCGGCAAGGGCAAACCCCTCAACGGCAGCGATCACCGGCACGGGCAACTCCCGGACAAGACGGATGAGCGAAGCGATCCGCACATGCTGGTCGCGCAGCTGTGCGTCGGTGAAGGATGCACGCTCAACCAGGTCCATCCCCGCCGAGAACGCGTCGGGCCCCAACCCGCAGAGCACCACCGCGCGCACGGACGAGACCGACGCCGAAGCCTCCGAAGCAATCGAGCCAAACGCCGCGACCAGCGCGTCCAGCAGCTCGTCGTTGATCGCGTTGCGCACCTCGGGGCGGGCGAGCGTCAGGATGACGACATCGCCCGCCTCGCCGGCGCGCTGGACCTGCAGGGTCAAAGCGGCTTGAACCGCGCCTGGAAGAACCGCAGGTACTTGGGCTCGTAGACCATCTCGAGACCAAGAGCCTCATCGCGGGCATCGAAGCAGGCCTTCACGGACTCGGCCACCACGTCCATGTGCGCCTGCGTGTACACGCGCCGCGGGATCGTGAGACGAGTCAGCTCAAGCTTCGGGCGCTTGTGGTCCCCGGTCTTGGGGTCTCGGCCCGCGGACACGATGCCGCGCTCCATCGACCGGATGCCGGAGTCCAGATACAGGTACGCGGCCAGCGTCTGCCCGGGGTACACGTCCTGGGAGAGATGCGGGTAGAAGCGCTTGGCGTCAAGGAAGATCGCGTGGCCGCCGATGGGCTGGACGATGGGGATGTCCCACTCCGTCAGGAGCTCGCCCAGATACCGCACCTGGCCCACACGGGACCGGACGTGGTCGTCCTGGACGGCCTCCTCAATGCCGATGGCGATGGCCTCCATGTCGCGTCCGGCCAGACCGCCGTACGTGTGGAGCCCCTCAAACACCACCACGAGGTTGCGCAGCTCCTCAAAGGTGTCCCAGTCGTTGACGGCCAGCCAGCCGCCGATGTTGACCAGGTTGTCCTTCTTGGCGCTCATCCACGCGCCGTCCGTGTAGGAGCAGAACTCCAGCAGGATCTGGGCGATGGACTTGTCGGCGTAGCCCTCTTCGCGCTCCTGGATAAAGAGCGCGTTCTCCACCATGCGCGTGGCGTCCAGCATCACCTTGATGCCCAGCGGCTCGCACAGCTCGCGGATGGCGCGCACATTGGCCATCGACACCGGCTGGCCGCCGGCCATGTTGACCGTGCCCGCAAGCGAGATGTACGGGATCTTGTCGGCGCCAAACTGGTCGATGATGGCCTTGATCTTGCCCAGGTCCATGTTGCCCTTGAACGGCAGGATGGCCTGCGGGTCGTGGGCTTCATCGATGATCACATCGTGGAACGTGCCGCCCGCCATCTCCTGATGCTCGCGGGTGGTGGTGAAGTACATGTTCCCGGGGATGTGGTCCCCGGCCTTGATCATCACCTGGCTGATCAGGTGCTCCGCGCCGCGACCCTGATGGGTGGGCACGATGTACTTGTAGCCGTAGAACTTCTGGATTGCGGCTTCGAGGTGGTAGAAGTTCCGGCTGCCAGCGTAGGACTCGTCGCCAAGCATCATCCCGGCCCACTGCCGGTCGCTCATGGCGGACGTGCCCGAGTCCGTGAGCAAGTCGATGTACGTGTCATCGGACTTGATGAGGAACGTGTTCCAGCCGGCCTCGTCAAGGGCGGCCAGACGCTGCTCACGGGTGGTGATCCTGAGGGGCTCAACCATCTTGATCTTCCACGGCTCAGCCCAGCTGCGGCGGCCGTGCTGCTGCCCCATGGTGTGGAGCGAATCTCCGGACATGGATCTCCTCGGCGCTCGAGTGTCGCGGACGCGACGGGATCCGGACGGGATTGTGCTCGTGTGCAGGACGCGGCCAAGCCGCGCCGGCGGCGAGCGCAGGCGTCCGGAGTGGTGGCGTA
>CAIYHO010000288.1 GCA_903925955.1 uncultured Chloroflexota bacterium
CGCCCCATGCGCCGCCTCGGCCAGCGCCGCCTGTTGGCCGGCGCGCTGCTCAGCCGCACCGGGCGGCAGGTTCACCTGCTCGTCCCAGCCGAGTAATTCGCCTACCGTGCCGAGGGCATGCACGCGTTGGATCCAGCGGGTGAGCTCCGCATAGGTGGTTTCGGTCGACATGACGTCATTCCAAACCGCGCGGCCCCGCGATGGCCAGTGTGATGTGGCCGGGGCAAAATCGCTTGCGACCTTTCCGCGTCGCCCGGAGCCTGCCCCCAGTGGACTCTCCCCCTTCCTCCCCCGCCGTGCCGCCCTCGCGGCTCTGGTCGCTCGATGTGATGCGCGGCGGTTGTGCGATGGCGGTCTTTCTCTGCCACTGGCACCTCTGGTCGGACTTTGCGCCGCAGGCCGGATTCGAGCACGGGGTGCGGCTGGTCGGAGAAAAGGCCTATGATCTTTTCACGACCCTCACCTGGCCCACCGGCGGGCATCATCCCGCCGTCATCGGTTTCTTCGTACTGAGCGGGTTTTGCATTCACTACCCCTTCGCCCAGCGGGCCCGCGCCGGCCTCCCCCAGCCCGGCTGGAAGGACTATTTCTCCCGCCGGTTCCTGCGCATCATGCCCGTGTTTTGGACCGCTTGTGTCTTCGGCCTGATTTTTGTCCTCGCCGAAACCCACCGGCCCAGCGGCGACCCGCTGTTGTCCACCCATGCCGCGGGCTCGCCGGGCGAGATCGCCGTGCGGTTCGCCGCGCTGGCGGGACTCTATCCGCATGAAATCTTCGCGGGAAACTATCCGCTGATCACCGTCGCCGTGGAGCTCCTGATGTATGCCCTTTATCCCCTGGTCTACGCCCAGGCCGCCCGCGGGCGCTGGCTCGGACTCGGCCTGGGTTTTGTCTTTCTCCAGCTGGTCGCGGTCTGGCTGCTGCAGTACGTCACGCCCTACTGGGTGTTCAACAGCGTCCTGATGTTCGGCTTGTTCTGGTATGCGGGCGCCCTCGCCGCCCACCTCTATGTCAACCGGCACACGGTCGTCCGCGGCCGCTGGTTGCTGGCCGTGTGGCTGGCGTATCTCGCCCTCAAGGCGGCGCCACACTTTTACGGCATCACCCTTTTTAAGCAGGCCGCTTGGGCGCTGGTCTGCACCTTCGGTCTCCTCTGGGCCCTGCGCCGTGAAGCCCTGCATCCGGCCGCCCAGTCCCGTCCCGTCGTGGTGGCGCTGCGCTACTCGGGCCGGATCAGTTACAGCCTCTATGCCATGCACACGCCGGCCATCATGCTGGCCACGTGGGGGCTGCTGAGTTTCACCGGCAACCGGGACTACCTGGTGCAGCTGGCCGCCACGTTCACCGCCACCGCGGCCCTCACGCTCCTGACCTACCACGGCGTCGAGCGGGTGTTTTACCGGCCGCGCGTCTGAGGTTCGGCGCGGCCGGATGGGGACGTTCAGCGGGTCTGGACGATGATGTCGCCGCCGCTCGAGCGGAGCTTGAGCACCGGCCCGCCGCCCTGGACCTTGCCCGCGAGCCGGCTGCGGCCGGCGCCGCCGCGTTCAACCGTCAGCGTCAGGCCGTCCGCCGTCA
>CAIYHO010000289.1 GCA_903925955.1 uncultured Chloroflexota bacterium
CGGGCGGCAGTGCGCGATCCCCCGCTACAACACCCTCGGCGCGACCGACCGCGTCCTGAAGCTCCCCTGGTCGGCCGGCCACGAGATCATCTACGAGAACGCCGAGGAGAAGGGCAAGCCCATCCGCGAGGCGTCGATTGGCGAGATCCTGGAGCTGGTGGACCTGTTTAGCGAGGCGGCCTGGCGCGTCAAGCAGGCGGGCTTTGACGCAGTGGAGCTCCACGCGGCACACGGGTACCTGCTCTCGGAGTTCATGAGCCCCTACCTGAACATGCGCACCGACAGGTTTGGCGGCTCGTTTGAGAACCGCATGCGCTTCCCGCTTGCGGTGATTGACTCCATCCAGAAGAAGTGCGGCCGGAACTATCCGGTGCTCGTGCGCTACTCGTTTGAAGAGTGGTGCCCGGGTGGTCGCGGCATTGACGAGGGGCTGGAGACGGCCCGCGTCCTTGAGCGCGCCGGTGTGGCCGCGCTTGATCTTTCGCAGGGCATGCAGGAGAGCCCCGGCGCCGGGTTTGACCCGATGCAGTACCCGCAGGGCTGGGCAACCTATGCCGCCGAGGCAACCAAGAAGGTTGTCAAGATCCCGGTCATCACCAGCCACTCGCTGCGCGATCCGGAGTACTGCGAGCAGATCCTTGCCGAAGGCAAGACGGACCTGGTGGGGCTCGCCCGTCAGCTCCTGGCAGACCCGTACTGGCCGGTCAAGGCCAAGTACGGCAAGGTCAAGTCCATCCGCAAGTGCATCTCGTGTCTGGGCGGCTGCTGGCAGGAATCGCTGATGGCGAAGCACGAGATTGCGTGCTCCATCAACGCGGCCTGTGGCAACCCGGCCTACGACGACATGGCCCGGACGCCAAAGCCCGTCCGCGTGGCGGTTGTCGGCGGCGGCCCCGCCGGTATGGAGGCGGCCCGTATCGCCACCGAGCGCGGCCACACCGTGACGCTGTTTGAGCGTGACGCAGAGCTTGGCGGCGCCATGAAGTTTGTCTGCATGGTTCCCGGCAAGGAGAAGATGCGCTGGTACCTGGACTGGATCCGGAACCAGCTGCTCGATCTCAACGTGGACATCCGGCTCAGCCATGCCCCAACCGTGGACGAGCTCCGCGGCTTTGACCTTGTGCTCAACGCAACCGGCGCCAAGTCCGTTGTCCCGCCGGTTGTTGGCGACGCCTCAAAGGTGATCCCCTTTGAGGAGACGATGGCATGCCCCAAGGTTGCCTGCGAGTGCCACCCCGGTGGCCGGCGCATGCGCAAGGTTGGCGCGCGGGTCCTCCTGTGGGGCGACAGCTATGCGGCGGCCGACACCGCGTCGTGGCTGGCCGACATCGGCAAGCAGGTCACCATCGTCACGGAGAACCGCGAGTTTGCAGCGGACTGCGAGGTCATCCACATGTACGTGGCGCGCAAGCGCTTCGCGCAGCAGGAGGCCGAGGTCCTCTCGTCGCGTCCCTACAAGTTCCCAGTTGAGATCATCACCAGCACCACGGTGACCGAGATCCACAAGGGCCGCGTTGTGCTCCAGGACAAGGACTTCAACCGGCGCGAGCTTGAAGTGGACGACGTGGTGAACTGCCACACCGTCGCCGATGACGGCTTCTACCGCGAGCTCCGGGCCGCCGGCGTCCAGGTCCTCAACGTGGGCGACTCTGTCCGGCCGCGGAACCTCTACCACGCGGTCAAGGAGGGCTCGGCGTTTGGCCTTGCCGTGGACAGCAACCTGCTGTTCAACCCCAACGGCGCCATCGTCAACGACCTCCCCATGGACGTGTTGGCCCAGCTGACGCGTGACGATGGGCCCTCGTACACCACCAAGCGGATGGCCGAGCTGATCCAGGTGGGCCGCCGGTAAGGCGCGCACCGGATTGCCGCCGTTGCGCAAAAGCTCAACGGCGGCAACTCGAGTTACCGATAATCGATCATCCGCACTCGAAACCGCCCACTTGCCCGTCTAGTCGTATAGACTGGTTGCGGGAGGGTTTCGAGCGATCCGGCCCGAAGGAGTCCTTCGCGAACCATGACCCGACGCAGCGACATCGGCACCGCCGTCATCGGCAGCGGCTTCATCGGAACGGTCCACATTGAGGCCCTCCGCCGGATCGGCGTACGTGTCACGGGCCTGCTTGAGTCGTCCCCGGAGCTTGGCGCCCGCAGGGCGGACGAGCTGGGTCTGCCGCGCGCCTACGCCAGCCTTGGGGAGGTCCTCGCGGATCCGGCGGTGCAGGTTGTCCACGTCACCTCGCCCAACGAGCTCCACCACGCGCAGGCGAAGCAGGTGCTCGCCGCCGGCCGCCACGTGATCTGCGAGAAGCCGCTCGCCATGACGTCCGCCGAGTCGGCTGAGCTTGTGGCGCTGGCCGCAGCCAGCGGTCTTGTGAACGCCGTCAACTTCAACATCCGCTTCTACCCGCTCAACCAGCACGTGGCATCCCTGGTCCGCAACGGCGACATCGGCAACGTCAGGCTGGTCACCGGCCGCTATTTCCAGGACTGGCTCCTGTACGACACGGATTGGAACTGGCGTCTTGAGGCAGACCAGGGCGGCACCCTGCGGGCAGTTGGCGACATCGGCTCGCACTGGCTGGACCTGACAAGCTTTGTCACAGGGCTCCGGCTCGAGTCCGTGATGGCCGACCTTGCCACCTTCATCCCCGTGCGCCAGAAGCCCGCCGGTCCTGTGCAGACGTTCTCCACAGAGCGGGCTGCGGCCACCATCCCGGTGGAGATCCACACCGAGGACCTCGCCACCATCCTGCTGCGGTTTGAGGGCGGCGCGCGCGGCAGCGTTGCCATCTCGCAGCTCAGCCCGGGCCGCAAGAACGGCCTGGCGTACCAGATCGACGGATCCTCCTCGGCCGTCGCGTGGGACTCGGAGCAGCCGGATCACCTCTGGATTGGTCATCGTGACCGGCCCAACGAGCTGCTGCTCCGAAATCCAGCGCTTCTCAACGAGGCAGGCCGGGCCGCCGCTCGCTTGCCCGGGGGGCATGTGGAGGGCTTTGCGGACACCTTTGGCGCCGTGTTCACCGCCATCTATGACGACGTGATCGCTGGCTCGCCCTCGGCCAACCCGCCGTACGCCACCTTTGCCGCGGGTCACGAGGAGATGCTCGTCGGTGACGCCGTCCTCGAGAGCTCCCGGACCGGGCGCTGGGTTGAGGTTGCACCACACGCATGACCACCCCGTTCGCAACCGATATCACCATGGAGGATCAGCCGCGATGAAGCTCGGCTTCCTAACCGCCCCGTTCCCGGAGACGCCGCTGATGGAGGTGGCCAACTGGGCCGCCGCAACGGGCTTCGAGGTCCTTGAGATCGCGTGCTGGCCGCGGGCCGGCGGCGAGACCCGCCGCTATGCCGGCACCAGCCACATCGATGTGGCCAACCTGTCGGCGGCGCAGGCCACCGAGATCCGCGCCGAGATTGAGGCCAAGGGCCTCAGCATCTCCGGTCTTGGGTTCTACCCCAACCCGCTCCATCCGGATCCTGCACATCGCGCGCAGGTGATCAGCCACCTCAAGCACGTCATCACCGCCGCCGAGAAGATGGACATCCCGCTCGTGAACACGTTCATGGGCGGCGACGGGTCCAAGAACCAGGACCAGAACTGGGAAGAGGCGCTGCGCGTCTGGCCTGAGATTGTGCAGTTTGCGCAGGATCACGGACGCAAGATCACCCTTGAGAACTGTCCGATGCTGTTCAGCCACGACGAGTGGCCGGGCGGACACAACATCGCCACCAGCCCGCGGATGTGGCGCCGGATCCTGGAGCAGTGGGGCGGCACCATCGGGCTCAACTTTGACCCGAGCCACCTGATCCTGCAGATGATCGACATGCGCCGCTTCCTCAAGGAGTTTGGGCCGCACGTCCTCCACTTCCAGGCAAAGGACCTCATGATCGACGTGGACGGGCTCTACGAGCGCGGCGTCTTCTCCATGGGCATGGGCTGGCAGATCCCGCGCATTCCGGGCCTTGGCGAGGTGGACTGGAGCGTTGTCTTCTCGGAGCTCTACCGCCAGGGCTTTGAGGGCGACTGCATCATCGAGCACGAAGACCGCCGTTTTGAGGGCACCGACGCGAAGGTCAAGCAGGGGTTCCTGATTGCCCGCGACATCCTCCGGCCGTACTGCAAATAGCTTCCACGCGATCAAAGCCGAGGCCTCTATGACCGTCTCCATCGAAACACTCACCGAGCGGGACATCGCCAAGGCGATTGACCACTCGCTGCTCCGCCCCGAGCTGGACGACGCGCTTGTCGAGGATGGCTGCCGGCTTGCAGCCAAGTACGACGCCGCTTCCGTGTGCTGCCGCCCGGCTGACGTCAAGCGCGCGGCCGCCATCCTTGCGGGCACCGACGTGGCGGTGGGCACAACCATCGGGTTCCCCCACGGCAATCACCTCACCGCCACCAAGGTGGCCGAGGCGCGTCAGGCCCTCGCCGATGGCGCCACGGAGCTGGACATGGTGATCCAGATTGGCGCCCTCAAATCCGGGCGCGACGCCGACGTCCAGGCCGATATCGCCGCGATCGTCGAGATCGCCCACGCGGCCGGCGCCATCGTCAAGGTGATCTTTGAGAACGCCTACCTCACCGATGACGAGAAGGTCCGGGCGTGCCGCGCCTCGGTTGCCGCCGGCGCGGACTTCGTCAAGACCAGCACGGGCTTTGCGCCCTCAGGTGCAACCCACGACGACCTGCGCCTTATGCGGGCGAATGCGCCGTCGCATGTGCAGGTGAAGGCGGCCGGCGGCGTGCGCACGCTCGACGCCCTGATCGAGGTCATGAACCTTGGCGTGACGCGGATTGGCGCCACCGCCACCGAGGCGATCATCCTGGACTTCCGCGCCCGCAAGGCCGGCGGCGCGGCTGCCTCCAAGCCCGTTGAGGTTGGCGGGTACTGATGCGGCCCATCGGCGTGGGGATGCTGGGCTCCGGCTTTATCGGAGAGTTTCACAGCCTGGGGCTCCGCTATGTCCCGGGTGCGCGCGTCGTCGCCAACTATGGCGCGGGCGCCGAGCGGCGTGACGCCTTTGCGGCCCGCTGGAATAGCCGGGCATATGACTCGATTGCCGGCGTCTGTGCCGATCCCGAAGTTGACCTGGTGGTCGTCTCGCTGCCCAACCACCTCCACGTGGAGGCGGTCAGGATTGCTGCGGCAGCGGGCAAGGCCATCGCGTGCACCAAGCCGCTGGGCCGAACAGCCGCCGAGGCGGCCGAGATGATCCGGGCAGTGACCGACGCCGGGGTGTTTGCCGCGTATCTCGAGAATGTCGTCTTCAACCCCGACATCCTGCGGATGCGCGACATGGTTGCCGCCGGGGCCATTGGGCGGGTCACCACATTCCGCGCTCGCGAAGGCCACAGCGGTCCCCACGCAGCCCACTTCTGGGATGCCGGGCTTGCGGGCGGCGGCGCTCTGCTTGACATGGCCTCGCACGGCGTTGAGGTTGCGCGCTTCCTGTTTGGCAAGTCCCTCGCCGCGCGCGAAGTGTTTGCCTGGGGCGACACGCTTGTGCACGGCGGACGGACCACGCTTGAGGACAACGCAATGATGGTTGTCCGGTTTGCGGATGGCAGAGCGGCGACGTGCGACGTCTCGTGGTCGTCCAAGGGCGGGCTTGAGGGCCGCTTCGAGGTCTACGGCGACGCCGGACGGATCGTCGAGGACATCAGCGTGGGGTCCATGAAGGCCTTCATCGAGCGCCCTGCGGGCTATCTGGTGGAGAAGGCTGACGCCGAGACCGGCTGGGTCTTCCCCGTGCCGGATGAGGTCCGGATCCACGGGCACGACCTGATGATGGCCGACGTTGTTGGCGCGTTCCGGGACGGCCGTGCGCCCGCCGAGACGTTTGCAGACGGGTTGGCCGTGAACCAGATCCTGGACGCCGCCTACCGCTCGCTCAAGAGCGGCCGCTGGGAGCCCGTCGAGGCTGCCGAGGCTGTCACAGCGCCGGGAGCCGTTGCATGAGCGCCGCCACCACTTGGCTCCGGGAGGCAGCGGCTGTGCTTGCCCGCGTTGCCGAGACGCAGGGCCCCGCCATCGAGACGGCCAGCCAGTGGTGCGCCGATGCGATTGCCGCCGATGGGCTTGTCCACCTCTTCGGGACCGGCCATTCGCGGATCCCGGTTGAGGAGATGTTCCCGCGCTACGGCTCGTACCCGGGCTGGAACCCCATCGTTGAGCTGTCGATGACGTTCCACACGCAGGTTGTGGGCGCCAACGGCCAGCGTCAGGCGATGTTTATCGAGCGGATGCCGGGGCTGGCCGAGGTCATCCTGTCAAACTTCCGCTACGGGCCCCATGACGTGATGATGGTCTTCTCGGCGAGCGGCTTGACCGCTGTGCCCGTTGAGATGGCCAAGGGCGCCAAGGCGCGGGGTCTGCGCGTGATCGCGGTGACATCCGTTGCCCAGTCGATGTCCGGCCAGCCAGAGCCGGCGGCCGGCGTTCGCCTGCTGGAGATCGCCGACCTTGTGCTCGACGTCTGCACTCCCCATGCCGACGCCATGGTGACCATTGACGGTCTGGACAGTCCAGTCGGCCCGGGCTCAACCATTGGCGCAGTGGCCATTGTGAATGCCATCAAGTCCCGGACTGCGGAGCTCCTCGTGAGCAAGGGGGCCATGCCCCCCGTCATCAGTCGCGCCAGCGCGGTTGGTGCCGAGCGGTCAAGGGAGTTGTTCGACGACGCCTATCGAGAGCATGCGAGGCGTCTCGCGCGTGCGATCGACCAGCAAGGAGGTGGGTGACGCCCCGACAATCACCACGCGACGCACTGTCACTACGGCGGACCTTGTCTCCAGAAGGAGCGGTTGGCCGCCATACGGAGGAGTCTTCTTCATGAACCAGTTGGTCAAGGCCCGCGGCCTGGTCGCCATCACGGCGATCGCGCTCGTTGTGGGCGCTTGCGGCAGTTCAGCTACCCCGGCCCCGACGGCTGCCCCCACCGCTGCCCCGTCGGCAGCCGTGACGGCCGCCCCGACGGCCGCCCCGACGGATGCCCCCAAGACCTACACAATTGGGTACTCGAACGGCGGCGGCGTCGGCAACGGCTTCCGCGAGGAGCAGGTCTGCACCGCTAAGGCACAGGCGCTCGCGTCCGGCAACGTGTCCACGCTCACGGTCATCCACCGCAACACGGATGCCGCGGGCCAGCTTCAGGACATCCGCGACCTGATCGCCAAGAACGTCAACGCGATCGTCTTCAACCCGAACGACCCGAAGGCGCTCAACCCGGCCCTGGCCGAGGCGAAGGCCGCTGGCATCGTCACCGTCTCGGTTGACGCCTACGTCACCGACGCCAGCACCTACAACCTCTACAACAACCAGATCAACTACGCGTACCTCGGCGCCAAGTGGCTGTTCGCTCAGATGGGCGGCACCGGCTCCGTCTACTACATGCGCGGCATCGCCGGCAACTCTGCCGACTCCGACCGCGACCTCGGCTTCAAGAAGGCTCTTGCCGAGAACCCCGCCATCAAGGTCGTCCCGACCGCTGACGGCGTCTTCACCAACTGGGATCCGGCCACCGGCACCCAGCTCATCAACGACTTCATCTCCAGCGGCGGCTACGACAAGATCCAGGGCATCTGGACGTCGGGCATCGACTCCCAGGTTGTCGACGCCATCAAGGCTGCCAACAAGCCGTTCGTGCCGATCGTCGGCGCCGACCTTGGCGCGTTCGTGAAGCAGCTGCTTGATCCGGCCGGCTACCCGGGCCTCAAGGGCGTCGCCGTGACCAACACGGCAGCCGTTGGCGGCGCAGGCGTTGCGCTGGCCCTCAAGATCCTCGGCGGCGAGGCTGTCCAGACGGATCCGTCCGCCTCCCAGCCCAACACCGTCCTCCTCACCCCGGTCGCCGCGGACAACCAGTCCGACGGCGGCAAGGCGCTTCTGGCGTCTTGGCAGGTGAAGGGCCTCGATCCGAACTGGCCGCTCGGCCTCAAGATCGACGGCTACACCAGCTACACCCCGGACCAGGCCGTTGCCTGCAAGGGCCCGGGCGAGTAGTCCTCCCCAGGTTCTGACCCTGCTGGGGGTGCCGGTTCGCCGGTGCCCCCAGCTACTTCCATCGAGACTGCAGCGGATCCGATGACCCTGACGACGACAGACCTCTTGCTTGAGGCGACCGGCATCTCCAAGACCTATGGCGCGGTCGTCGCGCTGCATGCCGCCTCTCTGGCCATCCGGCCGGGCGAGGTGCACGCGCTCATGGGCGCCAACGGCGCTGGCAAGAGCACCTTCGTCAAGATCCTCACAGGCGCCATTCGCCCGGACACGGGCACCATCACGCTCCGCGGCCGACAGCGCATCGCCCACTCACCGGGTGAGGCGCGCCACTCCGGTCTGGTTCCGGTCTACCAGGAGCCCTCGCTGATCCCGGATCTGGACATCCGGGCCAACCTCCGCCTGACCGAGACGCCCATCGAGCCGTTTCGCCACTGGGCTGGCGAATTGGGCTTGGACACCCTTGACCTGTCGAGCATGGCGCGCCAGCTGCCGCTGGCCTCGCTCCGGATCATCGATCTCGCACGCGCGCTCGCCATCGATCCCGATGTGCTGATGCTTGACGAGATGACCGCGGCCCTGCCGGCAAACCTCACCGAGCGGGTGCTCGAGGTGATTGGCCGACGGCGCGGCGGCAGCAAGTCCGTCATCTTCATCTCCCACCGCATGATCGAGATCGCCTCCATCTGCGATCGCGCAACCGTCCTCCGAGAAGGCGAGACGGTTGGCGTTGTGGACGTCACTGCTGGCGCCGAGGACCAGATTGTCCAGCTCATGCTGGGCCAGGCCATCAGCGACATGCCCGCCGTTGGCAAGGGCGCAGGTGCTGGAGCGCGAGCAAGCGACGTCACGCCCAGACTTGCTGCACGGAGCCTCAGCGCCAGAACAAAGCTGCACGACGTCTCCTTTGAGCTTCGTCCGGGCGAGGTCCTGGGCGTTGTTGCGCTGGAGGGCCAGGGCCAGGACGAGCTCTTTGACATCCTCGCGGGCTCCGAGCGGCCCGGCGGCGGCGAGCTCCTCGTGGACGGTGCAGCCGTCTCGTTCCGCCACCCTGCGGATGCCATTCGCGCGGGCCTTGTGTACGTGCCGGCGGATCGCGCCCAGGCGCTGCTCATGCAGCGTTCCGTGCGCGAGAACATCGCCCTGCCCTTCACGGCCCGGATGCGGACCTGGGGCCTGATCCGGACCCGAGCGGAGCACGTCAAGGTTGACGCGGCCATCGAGACGCTCCAGATCGACACGCGTGCGCAGGGCGAGGTCCGGCGGCTCTCGGGCGGCAACCAGCAGAAGGTGACCATTGCCCGCTGGGTTGCCGGGGGCGTCAAGACGATGCTCTGCTTCGACCCCACCCGCGGCATCGACATCCGCACCAAGCACCAGATCTACCTGCTGGTGCGCGACCTGGCCGCGGCCGGCGCCGCCGTGCTGCTCTACACGTCCGAGCTCAAAGAGGTCCAGTTGGTCTGCGACCGGGCCATCGTGATCTTTGGCGGGCGCGTGGTTGCGGAGATCGCCGCGGCTGACGCCGACGAGCCAACGCTTCTGCGGGCGGCCTACAACCTCAAGGGAGATGCAGCGATCCCGCAGCTGGCGGCAGCCGAACCCGGGTCCGGCAGCGTCGTCGCTCCTGTCGCACAGCAGGAGGCCAACTGATGGGCGCCTCGACCAGCCGCTCGGGTGGCGGCGCCGCAATCCTCGCCGCCGTGCGCCGCAACGCGTGGACGATTGGCCTCGTCGTCTTCATGGCGCTGCTGCTTGTCTTCACCAAGATCATCCAGCCCAGCTACGGCGCCGCCGGCCTGCAGGGGCTGGGGAGCTCCGTTCTCCCCCTGGCGCTGGCCGCCGTGGGGCAGGCCATCGTTGTCATCTCCGGCGGCATCGACCTTTCGATTGGCTCCATGATGGCCCTCACGAGCGTCGTGTCGGCCACGATGATGAACGAGCAGCCTGAAGAGTTCGCCATCGTCGTGGTGATCTGCGTCCTGTTCCTGGGTCTGGCGATTGGCGCCGTCAACGGCACGCTTGCTGTTGTGACCCGCGTGCCGGACATCGTTGTCACGCTTGCGATGTCGTTTGTGTGGGCTGGCTGCGCGCTGCTTGTGCTCAAGACACCGGGTGGTGGCTCGGCCAAGTGGCTGCTCAACCTGGTCACCGGCTCCCTTGGCACCGAGTGGATCCCGCGCGCCGCAGTCTTGCTGATCGTCGTTGTGGCGATCATCTGGATCCCGCTTCGCCGGTCGCGTCTGGGCTTGTCGATCTACGCCATCGGGAGCAACCGGCTGGCGGCGTTCCGCAGCGGCGTTCCCGTTGGCCGGACCCGAATTGCCGCGTATATGGCCATGGGCCTGTTTGCAGCCCTTGGCGGTTTGTCGCTCACCGCAAGCACCGGCATCGGCACACCGGTCCCCGGGCCCTACACGCTGATGAGCGTGGCAGCGGTTGTCCTGGGCGGCGTCAGTCTCGCGGGCGGTCGTGGCGGCGTGTTTGGAGCAGTGGCAGCGGTCATCATTCTCCAGCTCATCCGCAGCGACATCACCTTCCTCAACATCAACCCCAACCTTGCAGTCGTCGTGCAGGGGGTCATCCTCATCGGAGTTGTCATGATCGGCAGCCTCGTCCAGATCCGGCGGGCCCGCGCATGAGCGGCAGCGCCAGCGTCCAGCCCACGCGCGCCTCTTGGGCGTCCGCAGCCGCGTGGCGGGGCATGTTCCGCGACCGGCCTATCGTGCCCCTCGTTGGCCTGCTCGCCCTGATGATCGTCGTGATCCGGATTGTCCAGCCCGACATCATCAGTCCAGGCTGGGTGGGCGTCACCTTCCGTGCCGCCATCCCCTTGGCCATCCTCGCCGCGTGCCAGACGCTCACCTTCCTTACGGGCGGCATCGACCTGTCCGTGGGCGCTGTGGCGTCCATGTCCGGGTTCATGGTTGCCACACTGGTTGGGCATCAGGGCCTTGCGGTTGCGCTGCTCGTCCCGCTGCTCATCGCCGCCATTGCCGGCGCCGTCACAGGCTTTGGCGTTGGGGTGTTCCGCGTCCACCCGCTGATCATGACGCTGGGCATGAGCCTGGTGGTGCTGGGTCTTGCCAACGTCTGGCAGCTGATCATGGTCCAGACCGGCGGCGGCGTCCCGCCTGACCTGCGCACGCTTGGCTCTGCCACGCTTGGTGGCATCCTGCCGTACAGCCTGCTTGTGTTTGTGCCGCTCGCGGCGTTCATCCTGTTCCTCCTGCGCGGAACCGGGTATGGCCGGCTGCTGTACGCCATCGGCGACAACCCCATCGCGTCCCGCCTGTCGGGCGTCCGGTCGTGGCAGGTGCTCGTGGTCCTGTACTCGCTGTCCGCGGTGCTGGCAGCCATTGCCGGGTTCCTCTACTCCGGGCTGACCAACGTTGCAAGCGTCTCGCTGGTGGACACAGCCGTGCTGCCGTCAGTGGCAGCCGCGGTGATCGGCGGCACGTCCATCATGGGCGGGCGTGGCGGGTTCTCCGGAACCATCGTGGGCGTCCTGATCCTCACGGTGCTCACGTCGCTGCTGTCGTCGCTGGGCTATCCCGAGGCGGTCCGCCAGATCCTGTTTGGGGCGATCATCGTCGCAGTGGCGGCGGCGTACACCCGGGTTACCGCGGAGTCCTGAGCCAGGGGGCCAAACGACATGTGTGCGATGACCGGGCAAGCGCCCAGTCGCCACCTGGGATTGGACCTGGGCGGTACAAACCTCAAGTACGCCGTGGTGGAACACGCGGCCGGCACGTGGACGCTTGTCGCCCACGAGCAGGTCCCCACACGGATTGTTGCTGATCCTGCCGCCGTGCCCGCGTCCGTCACCGCGCAGCTGGCTGAGATGGCCGTTGCCGCAGCGGCGACAGCCGGGCCCATCACAAGCATCGGCATCGGGGTGCCCGGGCTCTACAACCCAAAGACCGGCCGGATCCGGTTCCTGCCCAACGTGCCCGGACCGTGGGCCGACCATCCTGTGGCGGATCCCGTGCGCCAGGCGACCGGCGTGCCGGTTGCGCTCATCAACGATGCCCGGGCGTTTGGCCTTGCGGAGCTGCGGCTTGGCGCTGGCCGCGGCGTGCGCTCGATGATCGCGTTCACGCTTGGCACAGGCGTTGGCGGCGCGTTTGCCATTGACGGCCGTGTCCACCAGGGACACGACGGCACCGCAGGCGAGATGGGCCACCAGACCATCGATCCAGACGGGCCAATGTGCGGCTGCGGCAACCGCGGCTGCGTGGAGGCCTACGCGCGCGCCGACCAGATTGCGGCCGCCTGTGGCACTGCCACCCCCGAAGAGGCAGTGCGGGCTGCCAGGGCAGGTGACGCGCAAGCGCTCGCCGGACTGGCCAAGGTTGGTCGGTACCTTGGCATCGGCATCGCCAACATGGTCACCGTCATCTCGCCCGACCGGATCATCCTCGGCGGTGGGGTTGCGGCCGCAGGCGAGCTGCTGTTTGCCCCAATCCGGGCCGAGATCCGGCTGCGGGTGACCACCACATCCGTCGATGAGGTGGAGCTTGTGCCAGCCGAGCTTGGGACGTGGGCGGGCTCCATAGGGGCGGCAGTCCACGGGGCCGAGCAGGCGGGCCTCGCGTGATCCCAAGCCGCGGCTGGGTGCCCTATCACCGCCAGATTGAGCTTGCGCTGCGCGCCCGCCTGACAGAGATGCACCCGGGCGACCGGCTGCCCTCGGACACCGATCTGTGCCGGGAATTTGGCGTGAGCCGGATGACTGCGCGCAACGCGATGCAGCGGCTGGCCGATGACGGTTTGGTGCAGCGGCTCCCGGGCCGCGGCTCGTTTGTGGCCGAGCCGCCGTCGCACCGCCACGCTGACCGGCTGATGGCGTTCTCGCAGGAGATGCAGCGTCAGGGCCGCGCCCCAAGTTCGCGGCTGCTCGCACGCGCCATCCGGCCAGCCACAGCGGGCGAGGCCCGCGCGCTGGGTGTCGCGGCGGGCGAGGACGTGGTTGAGGTGCGGAGGCTTCGCCTGGCGGACAACGTCCCGATCGCCGTGGAGATTGCAGTGGTCTCACGGCTGGCGGCAGACGCCGTGATGACGGCCAACCTTGAAGCGGGGTCGCTCCACGACGCGCTTGACCGCGCTGGGATCCGTCTTCGGCGCGGCAACGCAACCATTGGCGCAGAGGCCGCCACCCCTGACGATGCGCTCCTGCTGGGCGTGGCCACCGGGCATCCGCTGCTTGTTGAGCGGCGCGTGATCTTTGACGCGCAGGGACGGCCGGTTGAGGCAACCGAGTCGCGCTACCCGGGCGACCGCTACGCGCTTGACGTCCGCTTTGAGGTTGACGCCGGCGTCCCGGGCGGCGGAGTGTGACCGGTCCCGCAGTCCCAGAGTTGCGCGTTCCGCCGCCCCTCGACCCCCACTTCAGTCCCATCGCACGTGCCCGCGCGCGTCTTGGGGACGAGATCAAGGCGGCCGGTGGCGGGGTCCGGGTTGTCATCGCGGTTGAGCAGCCTGGCGGCTCGGTCTGGCATCGCAAGACGCGTGTGCACGCGCCCGGCCATCCCGGCGAGGCGGCTTCTCACCGCGCGGTGGAGCGCCTGTGCAAGTTCCTGCTGTGGTCGCGCGGCGGGTCTCGCCTGTGGGTGGACGGTCCGGCCAGCCTGACTGCGCATCTTCGCCGCCACTACCAGCACGAGAAGACCGGGATCTTCGATGCGGCGTTTATGGGCGAGCAGCTGTTTGGCGCCCCGTTTGAGGTTGTGGCTGCCCCGCTGGCCGAGTTTCCCGCCGAGCGCGAAGCCGCAGTGGCACTTGGGCGCCACCTCGACGGCTGTCGGATTGGCTTTGACCTTGGCGCCAGCGATCGCAAGGCGGCGGCCGTCATCGACGGCGAGGTTGTCTTCAGCGAGGAGATCGTCTGGGACCCGTCTCGAGTGGCGGATCCCGCTTGGCACTACGACCAGGTGATGGATTCGCTCACCCGCGCTGCAGCCCACCTGCCGCGTGTGGACGCCATTGGCGGCAGCTCGGCTGGCGCCTACGTCAACAACGAGGTCCGCGCCGCCTCGCTCTTCCGCTCCGTCCCGCGGCCGGCGTTTGAGGCGCGGGTCCGCACCTTGTTTATTGATCTGCAGCAGGCGTGGGGCGGCATCCCGTTTGTGGTGGTCAACGACGGCGAGGTCACCGCACTTGCGGGCTCCATGCTGGCCGGGACCGGCGCGCTTCTGGGCATCGCGATGGGGTCCAGCCAGGCGGCGGGCTATGTTGATCGCGCTGGGCGCCTCACATCGCGCATTGACGAGCTTGCGTTTGCCCCGGTTGACGATGCGCCCGACGCCCCGGCCGATGAGTGGTCTGGAGACCGCGGCTGTGGCGTCCAGTACTTCTCGCAGCAGGCCACCGCACGGCTGATGGCCACCGCCGGCATCGAGGTGGACGCGTCGTCGCCCCTGCCCCAGCGTCTGGTCCACCTGCAGGAGCGCATGGCCGCAGGCGACGCGCTCGCCAACCTTGTCTACCGCACCGTGGGGAGCTATCTGGGCTACTCGCTGCTTGCATACCGAGAGGAATACGACCTTGACAACCTGCTGCTCCTTGGGCGGGTCATGACCGGCGCCGGCGGTGATCTCGTGATCGAGACCGCAAAGGCTGTTCTCGCCGCCGAAGACGCGGCCGCCGCCGAGGGCACCGTCTTCCACATCGCCGACGAGCACCAGAAGCGTCACGGCCAGGCAGTTGCCGCGGCCAGCCTGCCCGATCTGGCAGCCACCCGATGAGCGCGGCCACCGCCATGACACCCCGCGAGCGGGTTCGCACCGCGCTTGACCACCGGGAGCCGGACCGGATCCCGTTTGACCTTGGCGGGTCGCGGATGACGGGCATCCACGTGTCGGCCTACCCGCGTCTGCGCGAGGCACTGGGGCTTGCCCCGGTTGAGCCGCGCGTGAGCGACCTAGCCCAGCAGCTCGCCGACATTGACACGGACGTCATGGACCGTCTTGGCTGCGACGTGCGGGTCCTTGTCCCAGGCTCCGGGGCCGGGTATCGACGCGAGATGGTGGAGGCCGACGGCTACACCTCCTATGTTGACGAGTGGGGCGCGGCCCGGCGGATGCCGCTCCAGGGCGGCTTGTACTACGACACCCACGGCGCGCCGCTTGCCGGCGAGCCCGATGCCGCCACGATTGACGGCTTTCCCTGGCCCGACGGAACGGATCCTGCCCGGTTTGTGGGTCTGGCGGACGCAGCGCGGCACATCATCGAGACCGAGCAGCGGGCGGTGATGGTTGGCTCAATCTCGAGCGGCCTGAGCGAGGGCCTGTTCAAGATGCGCGGCTTTGAGGACGGGTACCTCGATCTGGCGGCCGAGCCCGACCGGGCACGGCAGGTCATGGAGAAGATGCTCGAGGTCAAGCTTGCGTACTGGGATCGGGCGCTGCGCGAGCTTGGGCCCGACGTTGACGTGATTGGCGAGGCGGACGATCTTGGCGGCCAGGACCGCCTGCTCTACGCGCCCGCCACCTACCGCAAGCTTGTGAAGCCGCTCCAGGCGGAGCTGTTCTCCTTTATCCACGCAAGGACGAAGGCCAAGATCTTCCTCCACAGCTGCGGCGCCATCCGCGAGATCATTCCGGACCTCATCGAGATTGGCGTTGACATCCTCAACCCGGTCCAGGTGTCGGCCGCCCACATGGACAGCGCGGAGCTCAAGGCCGAGTTTGGGCGGGACATCGTCTTCTGGGGCGGCGGCGTGGACACCCAGCGCGTGCTTGGCACCGGGACGCCAGACCAGGTCCGCGCCGATGTGCGGCGCCGGATCGGTGACCTGCGCAGCGGCGGCGGCTTCATCTTCGCCACCGTCCACAACGTGCAGCCAAACGTTCCGGTGGAGAACCTGATGGCCATGTGGGAGACATGGCGTGAGGAGGCGTCGTATGACCGCAGCTGAGGCGGGCACCGTGCGCGGGCGCCTGGTGCTTGACGACGCCGTTGTCCCGGGACGGCTGCACGTCCGCGACGGGCTGATCGTTGGGGTTGAGCCTGACGACGCCGAGGCCGCCGGACCGGACGTCACCCCGGGCTTCGTGGACGTCCACGTCCACGGCTGGGGCGGGCACGACGCCATGGGTTCCACAGCCAACCTAGACGGGATGGCGCGCGCCCTGCTGCGCCGCGGCGTCACCTCGTTCCTGCCCACAGCCGTCACCGCGTCGCTTGACACGCTGCTGGCATTTGCGGATCGCGTCCGCGTCTGGATGCCGGGTGCGCCGGACGATGGGGCAGCGCCGCTTGGGTTCAACCTTGAGGGTCCGTTTATCTCGCCGCACCGCAAGGGCGCGCAGAACCCGGCGTTTATCGGCGAGCCCTCGGGTGTGCCCTTTGCGCAGCTTGCCCCGCTGCTGCCGGAGCTGCGCATCGTCACGGTGGCGCCGGAGATCCCGGGCGCGCTGGAGTTGATCGCCTGGCTTGCGTCCCACGGCGTTGCCCCGTCAATTGGCCATTCAGCGGCAACGCTTGACCAGGCGCGCGCGGGCTATGCCGCCGGCGGCCGCACCACCACGCATCTGTTCAACGCCATGAGCGGCGTTGACCACCATGCGCCGGGGCTTGCCGTGGCCGCCTTGGGGGACGACGGCGCCTGTGTTGAGCTGGTTGCCGACGGCCACCACGTCCACCCATCGCTCTGGCCGATGATCACGCGGACCAAGCCCGCTGATCGCCTGATCCTTGTGAGCGATGCGATTGCGCTTGCGGGCACGGGCGAAGGCCGGCTCTCGCTTGGCGGTCTTGACGTTGAGGTCAAGGGCAGTCGCGCAACGCTTGCGGGCACCAACACGCTCGCGGGCAGCGTCATTGCGCTTGACTCGGCGGTGCGCAATCTGGCGCAGTCCGGTCTGCCGCTCGCGTATGCGGTGCGCGCGGCAACGCGAAACCCGCTTGCGCTGCTTGGCGTGACGGATCGCGGACGCCTTGCCGTTGGGCAGCGCGCCGATCTTGTGGAGCTTGACGACGACCTGGCGGTCCGGCGGGTTGCGCGCGCCGGGGTCTGGCTGGAGGTCTAGTAGCCCACCGACGGCATCCAGACGCCCTCGGGTGTCTGGTAAAAGCCGATGCTCATCAGGTTGGTGACGAAGTACACCCGCAGACCCTGATTGAGGCACCAGCGAAGAAGCTCACCGTTTGCCACGGGCACAAGGAAGCCCGGCGTCCCGTAGTCGGCGGCGGCCCCAATCAGCGCCTTCATGTCGTCGTTGGTCTCGGCGACCGAGTGCGTCCAGTAGCTGATCCCGGCTGTGTAGCCGGTGATCCGCCCAAGGTGCTCCACAACCTGCGCGGCGCCCGTCTCAATGGCCTCGTGGAGCTCGCCCGCACGTGCAAACCCGTGGATGCGGGTGCACAGGGCATTGCAGGCGTCTGCGTCGTTGGGTGTGGCCTGCCGCACGGCATAGCCGTCCAGGCGAACGTTCACCGGTGGCCCGTACATCGCCGCAAGCGTGGCCTTGACGTCAAACCCAAGCTTTGCGTACAGGCTCAGCGAGCGGTTGTGGTACGCGATCTGGATCAGCCGCACGCCGGGCGCGCCGGTGCTGGCGACGCGGTCCAGCATCGAGTCCATCAGGGCCCGCCCCACGCCAAGGTTCTGGGTTGTGGGGTCAACCGTCACCGGGCCGATGGCCGAGATCATGGA
>CAIYHO010000290.1 GCA_903925955.1 uncultured Chloroflexota bacterium
CGGATCCACCACGTGGCGTACGTGGAGAACTTGAAGCCCTTCTCGAAATCAAACTTCTCCACCGCGCGGATCAGGCCGATGTTGCCCTCCTGGATCAGGTCCAGGAACGACATGCCGCGCCCGATGTACTTCTTGGCGATGGAGACGACGAGCCGCAGGTTGGCCGAGGTGAGCTGCTCACGGGCGTCACGGCCAATCCTGACAATGTCGCCCTTGCGGTCGCGCATCTTGGTGGCCGGCGGCACCTCGGGATCCCAGCCCATGCGCTTGAGCAGATCTGCGTCGTTGCCCGCGTCAATCCAGCGTTGAAGCGCGGGGAACGCCATGTCCGTGCGCGTCCAGTCGTAGATGGCGCGCAGGCCCACGTTGTCGCGTGAGTCGAGGTCGCCGTTGTGGACCGACAGGTACGACCAGTCAAGCAGCGCGATGAACGCACCGGGCGTTGGCGCCTCGTTGTAGGCGTTGACGAGCCCGCGGGCCTCCTTGATCCGAGCCAAGGTGCCGTCGGACTGCGCGTCCTTGCCCGCCTTGACAAGGTGGAAGTCCGGGGTTGGCGTCAGCAGGTCCGCCACGCCCTCCCACGCCATCGCCTGGGCCACCATCTCGTGCATCTCGGGCCCAAACGGCAGACGGTGCTGCGGCTTGGCCGTGCGCGTCTTGCGCTCGGTCTCGTGCAGGGTCCACTCGTGGAGCGAGATGACCGCCTTCCAGGGCTCCTCGATGACCTGCTCGCCAAGCTCGATGGCCTTGGCGAGGATCACCTCTCCCTCTGCCGTGAGCAGCGGGACCTTGCCAATCTCCTTGAGGTACATCCGGACCGGATCGTCAATCCCGATCAGGTCCGCGTTGACGGCCTCAAGCTCCTCTGCCGTGGGCTCATCCACGCTTGCGGGGGAGATTGCCGCAGGGGCGTCAACGCCGACCGGTGACGGAGGACCGTCGATGATCTCCTCGATGAGTTCAACGCTGAGCTCCGCGACAAGCGCGGCGCCAAGCTCCGCGCCAAGGGCGTCGGCGTCGGCCTCCTCGTCGTCGTCCTCGTCGGCCTCGTCGTCGGCGTCGATGCCGCCCGGCAGGTCATCCTCGTTCCCGCCGAGGATCACCGCAGCAACCAGCGCCATCTCCGGCGATGTTGCAGCTGCCCTCGCCGTGCGTGACTTGGCCGTGCGCCTTTGGGGCGCAATCAAGACGTCAACGACATCGGGGCTGTCCGTGTCGTCGCTGAGGCGATCCGTCGAGTCGGTCATGGCGGGCGAGACCTCCAGAGTTGGGGCGCTGGGCGGTGCGGCGGTGCGTCGGCTGATCTCGGGTTAGACGGTGTTGGTGTCGGTGGTGTCGGTGGTTTCGGCGTTGGTGGCCGGCTAGCCTCCTGTGAGGACGGGGCGACCGTAGCGGCGCGAGTCCTGACGGCGCCTGTCAAGCGACTTGCGCTGCTCGTTGAGGAGCCGGCGCTCGCTTGTGAGATGGGTGATCACCTCGTGTTCGCCGTCGCGCTCGGCTTCGGCGGTTGCGTCACGGTTGAACGCGGAGCGCTCTTGCCACTCGCTGTCGTCAAGCTCCAGCACCAGGCGCTCAAACTCAAAGGCAAGCCCGCGATCGTCAAGGTCGCGCGGGTTGGGGCCTTCGCGCGAGATGAGCGCATGCCCAAGGGCGCGGCTCTCCTCGTCAAGCGCCTCAAGGATGGCGGTGAGCACATACGGCGGCCGGACGCCCGCGTCATTGCGGGCCCGGGCCTCCACGATGGCGCGGAACAGCTCGCGGGCAACCTGCGATGGCAGACGGTCTGGCGCAACGCCGTCGAGGACGAGGTCGTGGGCCTCCGGCATCAACAGCGCAAGGCGCAGGAGCTCCTGCTCGGTGCGCGAGACGGGGCGCAGGATGTCTGCGACGGGCAGCGCGTCAGGGGCACCCGTGACGGCGGCAGCCGTGAAGCGGTCACGGCCGGCCTGGTTGACACCCTGCCCGGCTCGTGGCTCGGGCGTCTTGCGGTTCATCGCCTCGTGGAGCGTCCGCTCCTCCACCCCGCTCACCTGGCGAACGCGGCCAAGGTACGCGTCACGCATCACCGGGTTTGCAAGGTTGCGGATGATGGGCAGCACCGCATCCACAAACCGGGTCTGGCCGCCGGGCGTGCGCAGGTCGTGGGCGCGGGCGTGGACGTCAATCAGGTGGTCAACGATGGGCCGCGCGGTGCGGACCTCCTCGCGCCAGCGGTCTGGCTCGTCGCGAAGCACCTCGTCCGGGTCCTTGCCCTCCGGCAGCCGGACCACGCGGACATCGTCAAGCTCCACGCCCGACTCATCGCCCGCCAGCTGGCGGATCAGCTCTTCAAGCGCCGTGGCGCCAAAGGTGCCCGCCTTCTGGCCCGCCGCGTCCACGTCGTACGCCAGCGCAATCCGTTTGGCATAGCGGGTGATCACCGCAACCTGCATGGGCGTGAGCGCCGTGCCCAGCGAGGCCACCACGTTGTCATAGCCTGCCTGGTGGGCCATCAGGGCGTCCGTGTACCCCTCCACAATCACCGCTTGGCCCGTCTTGCGGATGGCGGACTTTGCCCGGTCAATCAGGTACAGGGTTCGGCTCTTGTCAAAGAGCGGCGTGGCCGGGGAGTTGAGGTACTTGGGGCCATGGTCCTGACCGTCGGCGCTCTGGCCCTCCTTGCCCAGGATCCGCCCGCCAAGGCCCACCGGGTGGCCGTTGGTGTCCCGGATGGGGAAGATCACCCGCTCGCGGAACTTGTCATACACGCCGCCGCCCCGCTGTCTGGGGCTGGCCAGCCCAACCTCAAGAAGCTCAGCCGGGGTGATCTGGCGCTTGGCGCCCAGCTGGCGGACCAGCGTGTCCCAGCCGCCGGGCGCCCAGCCAAGCTGGTACTTGCTGATGGTCTCGTCCGTGAAGCCGCGGCCCTTGAGGTAGTCGAGTGCGGCAGCGCCCGTCTTGGACTTGGTGAGGACCGCGTGGTAGAAGGCGATCGACGCCTCCATGACCTCTCGCAGCCTGGCCAGGCGGGCGTCTTCGCGCTTCGTGCGCTCGTCAATCTCCACGCCGGCTCTGGCCGCCAGCTGGGCGAGCGCCTCGGGGAACGCCAGACCGTCGCGCTCCATGACAAACGTGAAGATGTCGCCGTGCTTCCCGCAGCCAAAGCAGTGCCAGGTGTCGCGGGTGGGCGTGACGACGAAGGACGGCGTCTTTTCACCGTGAAACGGGCATAGGCCCTTGAGGGTGGTCCCAGCCTTGCGGAGCTGGACCGTCTCCCCCACCACCTCTTGAACAGGCAGCCTGCCCTTGATTTCGGCTACAACGCCGACCGCCAAACGCTGCTCCTCACCCCGTCCGCGTGCGTCGGCTTTTGGGCAACCGATGCGGCGGATACAGCAACGGGCTTGTCAAGACTTGACAAGCCGCGCGTCACTGGAAGGTACCGCCTGTCAAGGGGCTTGACAAACTCCGACGGCGGCGAAGGGGCCGGGGCACACGCGGTGTGCAGCGGCGACCCATCAGACCGGGCCGAGCGCATCAGCGCAAGAACGCGACGGACGCTCCTGAGCTGCCAGGGCGGCGCAGCGGGCGCACCTGGGTCTTCGGCAGACCAAGGCGCATGACGGACAGGCAGGCGTCTTCCTACGGGAGTGCTCGGGGAAACCTACACCCGCTGGCACCACACGCTGACGCGCACGCGGGCACGGGCGGAGTGTGATTCAAAGCAGTTGCATAGCGACACCCTCTCCGCCCTGGCGTCCTCGGAGCGGCCACAAGCCCCCTTGCGTCCATTAGGAGCCCCGAATGCGCCCGTCCGCCCTGCTGCTCGCTGCAGCCCTGATCCTGCCCGTGGCCGGCTGTGCCGCATCACCCTCTGCCGCCCCTGCCACGGCTGCCCCAACCGCCGCGGCCGTGCCCACCGCCGCAGCCCTGCCGACCGTCGCAGCCGTATCCCCCCGCCCCACCGCCCGGGTTGGCACGGTGCTCCCCCCGGTGCTCCTGACCCCCGGGACCACAAGCGCCGGGCTGCGCGTCGGCCAGTTTGCCGTCTTCAGCGTGGACAGCCCGGCAGACTGGACCGCCGTTGCAGCGCCCGCCGGCATCGTTGAGGTGACCCAGGGCACCGCGGTCAACGGCGTCGCCACGAACCCCGGCGCCAAGGCGCTGAAGATCGGGACGGCCACCGTGACCCTGACCCGGGCCGGGGCCACGCCGCTGGTGTTCACGCTCAAAGTGGAGGGCGTGGTCCTCCAGTAGCCCCCACCCACGCCGCGTGCGCCTTGCGCCCGGCGTTGCCTGTGCCGTCAGGGTGCCCTCGTGTCCGCCGTCCATCGGCGAGTGACCACGCCTCCCGTGCGGCGGACGGGGCTTGCGCGGGTGGCGACCATGCGATCATCGATGATCTGCGGCGGCCGGCCATCCGATCGGCCGCAACAAGGAGGTTGCACCGTGGCGCGCCAGCACACCCGTACCCAGGTCCTCGCCCGTCTCCGCGCGACGCTTGAGGCCGGACGCCCGCTGGTCATCGGCGGGGCGGGGATTGGCCTTGTCGCCAAGGCAGCCGAGCACGGCGGCATCGACCTGCTGATGGTCTACAACACCGGGCCGTTTCGGATGGCTGGCCACGGGTCGCTCGCGGGGTACCTGGCCTACGGCGACTCCAACGCCATGACCATCGAGCTTGGCCACGAGATCCTGGGGGTCGTGGAAGAGACGCCCGTAATTGGCGGTATCGGTGCTGCTGACCCGTTCCGGGACATTCCGCGCCTGATCGACCAGATGATCGGGATGGGGTTCTCGGGCATCACCAACGTGCCTACAACGGGGCTCTACCAGGGGGACTTCCGGGCGCACATCGACGCCACCAACCTTGGCTACCCGCGCGAGGTGGACCTGGTCCGCATGTGCCGCGAGCGGGACGTCTTCACGCTTGCCTACGCGTTCTCCCCGGACGAGGCGCGGGCGATGGCCGCGGCGGGCGCCGATGTCATTGGCGCACACGTGGGACTCACGTCCGGCGGCTGGATTGGCGCGCAGAAGGCGATGGACATCGAGGCCGCCTGTGCCTCCACCCAGGAGATGCTTGAGGCGGCCCGCTCGGAGCGGCCGGACGTGCTGGTTGTGGCCCATGGCGGCCCGTTTGAGGACCCCGAGTCCGTCCGCCGCGTCTTTGAGACAACCGACGTTGTGGGCTATCTGGGCGCCTCGTCCATCGAGCGCCTTCCCGTGGAGCGAGCCGTGTCGGGCGTGGTGCGCGAGTTCAGCGCGCTCCCGTTCCGTGGGGTGATCCCGCCCATCGGCCGCTGAGGCCCGGCCCGTGTCCGAGAGCGGAGGCAACGAGATGGAGCCTAGGCGCACGCCGTGCGTTGCCCTCGTGGGCACGCTTGACACAAAGGGCCGCGAGTACGCGTTTGTCCGCGAGCGGCTCAGGGATGCCGGCGTGGAGGCCATCGTCATCGACGTGGGCGTCCTGGGCGAGCCGCCCTTCGTGCCTGACGTCACCGCCACCGACGTGGCACGGGCCGCGGGCGTGAACCTTGCGGACCTGCGCTTTGCCCGCGAAGGGAGCGACACCCGCGCTGTAGCCCTCGCCGCCATGGGGAAGGGCGCCATCGTCATTGTTGGCGACCTGCTCGCGTCGGGTGCCATCGACGGCGTCATGGGGCTTGGCGGCTCCGGCGGCTCCACGGTTGTCTCCGACGCGCTCCGCTCCCTGCCGGTGGGCGTCCCAAAGCTGCTTGTCTCCACGATGGCCGCAGGCGATGTGCGCGGCTTTGTGGGGATCAGCGACATGACCCTGGTGCACCCGGTGACCGATGTCGCCGGGCTCAACCGCGTCTCCCGGCGGGTGCTGGCAAACGCGGCGCACGCGATGGCCGGGATGGTGAGGTTCCACTACGACACGGCCGCCGCAAGCGCACCACTCGTGGCCATCACGATGTTTGGGGTGACCACGCCCGGCGTCCTCGCCATCCAGGACGGGGTGGAGGCGATGGGTTTTGAGACGATTGTCTTCCACGCGGTGGGCTCGGGCGGGCGGGCCATGGAGGAGATGATCGACCACGGGCTCATTGACGCCGTCATCGACGTCACCACCAGCGAACTCACCGATGAGCTGCTGGGCGGCATCTTCCCCGGCGGCCCGCACAGGCTGGAGGCGGCCGGGCGGATGGGCATCCCGCAGGTGGTGGTGCCGGGAGCCCTTGAGGTGCTCAACTTTGGGGCGCGGGAGTCGGTCCCGGCCCGCTTCGATGTGCCCGAGCGGCCGCTCGTGATCCACAACCCGTCGGTGTGCGCGGTGCGGACCAACCGCGAGGAGTCGGTCCAGCTGGGCGCAATCCTTGCCGCAAAGGTAAACGCGGCCGTGGGTCCGTCCGCCGTCGTCCTGCCTCTGGGCGGCCTCTCCAAGTACGAGCTTCCCGGAGGCCCCTTCCGCAATCTCGACCTTGACGAGGCGCTCTTTGCGGAGATCCGCGCCACCCTGCGCCCGGACATCGTCCTGCGCGAGGTGGACGCCAACGTCAACGACCAGGCGTTTGTGGACGCCGTCCTGGATGTATTCCGGGAGCGATGGACCTGCGTCCGGCCGCTGCCCGCCAAGAAGGAGGGCGCATGACGCTCGAGACGATGCTGGCGCCGCTGCGGGCGAAACGGGCTGCTGGCGAGGCGATTGTCGTTGCCGGGGTTGGCAGCGGGATCACCGCGGCTGGCGCCAAGGCCGGCGGGGCCGATCTGCTGGCCACCTACGGGACGGCCGTGTACCGGATCCTGGGCGTGCCCACGGTCCTGGCGTTCCTGCCGTACGACGACGCCAACAAGCTGACGCTTGGGCTGCTGCCCGAGATCGTGGAGCGGGCGGGAGACCTGCCGGTGGTGGGCGGGCTTGGCGCGCACGATCCCCGTCGATCCCTCGCCTGGCTTGTGGGGGCCGCCCGGGATGCGGGCGCGTCTGGTGTCACCAACGAGCCCTTTGCCGGGATCTACGGACCCACCTTCCGCGCCGAGCTGGAGCGGAGCGGCTACGGCTTCAGCCGCGAACTGGAGATGCTCAGGCTTGCCGCCCGCGAGGGGATGCTCACCCTTGGCTGGGCCTTTGATCCTGACGAGGCGCGCCGCATGGCCGAAGCAGGCATTGACGTGATTGGCACGATGACCGGGATCACCGGTGCCGGGAACGATGCGGGCGCCATTGACGAGTTTGGCGCGATGGTCCGGGCCGCCCGCGACGAGCGCCCTGACGCCATCGTGCTGCTGCACGGCGGCCCGCTTGTGGATCCGCCGTCCGTGGCGGCGGCCCTTGCCGCAACAGGCGCCGACGGCTACGCCACGGGCTCCAGCGCCGAGCGCGGCCCGGTGCTCACCGGCGTGCGCGACGCGGTGGCGGCCTTCAAGGCGCTCCGGACAAACGCCGCGCGCTGAGGCCGCGGGCTCTAGCGCCCCCAGCCAAACACGTCGCGGATCACGCTCCAGCGCGGCTGCTGCACGGCGGCTGTCTTGCCGGTGATCCAGTAGTCGTACTGCGCCTGCTGGTCGCCCGACAGCTGTTCTATGGTCAGCCAGTTGTTCACAAGTCCCAGCCACGCGGGCTCGCCCTTCCGGACCGGATAGGCGAGGAACAGCGGCGGCTGCGCAAACTCGGGCACCACCACGGTGTAGCGCGGGTACATCAGCGTGTACGCCGAGCCCTCCTCCGCCGAGGTGAACAGCACATCCGCAGCCCCGGGGCTGCGGAAGAAGTCGAGCCCGCTGGCCAGTTCCACCACATGCATGGTGGGGTTGGTGGCGCGCAGGACGTCGGCGTAGTAACTCCCCTTCTCCACGGCGATCGTCCGTCCCGCCGCCCGTGCCAGCCCCTCTTCAGTCCGGTAGTCGTCGGCCTGGGCGGTTGGGGCGACAACCGCCACGTGCAGCGTCATGTAGACCGTCGAGAAATCCACCACCTGGTACAGCGACGGCGTCAGGTCCACCGCACCCATCACGATGTCCACGGTGCCATCGTCAAGCTGCGCCGCAAAGTCCTGCCGGTCCACCGGGATGAACTCGATGCTGGTGCTCTCCACCATCTGGGCCAACACCAGCGCACGCTCCACATCAAAGCCCACAAGGTCGCCCTGCGCGTTGAAGAACGAGAACGGCAGGGCGTCGGGCGCATAGCCAACGCGCAGGGCGCCGCGCTGTTGGATTGCCGTGAGCAGGTCTGCGCCAGCCGGGCGGGCCGGAGGGGGCGGCGCTTCGGCGGCGGTCCGGTACACCTTGACCTGAATGGCGGTGGTGATCCGCATCTGCTGCAGCGTCTCGTAGCCGGATCCTGCCTCGCCGCCGAGCGGGCGCAGCGCCACGGACAACCCGCCCGCGGCCACCACCACCACCAGCACCGACGCCAAGGTGGCCATCGCCGCCTGACGCGGTCGCACGCGAGCACCACTCACCACGACGGCCCCGGCAGTGGCTGAGAAGAGCCCCATCGCAAACACCGCAACCAGGGTCATCAGGTTCCGGATGAGCTGCTGCGTGGCGGTGAAGACGTTGACGCCCTCCGGGGGCAAGCCCAGCTGGTGGATCAGCATCGCAATGGCAAGCTGCGCTTCGCCAAAGAGGCTGAGCAGCCCGCTGACGGTGAGCGACACGTACTGGCCGGGGCCAAGACGGGTGCCGTCAAACCAGGCAAGGAAGAGCACAAACAGCAGGACGCCCAGGGACGAGAGCGGCAGCGTGAACGCCAGGGGCACAAAGGTGCCGGCGAGGCTCTCGGCCTCCTCCTCGGTGGCGTCCTGCGAGCGCAACAGGTCCTTCACGCCCTCCACCAGAAGCGGCACCGCCACAAGCGAGTTGGCCGTGGTGAAGCCCAGGAGCGCTGGGGTCTTGAACGCGCCAAGGAGGCGCCGATACGAGATGCCGGTGATGACGCTGGCCAACAGCGGCAGGACCACCGCGACAAGGATCAGGGAGCCCGCGACATACGCCCCAAGAAACACGGCAAGGCCCTTGACCAGATCCACCTGCATCGTGCCCGCCGCGCTTGCCACAACGCTGAACACGCCAATCGGAGACAGGTAGAACACGATGGCGCGCGTGATCCGGCTCAGGATCCTCTCCACCAGGACAAGGCCGCTCAGGAGTCCCTCCTTGTGCGGCACGCCCACCACGGCAATGCCAACCGCGAGGCTGAAGACCACGATGGCCGGGACCAGGCCCTCGGCCATGGCGGCAAACGGATTGGCCGGGATGAACGTGGTCCAGTCAAAGCCTGCCTGCGGCGTGGCGCCCGGATACCGGTTGGGGTCGTAGAAGCTGGCCACCGTGCGCGTCGGAAAGGCCACGGCCATCGCGTAGTAGGCGGCAAGGATCACGGCCCAGAAGGCCAGCAGCACCGGGACGCCACGGGTGGCGACACGCTTGGCCATGGCGGGGTCCAGGCTGCCGATGCCGCGGATCAGCGAGACAACGATGTACGGGATGACCGTCATCAGCGTCAGGCGGACAAAGACCGTGCCGACGACGGCGAGCGCCCCCATGGGCTCGCCCACAACCACACCGGCCACGACACCCAAGACGAGTGCGCCCAGGATGAGCGACGTGAGGCTTGGGCGCCAGCGCCGCCGCGGCTGGACGGCCTTCGCGGGCGGCCCCGGCGCGCCCGGAGTCGCCAAGCGGGTGGCGCTCTCGTGAGCCATGTTGACCTCGTCCGCGGCTTTGCCTGGCATCCCCTCCTGGCCCGAGACTTGGGGCAAGGGTACCGCGCGTTCAGCCCCCGGACGGGCCCTCGGCGGCCTGCGCCCAGGTTCCCGTGAGATAGCCCGTGAGCGTGCCCGCCAGCGCCCGAAGCAGCTGTTCATCACCAACCGACGCGAGCGGCTCAATCGCCACCACGTAGCGCGCGATCACCAGGCCGATGACCTGCGACGCCATCAGCGCAGCGCGCAACTCCGGATGATCCACCCCGATGCCGCGGGCGATGGGTAGCAGCAGCCGCGCCGAGAGCAGGTCCCGGACCACGCCGGCCGCCTCCGGGTCCTCAACCGCGGCGCGCACGTTGCCGATGATCGCAAGCCGCGCCTCCGGGTTGTCCAGGACACGGAGGATCTGGCGGGCCGCGCGGGTCCCGAGGTCCTCGCCACCGGCGATCCCCTCCCCCGCCAGCACGGCCGCAACGATGACCGCGGGATCGACAGGCAGCGACAGCGCCGCCGCAAACAGACCCTTCTTGGAACCGAAGTAGTGCAGCACCAGTCGCGGGTCCACATCGGCGGCGGCGGCAACGCCGCGCAGGGTGGTGGCCGCGTACCCGGTCCCGCCAAACTGGCGGCGTGCCTCCTCAATGATCGCCTCGCGGGTGTCGAGCCCGCCGGCCCGGCGTCCTCTGGTCCTCGCCATCGCGCGCTTCCGTTGCCCTCGCTGCTGTCGTTGCTGTCGTTGCGAATTCCCCGTCCGGAGAATATCATTCCTCCCCACGTGGGGAATTAACCCCGATGCGAGCACAACCCCCCCCGAAAGCAGCGAGGAGCAGGCGATGGCCTTGGCCGACACGACACACGGGGCACCCGAGATCCTGGACCCCCGCAAGACCAAGGCCGTGCTGGCCGCGGTGGGGATCTCGCTGGTTGCGGTGATCTCGGCCGTGAGCGGCCTCAACATCGCGCTGCCGGACATGGCCCGCGAGACGGGCGCCACGCAGACCCAGCTCACCTGGATCGTGGATGCCTACACGGTTGTGTTTGCTGGGCTGCTGTTCTTTGCGGGCGCCCTGGGCGACCGATACGGGCGCAAGAAGCTGCTGCTGATTGGCCTGGCCATCTTTGGCATCGGCGCCGCCGCAGGGTTCGTCACCACGGACCCAACCCAGCTCATGGTGGTGCGCATGGTGATGGGTCTCGGCGCATCGGCCATCATGCCCACAACGCTCTCGGTGATCACCACGTCCTTTCCAGAGGAGGAGCGGCCGCGCGCCATCGGCGTGTGGGTGGGCCTCGCGGGCGGTGGCGCCGTGTTTGGCCTGGTGGCGTCCGCGCTGCTGCTTGAGTGGTTTGCCTGGGAGTCGTTCTTCGCGCTCAACGTGGTGCTGGCCATCGTCGCGTCCGTGGCAGTCACGGCGGTCGTGCCCACGTCGGTGGATGCGGAGCCACCGGCGCTCGATGTCGTGGGCGGCCTGCTCTCGCTCGTCGCGATCGCGTCGCTTGTGTTTGGGATCATCAACGCGCCCGATCAGGGCTGGACTGACCCTGTCACCTTGGCCGCACTGGCCGGGGGTCTGGTGGCGGGTGTCCTATTCGTGCTCTGGGAGCTCCGCCGGCCGCAGCCGCTGCTGGATCCGCGCCTGTTCCTCATCCGCCGCTTCAGCGCGGGTACCCTGACCATCGCTGTGCAGTTCTTTGCATCGTTTGGGTTCTTCTTCATCGTCACGCAGTACCTCCAGTACGTGACCGGCCGATCCGCCCTAGAGGCGGCGGTGTCGCTGCTGCCGCTGCCCATCGTCATGATCCCCACCGCGCGCAACGCGCCCCGTCTGGCCCAGCGCATCGGGTTCCGGCGCGTGGCGCCCGTTGGCCTGGCCATCACCGCCGCCGGGTTCTTCCTGCTCAGCCGGCTGGACCTGAACACGCCCTACTGGTTCTTCGCGCTGGGCGTGGCGCTGTTTGGCCTGGGCATGGGTCTTGCGGGGACACCTGCGACCACGGCTGTGACCGCGGCGCTGCCCATGTCCAAGCAGGGCGTCGCCTCTGCCGTCAACGACACGGCCCGCGAGATGGGCAGTGCCTTTGGCATCGCCATCCTGGGCGCCGTGCTCAACCAGGCCTACCGCGACGCCATGGCGCCGGTGGTGGGCAAGCTGCCGGCGCAAGTGGCGGAGCGCGTGCTGGGGTCCATTGCGTTCACGGCCTCGCCGGCCGTGGCGAACATGGGCACGGCCGGGCAGGCGCTGGTCCAGCAGGCGCGTGACGCGTTTGTCACGGGCGTCGCCAGCGCGGTCTTCGTGGGCTGCATTGTGCTTGCGGTTGCTGCCGTGGCGGTGTTTCTCCTGGCTGGCCCGGAGCCGGAGAAGGCCCAGGCGTAGCTGCCGCGCCAACCCGCTGTCGGGCTCGATTCGCCCCGGCTTCGTGACCTCTGGCGGCGGTGGTGCAGGACCATCGGCGGCCGAAGACGCGCCGCGACAAATCCGTACACTAGCGGCGGCACATGCGCGTCCCACGCACTGCACCGCTGGCGCAGTCATCGAGCGTTCTCGATGGCCGCCTGCCTCGATGGAGCACCTGGGACCCCATGCCGTCCGCGCGCCGCCTGACCGCCCTGATCCTGGGCGTCCTGATCGCCATGCCGTCCGCGTCGCCCGCGCCGGTGTTCGCCCACGCCGCGGACGGCGCCGCGACCGGCGGTGGACGGGCACGGTCCGCCTCAATTGCCCTCGGCGCCGACTTTGGCTGCGCCCTCACGCTCGCGGGCGTGAAGTGCTGGGGCGAGAACCTTCTGGGCCACCTGGGGCGCGGCGACAACGGCGCCGTGGGCCAGGTCGTCGCTTTTGGGGCGGCGGCCACGCCGGTGGATCTGGGCACCGGACACACGGCGCGGGCCATCACGTCCGGCCGGGCACACACCTGCGTCATCCTCGACGACCACGGCGTGAAGTGCTGGGGTGCCAACAACCACGGCCAGCTGGGCTACGGCGACACCTCGGGACGGGGCGACTGGGGCGGTGAGCTGGGCGACAACCTGCCCGAGGTAGACCTCGGCACCGGGCGCACCGCACTCGCGGTCAGCGCGGGCGGCGACCATACCTGCGCGCTGCTCGACGACCACACCGTCAAGTGCTGGGGCGCCAACGAGTCCGGCCAGGCCGGCGTCGGCACGGCCACCGACGTCGGTGACGGACCCGGCGAGATGGGCGACTCCCTCTCCCCGGTAGACCTTGCGGGCAAGGGCGCTCTTGAGATCGCCGCCGGGACCGCGCACACCTGCGCCGTGGATGACGAGTTCCGGCTGCACTGCTGGGGCCGCGGCGCCGAGGGCCAGCTTGGACTTGGCAGCACCGACGCCACGGGCGATGCGGGCGGCGAGCTCGGCACACTGAACAGGGTCAGCCTCCCCGACTACAACGTGATCGGCGTCTCGGCGGGCCCCGCCAACACGTGTGCGGTGACCGCCCACACCTGGGCGCCCGTGACCACACAGCTCTTCTGCTGGGGCAGCGGCAGCACCGGCGTCAACGGCAGCGGGAGCGCCGCAACCCTTGGCGACGACGCCGGCGAAACCGCCGCGCTCAGCCCGGTGGACCTCGGCACCCAGATTTCGGTCGTCTCGGTTGACGTGGCGCTCCACGCCTGCGCCACCACAAGCGATGGGTACGGTCCGGACCGGCTCAACTGCTGGGGCACCGGCGACGCCGGGCAGTTTGGGACCGGGTCCACCGGCGTCATCGGCGATGATCCAGGCGAAATGGGCAACGCGCTCGTGTTCGCGTGGCTGACAGGCACCAAGAATTCGCCCGAGGGGCTGGCCGTCGGCGGCAGGACCACCTGTGCCGTCATCGACAGCGTCTCCATCACCTGTCTTGGCGCCAACGATCACGGGCAGCTGGGCAACGCCACGTATTCAACGAGCGAGAACTATGGTGACGACCCGAACGAAGTGGGCGGCAACGGCCTCCTGGTCGGCACCGATAGTGCTTCAATCTCGTGGCCGGTCACTGGCCGCTACGCGCCGTTCAGCTACGTCTCCGTAACGCCCGCGGAGGACGGCACGTCGGTGTCCATGACCTGGCCGGCACCCACCGACAACGGCGGCGAGGCGCCGTCGGGGTACCGCATTGAGAAGACCTATGACAGCGGCGCAACCTGGCTGACCCTGGTGGCCAACACCGGCTCGGCCGACCTCTCCGCCGAGATCCCGGCGAGCGGCCCGGCGGGCGACAACGGGATCGGCTTCCGCGTGCGGCCCATCAACAGCGCCGGCATCGGCGGGCCATCCTTCTTCGCCTTGTCGTGCTTCTGCCGCCAGGCAAGCGAGCCGCTCAACGCCCACACCAGCCGCACGGCCGAAACCACGCTCACCGTGGGGTGGGATGCCCCCGCCGACAACGGCGGCGCGGCGGTTGGCTGGTACCACCTCGACATGTCAACCAACGGCGCCGACTACGGCGCTGACGCGGAGACGAACGACGCCGCCACCTTCGCCCACGCCTTCGCGGGCCTTACGCCGGGCCAGGAATACTGGTTCCGCGTCTGGGCGCTGACCGCCAACGGCGGACGCGTCGGCGATACCGCCACGATTGGGCCAGTGATCGCCGGGACGCTTCCCGCCGCCCCGGCCGCAGGCCCAACCGCAGTTGCCGGGAACGCCTCCGCGACGCTGACGTGGGCCGCAGGTGCTGCGGGCTCACTGCCAATCACCGGATGGCGCGTGGACAAGAGCATCAACGGCACGGACTGGACCGTGGCCACCGCCGACACCAGCAGCGCCACCGCGGCAACCACCGTGTCCGGCCTCGCCAATGGCACCACGTACACGTTCCGCGTGGCCGCCATCAGCGGCGTTGGCACGGGAGCGGTGTCGCCGGCCAGCAGCTCGGTCACGCCGCTTGGCCCGCCTGCCGCCCCCGCCACGATCACCGCTGCGGGGAATGGCACATCGGGCGTCATGCGCGTGGCCTGGGCTGCCGCTGCCAACGGCGGCGTGGCGCTCACCGGCTACAGGATCCAGCGCAGCATCAACGGCGGCGCCTGGGTCACCGTGAAGTCAGTCACCGCGGCCACACGAGCGTGGTCTGCCACGGGCCTCGTCAACGGCACCTCGTACCGGTTCCGGGTTGCGGCGATCAACGCCAAGGGTCTGGGCGCCTACGCCACCAGCGTGGCCGCCAAGCCGTACACCAAGGCCGGCGCGCCCGCCTCGGCATCGGTCGCCCGGGCAGTTGCGCATGCCATCAAGATCTCGTGGGGCGCCGCCGCCAGTCACGGCGCCTCGATCACGGGCTACCGGATCCAGCGCAGCATCAACGGCGGCGGCTGGGTCACGCTGGTTGCCAACACGGGTACAACCGCCCGGACCTACACAACCGGGGCGCTGGCCACCACCAAGTCCTATCGCTTCCGGGTGGCGGCCATCAACGCCGCGGGCACCGGCGCCTACTCCAGGGTGAGCGCCTCCCTCCGTCCGCGATAGGCTAGGCAAAGGCCAACACAGGGGCCCAGCGGGCAGCGTCGGCGATTTCCCCCGCCGCTCGGCCCGCCCATGCACCACTGGACCGGGCCAGCAGACCTTGCGCTCGGCCCGCGAATGCGGGAACACTCGTGTCACACCCGCGCCATGCCCGCGCGTCCGGAGGAAGCCTTGCGTCGCTCGCGTCCATCGAGCCAGTTGCTCGCACTCGTGGCCGTCCTCGCGCTGGCCGTCCCGATGAGCAGCTGTGGCGTTGCCCCGACGCCTGCCCCAGCCCCGGGAGCCGCCCAAGCCCAGGAGCTGCCAAACTTGGGCCAGGTGATCACCCCGCTGGCCGTTGCCGGTGCACGCTTCGACACGCTCAACCCGGACCTGGCGGACAACCCCAACTGGCTCGCGGGCGGCGCCGTGACAAGCGTTGTGAGCCCCGACAAGCGGGTGATGCTGGTCCTCACCAGCGGCTACAACCGCGTCTACCGGACCGACGGCAAGCCGGACGCGCTGGGCACGCTGCTCAACTGGGCGGACTCCAAGGAGTACGTCTTCGTCTACGACATCTCCGGTGGCGCCCCGTTGCGCACCCAGGTGCTGACGGTGCCCAACACGTACAGCGGGATCGCGTTTGACCCGTCCGGGCTGGCGTTCTACGTCTCGAGCGGCGTGGGCGATGGCGTGTTCGACAAGGACGGCAACGTCAACCCCAAGCAGGCCAGCGGCGACAACATCCACGTGTTCGCGCTGGGCGCTGACGGGCGCTGGGCGCAGACCCAGGAGTTGCCGCTGGGCCACATCACGGGCAACGGTCTCGCGCTCAAGCCCACAGGCGAGCAGCTGCCGCCAAACGCGCGCGTGGCAGTTGGACCGTGTGCGGCCGGTGTGGCAATCAGCGGCGACGGCCAGGCGCTGGTGGTGGCCAACTACTACAACGACTCGATCACCGTGTTCACGGGCGGTCTTGGCCACTGGGGCAAGGGCGTGGAGCTGGACCTGCGGCCCGGCAAGACCGATCCCGCCAAGACCGGCGTGCCCGGCGGCGAGTACCCGTACTGGGTGAGCATCAAGGGGACCGGCGCTTCGGCAACGGCCTACGTGTCCAGCATCCGCGACCGCGAGATTGTCGTGGTGGGGCTGGCGGCCGGTGCCAGCGGGTCCCCCAGCGTCACGACCCGGATCCCGGTCGTGGGCCAGCCCAACAAGATGACCCTCAACACGGCCCAAACGCGGCTCTACGTGGCCGACGACCAGGCCGATACCGTGGATGTCATCGACACGGCGTCCAATACGGTCATCGAGCGCATCCCGGTCATGGCCGCCTCGGCGGGTCTGCCGGCCGCTCTCGATGGCTACAAGGGCGCCAACCCCAACAGCGTGGCGCTCTCGCCCGATGAACGGCAGCTCTACGTGACGCTGGGCAACCTCAACGCGGTAGCCGTGGTGACGCTGGTGACCGGAGGCGACCGCGGTCCAAGCCATGTGGAGGGGCTCATCCCCACGGGTTGGTACCCAACCTCGGTGAGCCTCAGCGGCGACGGCGCCCACATGTACGTGGTCAACGGCAAGACCCCCAGCGGCGCCAACCCCACCTTCGCGTACAGCTATGGCCCCGCGGGCTACAAGAGCGGGGCGGGCTCCAACGCGTACCTCCCCCAGCTCATCACGGCGGGCCTCCAGAGCTTCCCGGTCCCGCCCGCTGCTGACCTGCCCACGCTCACCGCGCAAGTCATCCACAACGACGGTCTTGAGCGCATCGTGACCGCATCGGCCCAATCCACCATGGCGGCGGTTCGCGCAGCGGTCAAACACGTTGTCTTCATCATCAAGGAGAACCGCACCTACGACCAGGTCCTGGGAGACCTCCCCGTTGGCAACGGCGACCCGTCGCTGGCTGTGTTTGGCAAGGCGCTCACCCCAAACTTCCACGCGCTGGCAACCGGCTTCGTGACGCTGGACAACATCTACGCCACGGCAGAAGTCAGCTACGACGGCTGGCTCTGGTCCACGGCTGCCCAGGCGCAGGACGTGATCCAGAAGCAGTTCCCGGTCTTCTACGCGGGCCGCGGCCTCAGCCTTGACGGCGGCGGGGCCGGTAACAACCGCGGCGTCAACGTCGCGCTCCCCACGCTCGCCGAGCGCCTGGCCGCCAACGCCCTCACCGCGGACGATGACGACATCCTGCCCGGCCAGACCGACGTGGGCGCGCCTGACGGTCCGGACAACGAGGTCAACACCGGCTACCTGTGGGACGCCGCCCTCCGCGCCGGCCTCACCGTTCGCAACTACGGGTTCTTCCTTGACGGCGCGCGCTATGCGATGCCCGCAGCCTCTGCCTACGGGATCCCGCTGGAGCGCCACCCGTTTGCCACGCAGACCACCGTGGCAATCCCTGGCAACGCGGCGCTTGCGCCGTTCACGGACCCGTACTACCGCGGGTTCGACCCGTCCTACCCGGACTACTGGCGCTACCAGGAGTGGGCGCGGGACTTTGATACCCGATACGTGGCCGGCGGCGAGGATCTGCCGTCACTCACCCTCGTGCGGTTCATGAACGACCACACCGGCAACTTCGCCACCGCCATCGACGGCGTCAACACGCCCGAGATGCAGCAAGCCGAC
>CAIYHO010000291.1 GCA_903925955.1 uncultured Chloroflexota bacterium
GTGGGGAGCATCACCCGCGCCAAGCTTGAGGACATGGTCCGAGACCTGATCGAGCGCACCACGGGCCCCGTGCTTGCGGCGCTCAAGGACTCGGGTCTCAAGCCCTCCGAGATCAACGCGGTCAGCCTCGTCGGCGGCATGACGCGCATGCCGGCCGTGCAGGAGCTGGTCCAGTCGGTCTTCGGCAAGGAGCCCCACAAGGGCGTCCACCCCGACGAGGTTGTGGCCATTGGCGCCGCCATCCAGGCGGGCGTCCTGGGCGGCGAGGTCAAGGACGTCCTTCTGCTGGACGTGACCCCGCTGTCGCTGGGCATCGAGACCCTGGGCGGCGTCATGACGCGGCTCATCGACCGCAACACCACCATCCCCACGTCCAAGTCGCAGGTCTTCTCCACGGCGTCTGACAGCCAGAGCCAGGTGGAGATCCACGTCCTCCAGGGCGAGCGCGACTTTGCCAACGACAACAAGACCCTCGGCCGGTTCATCCTCGACGGGATCCCGCCGGCCCCGCGCGGCATCCCGCAGGTGGAGGTCACGTTCGACATCGACGCGAACGGCATCCTTGACGTGAAGGCCAAGGACCGCGCCACCGCCAAGGAGCAGCAGGTCCGGATCACGGCCTCGTCCATGCTGAGCAAGGACGACGTGGACAAGATGGTCCGCGAGGCCGAGACACACGCTGACGAGGACAAGAAGCGCCGCGAGGAAGTGGAGCTGCGCAACCAGGCTGAGCAGCTTGGCTACCAGGCGACAAACACGCTGAAGGATCTGGGCGACAAGGTGTCGGCCGAGGACCGGACAGCCGTGGAGTCACAGGTTGCGGCACTTGAGGAGGCCCGCAAGGGTTCCGACGTCACGGTGATCCAGACGCACATGACCACGCTCATCGAGACGCTGTCGCGCGTGTCCACTGCCGCCTACAAGGCAGCCGGGGAAGCGGCGGCTGCAACCGGTGAGGGCGGCTCTGACGCAGGCCCGGGTGAGCCCGGTGCCGGCGGCTCGTCGTCCGGTTCGCAGGGACCCGCCGGCGACGACACCGTCGAGGGCGAGTTCAAGGAGGTCTAGCCTCCGCGGGGGGCGATTGCGGGCGTCGCTGCCCGTTCGCGCCCCATATCCCGTTCTAGCACGCGACCGCCGGCACAACACCCGGCGGTCGCTCTGTGTCCGGCGCCCGCTCTCGCGCGCCCCGCTCCGGCGCCCGCGCTCGTTCCGCTCGCCCCGCTCCGGCGCCCGCGCTCGTTCCGCTCGCCCCGCCGCCGCCGCCGCCGCCGCCGCCGCGAAAGTGTCATCTAGCACTCAGGAGCCTATTCGGCCGCGATGATGGGTCAGCCAGTCATGAGGGAGATACGTGCCCCTGTTTCAACCCAGTTTCGGCCTCGCGCGGCACTGCACCGGCGTCGTGCAGTCTCCTGAGTTCTAAACGCCACAAACCCGGGCCGGTCACAGCGCGACGGCCGGTCACAGCGCCACAAACCCGGGCCGGTCACAGCGCCACGCCAGTCATCGCTCCACGGCCGGTCATAGCGCCACCCGCGACGCCGACAGCCACGCGCCCGGGCGTCTAGCTGTTCTTGCGCTTGCTGAGCCGCCCGATGAGCGCGCTGATCGCATACCCCACGCTGCGCACGGTCACGATGATCAGCGCCGGCCATGCCAGGCAGCCGATGTTGTAGATGCCGTTGAAGACCACCCAGTCCGGCGTGCCCAGCAACGGGTGCTGCTCCGGGCGCACCCCGGGCTCCATCGCACGCGTTCGACCGCTTGTTCGCTTGCCGCGCATGTCATCGCCTCCGCGCGAGTCCCCGCGTCGCCTTGCGGCTGTTGACTCCATGCTCGCCGAAACGTCGATCTGCACAAGGCCCGTTTGGCCCGCGATCGCGGCCTACGGTGCGCAACCGCCGCCGCACGGTGCGCAACCGCCGCACGGGCCCTTGACGGCGGTGCGACCATCCCACGAAGCCCGCCGTCACATCGGGCAAGCGAGGGAGTCGGCATGAGTACGGCGCTGGCACCAGGGTCCGGGTCCGCAGAAGCGGGCGCGGCGGGCGACAAGGGCCTCAAGGGCGGTGCCCTCGGGTTCGTCTCCGGGGTTGTGATTGGCGTGGCGTCAACGGCGCCGGGCTACAGCCTTGCGGCATCGCTTGGCCTTGTGGCGGCAGCGGTTGGGCTGCAGGCACCGGCGGTCATGATCGTCGCCTTCATCCCGATGCTGTTCATCGCGGCGGCGTACTACTACCTCAACCGCGCTGATCCGGACTGCGGCACCACGTTCTCGTGGGTGACGCGGGCGATGGGCCCGTGGGTGGGCTGGATGGGCGGCTGGGGGATCATCCTCGCCGACATCATCGTCATGGCCAACCTCTCTGAGATCGCCAGCCTCTACACGTTCCAGCTGTTTGGCATCACCGATGCGCCGGCGTGGGCCGTGCTCTTCATCGGCGTCATCTGGATCGTGATCATGACCTTGATCACCTGGGTGGGCATCGAGCTCTCCGCCCGCACGCAGGTTGCGCTGCTGGGCATGGAGTTGATCACCCTCGTGGTGTTCTCGGTCATCGCGCTGGTCAAGGTCTTCGGCGGCGGCGTGGAGGGCGCGGTGATGCCCACGCTGGACTGGCTCAACCCGTTTGCGATCACGGACACGACGGCTCTCGCTGCCGGCGTCCTCGTGGCGATCTTCATCTACTGGGGCTGGGACTCCACGGTCACCGTCAACGAGGAGAGCGAGGACGCAACCGAGGGACCCGGCAAGGCCGCCCTCGTCTCCACGCTGATCCTTGTGGCCATCTACCTCGTCGTGTCCATTGCCGCGCAGGCCTATCAGGGCGCGGGCTTCCTCGCGGCCGATGAGAACGCGGGCGATGTCCTGGGCGCGCTGGCGACGGCGGTCATGGGCAGCCCGTGGGACAAGCTGCTGATCATCGCCGTCCTCACGTCGGCCGCCGCCTCCACGCAGACCACCATTCTGCCCACGGCGCGGACGGTGCTCTCGATGGCCGCCAAGAAGGCATTGCCGCACTACTGGGCGCGGATCAACCCGCGGTTCCTCACGCCGGGTCCAGCCACCATCTGGATGGGCGTCCTGTCGATCGTCTGGTACGTGGGCCTGAAGCTCATCTCCGAGAACATCCTGTACGACGCCATCGCCGCGCTTGGCCTGATGATCGCGTTCTACTACGGCCTCACCGGGTTTGCGTGCGTCGTCTACTACCGGCGCGAGCTGTTCAAGAGCGTGAAGAACTTCGTGTTTATCGGGCTCTTCCCGCTGCTGGGCGGGCTCATGCTGACCTGGGTGCTGGTGGAGTCGATTGTCGATTTGGCGGATCCCGCCAACTCCACCAGCGGCGAATCGTGGTTTGGCTTTGGCCCACCGCTGGTGATTGCGGTAGTCCTGATGCTGGTTGGCGTGGGGCTGATGATTGCCCAGCGCGTCCGGGAGCCGGAGTTCTTCCGGCGCCGGCCCGAGGTGGTTGATCCCCACGTCGCCGTCCACGGCGCCAACGTCGCCCCGGCGACAACCGGAGGGAAGTGACATGACCGACACGTCCGCACCCATCGTGCTGGGCTTTGACGGGTCCGAGGGATCCCGGGCGGCACTTGAGGCCGCAGCCGAGGTGGCCAAGGCGTTTGGAGCCGAGGTGATTGTGGCCTTTGGCTACGCGACGTCGCCTGCCGGCGGCGAGACCCGCGACGAGGAGTTGGGCATTCGCGCCGCTGGCGAGCATGCGGCGGCCGAGGCGACCGCCTTCATGGCGGCGGCGGGGATTGCTGTGTCCGTGGAGCTGGTCCACGAGCGGCCGGCCGCCGGGATCATCGACGTGGCCACCGCTCACGGCGCGCGGATGATCGTGGTGGGCTCGCGCGGGGAGGGGCCGCTGGTGGGGGCGATCCTGGGCTCCGTGCCGTATCGGCTGGTGCACATGTCGCCAATCCCCGTGTTGGTGGTGCCGCCGCACGAGTCCTGAGGTTCCGCCGCCGCGCCACCGCGGCCCCCGCCGCCAAGTCCCCGAAAGTGTCATCTAGCACTCAGGAGCCTATTCGGCCGCCGGTCTGGGTCAGCCAGTCCCTAGCGAGCTAGGTGTCCCTGTTTCAGCCCCTTTTGGCGCTGACCCGGTGTCGCCTAGTCTCCTGAGTACTAGGTGACACAAACACGATCCCGGCGACAGGCCCCGAGGGGTCTGAACACCAGCGCCGCATCTCAACGGTCCGCCCCGGCAGCGCCGCTCGGAACGTGGCCTCGTGCCGCGCGATCCGCCGCCGCGCTGTCTTGTCACCCGGCACCACCAGCCAGCGCGACACCGACGTCACGCGCCAGCCTCGATCTCGGGCAACGTCTTCGGCCAGGCGCGCCTTGCGGTCGATGCCTGCCAGCGTCGCCTGCACGTCCGGCACGACGCTCTTCACCTCAATCACCAGCAGCGCACCCGTCGCCGGGTGGAACGCGAGGATGTCAATGGATCCGCGCTCCCCGTAGATACTGAACGTTGCCTCCGGCACCACCTCCCAGCCGCGCGCCTGCAGGTACTTGGCGACCCGCTCCACGATGGCGGCGTGATCAGCGTCCAGCAGGCGGTCCAGCGCCTCGCCCTGCCAGAGCACCCGGAAGTAGATGCGTGCGCCGAGTGCGGCGACAACCCGGGCGAGCACCTGAACCGTGAAGTGATCCGCGAGCCCGCGCTCAATCTTTGAGATTGCGCCCTGCGTGAGCCCGCACTTGTCACCCAGCTCCTGCTGTGTCCAGCGGCGATGGCGCCGGAGCGCGCGGACGGAGAGGCCAAAGCGCACAGGATCCATGCCCGCAGGATGACGGACGCCGCTTAGCGGACGCTTATCCGCCGCTTACTTGCGGCTTATCTGCAACGCTGCGCATTGATGACGCCGATCGCCGCCACCATGCTCTACGACGCGGACTGCGGTCTCTGCACCGCCGCGGCCGCGTGGCTGATGCGTCGGGCGCGCGCGGGCGAACTCGAAGCGAAGCCGCTCCAGACCGCAACCTTGCCGGGTGCGCCGGATCTCACCCAGACGCTCCACCTGGTCACCGGGGCGGGCCACGTCCTCACCGGTGCCCGCGCCGTCCTCGCCGCCGCCAGAACCGTCCCGCGATGGGGCGCCGCGGCCAGACTCGCGGACAACAGGGCAGGCCACGCGCTCCTGGAGCCCGGATATCGCTGGATCGCGCGCCACAGGCGCGGCATCGGCAGCGCACTCGGCATCAAGCAGGTCTGCTCCGTGCCCGAAACAAGCGCGGTGCCCGAAGCCCGCCCGTGACACCCGGACACGCGCTGCGTTAGCATCAGCACAGCGACCGACCGACCAGTCGGTCGGTGCGAGCGCGCCGGCGCACGCACCACGCGACAAGCCAGAACGGACACGGACACCTCCATGGCCAAGACCGACACAGCCGAGCAGAGCCGAAGCCGCCGCGAGCGGATCCTGGACGCGGCCTTTCACACGTTCTCCACCAAGGGCTATCGCGACACGGTGGTGGACGACATCGCGGGCGCCGCCGAGACCAGCAAGGGCGGCATCTACTTCCACTTCCCCACGAAGGAAGCGATCTTCCGCGAGCTCATGATCACCACGGCCGACAAGCTGGTGGGCAAGGTTGAGCGCGCCGTCGCGCTGGAGACCGAGCCTGTAGCCAGGGCCGAAGCCGCAATCCGCGCCGTGCTGGCAACCTTCGCCGGGCACCGCACGATGGCGAGACTCCTCTTCCTTGACACGATTGGCGCCGGGCGCGTCTTCCAGACCGAGGTCAACGCGCTCCACGAGCGCTTCGCCCGCCTCATCCAGGGCTACCTTGACGAGGCCGTGGCCTCGGGCGCCATCCCGCCGCACGACACGCGCATCACCAGCATCGCGTGGTTTGGCGCCATCAACGAGGTGGTTGGACGCTGGCTCCTCGCCGATCAGGCGGGCAAGCTTGAAGACGCGTATCCGCCCCTTCGCGCCGCCCTGCTGCGCAGCGCCGGTGTGCCCGAGAAGCGTGTCGGGCCAATGCCGATGCCGCAGCCGGGGGTCGAATTCCCCGAGACCAAGCGGTGACCGAGGTGGCCGACGACGGAGCCGGCCTGGGTGAGCGTCTGGCCGCGCTGCTTGATGGGGCGAGTAGCGCGGAGACCGGCCGTCTGTTCGCGGCCACTGCCGCTGCCCCTTTGCTTGACCCCATCACCCTGTATGCCGCCGCGGTTGAGGCAGACCTTGAGGCCGCGCTCTGGCTGCGCCCGTCGGAGGGCACCGCATTCGTCGGCATCGGCCGCGCGTGGGCCGTGGAGCCCGAAGGACCCGAGCGCTTCCGCGACGCCGAGACCGCCTGGCACAACCTGATTGCGGTTGCGGCCGTTGATGCTACCGGTATGGCCGATGGCGCCACGGGCGGCCCGATGCTGCTTGGCGCGATGGGCTTCTCGGGCCGGCGCCCCGCGGAGAGCGATGTCTGGGCGCCGTTTGGCCCAAGCTCGCTGGTGCTACCGGAGCTGCTGTTCGCTGTGGGCAGTGGCGGCAACGCCACGGTCACAGCCTCGGTCATCGGTAGTGATGGCGGGGCCCGCGCCGCCCGCGCACAGGAGCGCCGCTGGGAGCAGCTGGCGGACCGCGCACGCGCCACCGCGCCAAACCCCGGCGGCATGGTGGCCCGCCCGGTGTATGCCCCCTTGACGATTGCCGACGAGACGCCCAGCCACGAGCACTGGCGCCGCCTCGTGGGCATGTTTGCGGGCGCCGTTGGCCGCGGGCGTATCGACAAGGTGGTCCTGGCCCGCCGCGTGGGCCTGCGCAGCCCCGTGGAGCTGGACATCGCCAACGCCCTGCGCCGCCTTGCCGCCAGCGCGCCTGAGTCCACCACGTACGCGTTCCGCCGCGGCGGCCGCACGTTCCTTGGCGCCACGCCGGAGCGCCTCGCGCGCACCGAGGGCCGCACGTTCCGCACGGTAGCCGTGGCCGGGACGATCCGCCGGGGAGCGGACGCCGCCGAGGACGCCACCCTCGCCTTGGCGCTGCTTGCGTCCGAGAAGGACCTCGAGGAACACGCAATCGTGGTGGGCGCCATCCGCTCCCTGCTGACACCGGTCACGGCAACCCTGACCGTTGCGCCCAAGCCCGGCGTCATGACGCTGCGTTTTGTCCAGCACCTTGTCACCGAGATCAGCGGGACGCTGCCTGAGGCCAACGGGCTCCTCGCGCTGGCGCAGCGGCTCCACCCCACGCCTGCCGTTGGCGGTGAACCCCGCGACATGGCGCTTGCGCTCCTCGACGAGCACGAGGGCTTTGACCGCGGCTGGTACGCAGGGCCGGTGGGCTGGCTGGGTGCCGATGGCGATGGCGAGCTGTGCGTTGCCCTGCGCTGCGGCATCGTGGAGCGAACGTCCGCAACGCTGTTTGCAGGCTGTGGCATCGTGGCTGACTCGGATCCCGATCTCGAGTGGGAGGAGTCAAACATCAAGCTGCGCGCCGTGATCTCAGCGCTGGGCATCCCTGCGGACGAGCGGTGAAGTGGTGAGCGCACGATGAGCCACGCCGAGACGCTGCGCGCGTTTGCCGCTGAACTGGCGGCCGCCGGTGTCCGCGACGTGGTGGTCTGCCCGGGCTCGCGGTCCGCGCCGTTGGCGCTGGCGCTCGCCTCGTGCGACGCGCTGACCACGCGAGTCATCCTTGATGAGCGGTCCGCCGGGTTCTTCGCCCTGGGTCTGGCGCGGGTGTCGCGCCGCCCGGTGGCCATCGTTGTGAGCAGCGGCACCGCGGTTGCGGAGCTGTTGCCGGCAGTGGCCGAGGCAAACCTGGCCCGCGTCCCGCTGGTGCTCCTCACCGCGGACCGGCCTGCCGAACTCCAGGACCGCGGCGCTCCGCAGGCCATCGATCAGGTCCGCATCTTCGGGTCCCACGCGAAGTGGTTCAGCGAGCTGCCCCTGTTTGACGGCGAGCCCGCGACGATTGCCCACGTCCGCAGCGTGGCCGGGCGCGCCGTGGCGGTTGCCGCCGATGCGCCGGCCGGACCCGTTCACCTCAACATCCCGTTCCGTGAGCCGCTGCTGCCCGATGGGCCGCTGGTCACCGCCAAGGCCGACATCCCCCCGCGGCCATTCACAAGCGTGATCGGCGGCGTGCGCGCGCTGGATGAGGATGGGCTGGAGGCCCTGCTGCGCCGGGTGGTTGGCGTGGAGCGCGGGCTGATCATCGCGGGTCCGGACGACGATCCGCGTCTGCCCGACGCCCTTGCGGCGCTGGCGGCCGCCACAGGCTTCCCCATCCTTGCGGACCCGTTGTCGGGGCTGCGAGCGGGCGCCCATGACCAAAGCCTGGTCATCGCGCGTGCGGACCAGCTCTGCCGCCCGGGGGCCTGGATTGATGCCCATGCCCCGGAACTGGTCATCCGGACCGGCGCCATGCCCACGGCCAAGCCCATCCTTGAGTACCTGACCAGGACCCGCCCGGAGCTCATCGTCCTTGACGGCGGCAGCGGCTGGCGCGAGCCCGCGCTCCTCCCCGCCACGTTTGTCCACGCCGATCCCGCCGAGACGGCTCTCATGGTTGCGGACTGCTTTGACGGCGGGGCCGACACCGTCTGGGCGGCCGATTGGCGCAAGGCCGACAACGCGGCGACCGAGGCGATGACGCAGTGGCTTGCCGCGTTGAACGAGCCCTTTGAGGGCGCGCCATTCCCGGTGCTGGCCGATGCGCTGCCGGACGGCGCCGTGCTCTGGTCCGGTGCGTCGATGCCGGTCCGCGACATGGACGCCTGGCTGCCGTCAACGGATCGCGCCATCACTGTCCGTGCCAACCGCGGCGCCAACGGCATTGACGGCGTCATCTCGTCGGCGCTTGGCGCTGCCGCTTCCGGCGCCCCAAAGGCGCTGGTCATCGGCGACGTCTCGTTTCTCCACGACGCCACGGCCATCGGCATGGCGCGCCAGCTTGGTCTGACGCTGACGGTGGTTCTGGTGGACAACGATGGCGGCGGCATCTTCTCGTTCCTGCCGCAGGCCCAGCCGGGCGTGCCGGTGGCGGGCTCCGGCCTCCCGGAGCACTACGAGCAGCTCTTCGGCACGCCGCACGGCACGGACCTGTCGAAGGTGATCGAGGCCCTTGGCGGCAGCTGCCGCGATGCCGACCCGCGCGATCCGCACGACCTGGACGAGGCGATCCGCGACGCGCTTGGCAAGCCGGGCGTGAACGTGGTGCGCCTGCGGACCGATCGGGCGCGCAACGTGGTGCTGCATCGCGAGGTGGCGGCCGTGGTCCAGCGCGCACTGGCGGACCTGCTGTGAGCACGCTCCTGCTGATCCACGGGTTCACCGGGAGCGGGGCCTCGTGGGCGGACCATCTCCCCGCGTTTGCGCAGCAGTTCGACGTGATTGCGGTGGATCTGCCCGGCCATGGCGCAAATCCCGTGGCAGAGTCCGTTGAGGGCATGGCGGAAAGCCTTGCTCATCGGTACGGCGGCCTGCATCCACACGTGCTGGGATACTCGCTGGGCGCCCGGGTTGCGCTTCGCCTTGCCGCGGTTCGCCCCGCGTCGGTGCGCCGCCTGATCCTCGAGAGCCCGTCCGCCGGGCTTGTGGACACGGATGCCCGCACCCAGCGCCGCATGGACGACGACGAACTGGCCGACGACATCGAGCGCGACGGCATTGAGGCCTTTGTGGACCGCTGGGAGCGCATGCCGCTCTTCGCCTCCCAAGCCCACCTCCCCGAAGCGGTGTTGGCCCAGCAGCGCGCCATCCGCCTCGCCCAGGATCCACACGGTCTCGCCCAGAGTCTGCGTTTTGCCGGCCAGGGCGTGATGGAGCCGCTCCACGACCGCCTGACCCGGATCAGCGCGCCAACGCTTGTCATCGCGGGCGCCCTGGACCCGGCGCGGGCCCGAGCCCAGCAGGTGGCCGCCGGCATCCCCGGCGCCCGCCTCGCCATCGTTGACGGCGCCGGTCACACGCCCCACCTCGAACGCCCCGACGCGTTCGTCTCCCTTGCCCTTGAGTTCCTGCAGGAGGACGCCCCAGCGTGAGCACCGTTGTCTGGACCACGGCCGCCGAGTACAAGGACATCCGCTACGAGGTCTCGGGCACCGGCATCGCCAAGGTCACCATCTGCCGCCCCAAGGTCCGCAACGCGTTTCGGCCGCTGACGGTCCGCGAGCTGATTGATGCGTTCCTGCGCATCCGCGACGACGCCAGCATCGGCTGCGTCCTGCTCACTGGGGAGGGCGACAAGGCGTTCTGCGCGGGTGGCGACGCCAACTACAAGAGCCACGACGGCGGCTACCTTGACTCGGACGGGCTCGCGCGGCTCAACGTGCTGGACCTCCAGCGCCAGATCCGCAGCCTGCCCATCCCGGTGATCGCGCTGGTCAACGGCTTTGCCATCGGCGGCGGCCACGTGCTCCACATCGTGTGCGACATGTCGATCGCCAGCGACAACGCCATCTTTGGCCAGGTTGGCCCAAAGGTTGGCAGCTTTGATGCCGGCTTTGGCGTGGGGCTGCTGGCGCGGCTGGTGGGCGACAAGAAGGCCAAGGAGATCTGGTTCCTCTGCCGCCAGTACAACGCGGCCGAGGCGCTGGAGATGCATCTGGTGAACAAGGTGGTGCCGCTGGCGGACCTTGAGGCCGAGGGTGTCCAGTGGGCCAACGAGATCCTGGAGATGAGCCCAACGGCCATCCGGTTCCTCAAGTCCGCCTTCCTTGTGGCAACCGACGGGCTGGCCGGGCTGCAGGAGTTTGCGGGCAACGCCACGGGCCTCTACTACACAACCGATGAGGCGCACGAGGGCTCCACCGCGTTCCTCGAGAAGCGGCCGGCCAACTACCGCAAGTTCGCGCGTCGGCCATGAGCGCGCCTGCGTCCCCGGCGCCGACCGCGCGTCCGTCCACGCTCTCCATCTGGGTCCACGCCGCCCGGCCCAACACGCTGCCCGCGGCTGCTGCGGGCGTCGTCGTGGGTCTTGGCGCGGCGCTGCGTGCGGGGGCGTCCTTCCGCCTGGACACCGCCCTTGGCTGTCTGATCGTGGCGCTGCTGCTCCAGATCGTCGCCAACTTTGCCAACGACCTGTCCGACTTTCGCCGCGGCGCCGACACCGATGCCCGCCAGGGCCCCATGCGCGTCACGGCCGCGGGGCTGGTGACGGAGCGGCAGCTGGAGATCGCGATTGCGATCGTCATCGGCCTTGCCGGGGTTGTTGGCCTCTATCTGGTTGCGGTTGGCGGCCCGGTGCTCCTCGCGCTGGGCGCGCTGGCGATCGTCGCTGCGCTCGCGTATACCGGCGGCCCGTTCCCGTACGGGTACAAGGCGCTGGGCGAAGTCTTCGTCTTCCTGTTCTTTGGCCTTGTCGCGGTGGCGGGCACCGCGTACTTGCAGGCGCTGTCCATGAGTTGGCAGTTCCTCGCGGCATCGGTCCCGCCAGGGCTGCTGATCACGGCGATCCTCGTGGTCAACAACCTGCGCGACATCCCCACGGACACGGTTGCGGGCAAGCGGACGCTCGCCGTGGTCCTGGGGAAGGCGGCGACGCAGGGCGAGTACGCGGGGCTCCTTGCCATTGCGTATGCGGTGCCGGTGGTGCTGGCCGCCAACTGGCTGCTCAACGGCGTTGGCGTGGCGTCACTCCTGGTGCTGCTGCCGCTGCTGACGCTGCCGATGACGCGCCCGCTGCTGGCGAAGGTCCGCGGCTTTGGCGAGCCGCGCGAGCTGAACCTGGTGCTCAAGGGGACGGCGCGTCTGTCGCTCTGGCACGGGCTGCTGTTTGCGCTTGGACTTGCGCTTGTCAGGCTGGTGGCAGGGGGCAGCGCGGCTTGACCTCGCCGGTGCGCCACCCCGCCGCCGTGCGCGTCCGCCATGTCCGCGTTCCGTTCCGGTCGCCGTTTGCCACCGCGGCCGGCACCTGGTCAGCGCGCGAGTCGTGGATTGTGGTGATGCGCGGCGTCGATGGGCGCTTGGGCGTGGGCGAGGCCGTGGCGGCCGATGAGGCGGCGCTGGCAGCGGCGGCCGAGGCGGCGGAGCTGGACCTGACCTCCCCGCTGCTGTCTGTGCTTGGCCGCGACGGCGCGGGTGTTGGCGTCAACGCCACCCTCCCCGGGCTGGACCCCATGACCACCGCGATGGCCGCGCGGCTGGCGGTCGCCGCCGGGTACCGGACCCTCAAGCTCAAAGCCGGCGCTCGCGACACAGCTGGCGAACTGGCCATCCGCGTGGCCTCGGTGCGTGACGCGGTGGGCGAGGGGATTGCCCTGCGGCTGGACGCCAACGGCACCTGGACGCTGGACGAGGCCACCGCTCGGCTGGAAGCGCTGGCGCCATACGGGCTCCAGTACGTGGAGCAGCCGATGGCGCCTGCGGGGCTTGCGGCGCTTGACGATGCGGCGGAACTGCGGCGTCGGATGGGCGGGGGCGCGGGCGTGCGGGTGGCGGCCGATGAGGCGGTTGCGTCGCTGGCGGACGCGCGCGCCGTGCTGGACGCCGGGGCGGCCGACGTGCTGGTGGTGAAGCCTGCGCGCGTGGGCGGACCCGGCGTGGTTGCGGAGATTGCGGCGCTGGCCGCGGCGCACGGGGTGCCCGTGGTGATCAGCTCGCTCTTCGAGACTGGCGTGGGGCTGGCGCTTAGCCTGCGGTGTGCGGGGCTGCTCCCCGATGTGCCGGGCTGGCCCGCCGCCGGGCGGGACCACGGTTTGGCCACGGCCGATCTGCTGGTGGATGACCTGCTGGTTGAACCCCTGGCGGTGGACCGCGGACGGATGCGCGTTCCAGGCGGACTCGGGAGCGGGGGGCTGGGCGTTGCGCTGGACGAGGCCGCCGTGGCGCGGTACGAGGTGGCGTCGTGACCCGGATGTGGCTGGTGGACGACCTTGTCCTGCGCAACGCCGCCGAGGCGCCCAACGAGCCCGCGATCCTCGACGGCGACACCGTCCTGACCTGGGCCGATCTTGAGCGCCGCTCCGCCGCGATTGCTGTGGCTGTGCGGGCCGCGCTTGACGGGATTGAGCCCAGCGAGCACCCCCGCGTGGCGCTTGTTGGGGCCACCACGGCAGATGCCGCCGCCGCGCTGATTGGCATCCTGCGCGCCGGCGCAAAGGCCGCGCCCATCCCCGCGGGGCTCACCACGCGTGAGCTGGCCACCGCGCTTGACGTGGCGCATCCGGCCCTGGTGCTTCACGACGGCTCGCGGTCCGATGCCACGCGGGCGGCGGCCGACAGCGACGATCAAGCCTCCCGGCCATGGCTCCGGCTGTCCGCCATTCCGGCCACTCGCGTCGGCGTTGCCGCGCGGCCAACGCGTGATCTTGCGGCGCCCGCGGTCATTGTCCTCACATCGGGCACCACGGGGCGGCCAAAGGGCGTGGTCCTGTCCGGTGCCGCGCTGGCCGCCAGCGCAGATGCGTGGATGGCCGTTCTGCCCGCGGCCACGGGTTGGGCGCTGCCGCTGGGTCTGGCCCACGTTGCGGGTCTCGGCATCCTCTGGCGGGCCATCTTTGGGCGTGTTCCCGTCCGGATCCTCCCGGCCACCGATCCGGGAGCGCTCTTGGCCGCGCTGCGCGATCCGGCGCCCGGCACGCCCCCGCTCAGCCACGTGTCGCTGGTGCCCACGCAGCTGATCCGCCTGCTCGACGCGGCCGCTGAGGCGGGTGTCGATGCGCCGCCCCCGGCCACCCTGCGCGCCGTGCCGCTTGGCGGCGGCGTCATTCCGCCTGCGCTGGTGCTCCGCGCAACGGCCGCCGGCTGGCCCGTTGTCCCCACATACGGCCTGTCAGAGTGCGGCTCCGGCGTGACGGCGCTCCCCGCCGAGGAGGCCGCCGCAGCCCCGGACACCGCCGGGTACCCGCTGCCGGGGTTTGAGCTCTCCATCGACGCGCCCGATGCCGACGGCGTCGGCGAGATCGTCGTGCGCAGCCCATCGGCATTTTCGCGGTACTTGGACGAGGAGCCGCGCACGCTCGGCGAGCCGGTGCGCACGGGTGACCTCGGGCGTCTCGACGTCGCCGGACGCCTGATTGTGGTGGATCGCCGGACCGACCGGATCGTCCGCGGCGGCGAGAACATCGACCCCTCCGAGGTGGAGGCTGCGCTGATCGAGCACCCGGCGGTGGCCGATGCCGCCGTGGTTGGCCGTGCCGACGACACGCTGGGCCAGGTGCCGGTGGCCGCGGTTGTCCTGCAGGCTGGCGCCGCGGATCCCGGCGACGAGGCGCTGGCCGCTCACGTCCGCGCCCGCCTCGCCGGGTTCAAGGTGCCCGCGTCCTTCGCCAGGCTGGACGCCGTGCCGCGGACCGCCGGCGGCAAACTCCGCCGCGAGGCGCTTCGGGCGCTGCTCACGGGCGCCCGTGCAGGCGAACTCGCAAGGCCTGGCGGCGACGCCATCGGCTGGCGCGTCACCGGCGATGGCCCGCGGGCCCTGGTCCTCCTGCACGGCACGCTGTCCACGGCGGCGCAGCTGGATCGTCTGGCGCGCTATCTCGCGGACCGGCTCGACGTCACCGTCCACGCCCTCGACCGGCGCGGCAGCGGCTCCTCGCGGCTGGCTGACCCCCGCCCGCTCGATGTGGCCACGCATGTCGCTGACGTCATCGCCTATCTGGACGCCCGCGGCATCGGTCGCGCGGCCTTCGTCGGCGTGAGCTTTGGCGGCGGTCTGGCGCTTGAGGTCGCGGCCCGCCACCCGGAGCGCGCCAGCGCGGTGGTTGCCTATGAGCCGCCGTATGGCCCCGTAGGCGGCCCGGAGATCCGCGCGCAGTTCGCCAAGCTGGCGACAGACGTGGCAGCCGCGCATCGCACCGGCGGCGCCGCGTCCGCAGCCGAGACGTTCCTGCGCGCCGTGGCCGGTGACGAGGCGTGGGACCGGCTGCCGCCCCGCTCCCGCGCGTTCTTGGAAGGCGAGGGCGACGGCGCCTTGGCCGATGCCGGGCTGACGGGGTTGGACCCGGATGGCCTTGCCCGGATCGCTGCGCCCACCCTCATCCTGACGGGCGGCGCGAGCGACTGGTTCTACCTGCCCATCGCCGAGGCCCTCGCCCTTCGCGTCCCCGGCGCACGCCGCGCTACCCTCGAAGGCCTCACCCACACGTCGCCCATCATGGCGCCCGCCCCCGTTGCGGATGCCGTTGCCGCCTTCCTTGCCGAACTTCCGCCCCACGCCCCGGAGCCCAATCCATGACCGCCGAATTGCCGCCCGACCACACGCCAACCGGCGCCTCCACCGGTGCGGGCAACGCCGCCAAGCAGGTGGAGGTTCAGGTCATGTTTGACCGGATCTCCGGCCGATACGACCTCATGAACCTGCTGATCTCGGCGTTCCAGGAGCCGCGCTGGCGCCGCCGTCTGGTGCGCGCTGCGGGTCTGAAGGCCGGCGGCTCGGCGCTGGATGTCGCGTCCGGGACGGGCAAGGTGGCGTTTGATCTGTGGAAGGTGGCGCAGCCTGGCGGCCGCGTGCAGGGCATCGACCTGTCGCCGGGCATGACGTCCGTGGCGCAGCAGCGGTACGCGGGGCTGTCCGGGCTCAGCTATGCCGTGGGCGATGCGCTGGCGCTGCCGACGGCCGATGCCTCCTTCGACGCGGCGACGATTGCCTTTGGCATGCGCAACCTGCCCGACTATCGCCAGGGGTTTGCCGAGATGGCGCGCTCCGTGCGTCCCGGCGGTCGCGTCCTCTGCCTCGAGATTGCCCGCCCGCGCAGCCCGCTCGCGCGGTTCATGCGCTGGTGGTTTGACCGCATCGTCCCCGTGATCGGCAAGTTGGCCGGTCAGGGCGCGGCGTACAGCTACCTCGTCCGGTCCGTGCAGGCGTACCCGTCACCCGAGCGCATCGCCGAGATCATGGGCGAGGCCGGCCTCACCGATGTCCGCTGGGCGGGCCTGACCGGCGGCATCGTCACCCTGCACGAGGGAACCGTCCCGGCGCGATAGGGCCTTGCGGCATCGCGCTCGGCGGCTCACCCGGTGAGCCTTCCAGATCCCGTCTGCACGGTTCACTCACCCGGTGAGCCGCCGAGCGCTTGAGCGCCTCCACGCAGCCCCGCCCGAGCCCGCCCGAGCCGGATTTGGCTCACCACGTGAGTCCCTGCGCTGGATGACCCGCCGGGTGAGCCAGGCCCAGGGTGAGGCGCGATAAGCCGGGGATAAGAGGCGGTCGCCAGACTGGCGGCATGAAGTTCCCGAGTTTGGTCTCCAGGCCGCTGGTTATACTCCGGGTATGAAGACCGCTGTCTCCGTGCCCGATGACCTGTTTGCCCGAGCCGATCGGTTCGCCAAGTACACCCAGCGCTCCCGCAGCGAGGTGTACAGCTCCGCCCTCCGCGAGTACCTGGCGCGCCACGAGGCCGACGCCGTGACCGAGGCCATGAACCGCGTGCTGGCCGAAGACCCCGAGGATGGCCCGGATCCGTTCTTGAGGGCCGCCGCCAGGGAAGTCTTCCGGAACACGGAATGGTGATCGCGCAGGGGGAGGTCTGGTGGGCAGACCTCGGCGAACCTCGGGGGTCCGAGCCCGGGTACCTGAGGCCCGTCATCGTTTTGCAGAGCGATTCACTCAACCAGAGCGCCCTGAGAACGGTCGTGTGCGTGGCGTTGACGAGCAAGCTCAGTCGGGCGGGAGCGCCCGGCAACTTGATGCTATCGGCGCGGGCAACGGGCCTTGCGCGTGAATCAGTCGTCAACGTCAGCCACCTCGTGACCGTGGATCGCTCCGAGTTCATCGAGCGAACGGGTCAAGTCTCCGCGGCGCAGCTCGACGCGGTGTTCCGCGGGATCGACGTGGTGCTCGGGCGGTCGTAGACGGCGCCGGGCGGCTGCGATAATCCGCGGCCGATGCCCAACCCCGTCACCGCCCTGATCGATGTCGTCGCGCCTGCCCGCTTGGGCCGGGGCTTCCGCTGGCTGCTCTCCGCGGCCATCGCGAACAACATCGGCGACGGCTTCATGGTGGCCGCCGGTCCGCTCCTGATGGCATCGCAGACGCACGACCCGCTCCTCGTCTCGCTTGCTGCACTGTGCCAGTACCTGCCGAAGCTGCTGCTCGGGTCCATCGCCGGCGTCCTCGTGGACCGCCTCGACCGCCGCCGGATCGTCATGGCGATGGACCTGTCGCGCAGCGTCGTGCTGGCGACGCTGGCCCTGACCGTCGCCACCGGCGCCATCAATGTCGCTGTCGTGCTGGCCGTCCTGCTCCTGCTGTCCACGGCCGAGGTCTTCGCCAACCTCGCCGCCGGCAGCATCCTGCCCGGGATCGTCCCGCGCGTGGATCTCGGCATCGCCAACGCGCGCCTCCAGGGCTCGTACCTGCTCGCGGGCCAACTGCTGTCCCCGCCCATCGGAGCGTTCCTCTTCGCGCTGGGCATGGCGCTGCCGTTCTCCGTGAACGCCGTCACCGCCTGCATGGGCGCCGTGCTGATCTCGCGCGTGGTCATCCGGCGGGCTGCGGCCAGCGCAACCGAGGACGACGACGCCGAGCCCAAGCGCTCCACCCTTCGGGCCGACTTTGTCGAAGGCGTCCGCTGGCTCGCGGGCCACCCGCCCATGCGCACGCTCGCGCTCACGATCTTCGCCTTCAACGTGACGTTCGGCGCTGCGTGGTCCGTGCTGGTGCTATACGCGGGTCAGCGTCTTGGCATGGACGCCGTGGGCTTCGGCTTCCTCGCCACGGCCATGGCGGCGGGCGGCCTCATCGGCGTTAGCGGGTACGGCTGGCTGGAGCGCCACTTCGCCCTCGCGGACATCATGCGCGTGGGCCTCGCCATCGAGACCGCCACGCACTTGGTGCTGGCGCTGACAACCCTGCCGATCGTGGCGCTGGGCGTCATGGTGATCTTTGGCGCGCACGCGTTTGTCTGGGGGACCACGTCCACGGCCGTCCGGCAGCGGGCCGTCCCGGATGCGCTGCTGGGCCGCGTGGCCGGTGTCTATGTCGCGGGCGGCGTCGGCGGCATGGTGGTGGGCACGCCCATTGGCGGCGCGCTCGCCAGCAGCTTTGGCATCACGGCGCCGATGTGGTTTGGGTTCATCGGCTCCGCGATCCTGCTCGCGATCCTGTGGCGGCAGTTTGGCAACATCGTCCATGCGGGGGACCATCCAGCGGTCGTGTGACAGCTTGAGTGGCACACGATGGCATCTATTGACATCAGGTGGCGCTTCGATCATGCTTGACCGATGGACGACGCCGCCTATCTGACCGCTGCCGAAGCCGCCGAACGGCTGGGCATCAGCCTGCGTACGGTGCGCCGGCGGATCGCGGACGGGTCGCTGGCGAGCGTGCGTATCGGTGGGGCGGTGCGTATCCCCGCGTCAGCGCTGCCGCAGCCGGAGGACCGCCCGGTTGCCGCGCGGGAAGCCGTCGCCGCCTACACAACGTCGGAGTCGGACGAGGAGTACATCGCCCGCTACAACCGGGACCACTGGCCGTACACGTACGAGCGGATGCTTGCCCGCCGCCGTGAGGCCTTCGCGGAGCTGGCGCGGCTTGCGAAGCTGACCAACCCGCCAACCGGCCCGCACGACACAGTAGACGGGCTGCTCAACCAGGCGCGCGAAGAGTTTGGCGCGCGCCTGCTGCAGTTCATCTCTGAGGCGCCAAAGAAGGACCAATGAACGACGCCGTCGTTGACGCGAGCGTGATCCTGCGCTGGGCGTTCGAGGACGAGGCCGACCGCGCCGGAGCGCTGATCGTGGCTGATGCGTTGCTCAGTGGACAGCTGCGCGCGTTCGCGCCGCCGAACTTCCTTCTGGAGGTGGCGACATCGCTGCTCATCGCCGTCCGGTCCGGTCGGGTCGCCCGCGAGATCGCGGATAGGGTGCTCGCCGCCCTCACGTCAGTTGCCATCGATGAAGGCGAGCCGCATGGCTTGGCCGTCGCCGCCTTCGACCTCGCGTTGGCGACAGGGACGCGTGTTCCTGACGCGGCGTATCTCGTGACTGCGGCTCGCATGGATGTCCCACTGATCAGCGCGGATCGAGCCCAGCTCGCAGCAGCACTTGCTGCAGGCATCGATGCCGTGCCTCTCGGTGAGGTGTTCGCCCGAGATGGGTGAATGTCACTCAAAGCGAGGAGACGATCCCCTGACCGGACGGGACGCGATCCTAGACAATGGGCCCGTGGACACGACGAGCGGACGGGATCTGGCCGCGGGCCTGCGGGCGCTCCTGCCGGAGCACGCTCGCGCCGAGTTCGACGAGATGTTGGACCTGTTCGCGGATGACGCTGGCGACGTCTCTTGGTGTGGCGCCTTGTCGTCGCTCGGCCCGCCGTTCCGGACGCTGGTCGACGACGGCGAGGAAGCGGCTGTCGCGGCGGTCCTACGGGCGGTCGACGACCTGCTCGCCGGGTCCGAGCCCGCCCCTGGCGATCAGGCCCACGGGAGCCTCCACGACAGCGCCATAGCGTGCTTCCTCGAGAACGTCCTCCCGGTGCGGGCCGACCGGTTCGTGCTCGTGGCACCCCTGATTGGGCCCCGCACCCGCCGGTGGGCCGAGCAGCACGAGCCCTGGTGGCTGGGGGCCGCCACCTGACCGGGTGACATTCCCGCACGCACTGCGACCCTGGATTAGTCGTGCAAGCCATCTGGGCCGAGGCCTGACGGCTCCCGCCGGAGGCCTCTCCGGCCCAACGGCGGTAGCATCGACTGGCCCATGATCGACACCGCCGCGCCCGCCCAGGCGCCCCTCATCTCCGCCCGCGGCCTGACCAAGCGGTTTGGCACGTTCACGGCCGTTGACGCCGTCGACTTCGATGTCGCGCCCGGCGAGAGTTTCGGCTTCCTCGGCCCCAACGGCGCCGGCAAGACCAGCACCATGCGGATGATCGGCTGCGTGTCGCCCGTGACGGAGGGCAAGCTGAGCATCCTGGGTCTGGACCCCACCGCCGATGGCCCGCGCATCCGCGGGCGCCTTGGCGTGGTGCCGCAGGAGGACTCGCTGGACACGGAACTGACCGTCCGCGACAACCTCGTGATCTACGGGCGCTACTTCGGGCTGAACCGCGCCGAAGCGACAAGACGCGCACTCGAGCTGCTCGACTTCGTGCAGCTTGGCGAGCGCGCCAAAGACAAGGTGGAGCCGCTGTCGGGCGGCATGAAGCGCCGGCTGACGATTGCGCGCGCCCTCATCAACGAGCCGTCGATCCTGCTGCTGGACGAGCCCACCACGGGGCTTGACCCGCAGGCGCGCCACCTCCTGTGGGAGCGGCTGTACCGGCTCAAGCAGCGCGGCGTGACGCTGGTCCTGACGACGCACTACATGGACGAGGCGGAGCAGCTCTGCGACCGCCTCGTGGTCATGGACAAGGCCAAGATCGTGGCCGAGGGCTCGCCCCGCTCGCTCATCGAGCGCTACTCATCCCGCGAGGTGACGGAGCTGCGCTTCCCCACGGGCGTCCAGGAGACGCTGGGCGCGGAGCTGGAGGGGCTTGGCGAGCGGATCGACAAGCTGCCGGACCGGGTCCTGGTCTACTCCGAGGACGGCGAGGCCGTGGCGGCCCAGGTCCACGCACGTGGACTCAAGGTTGAGACCGTGCTGGTGCGGCGCAGCTCCCTCGAGGACGTCTTCCTGCGGCTCACCGGCCGCACGCTGGTGGACTGACGACGATGGCCGTCGCGGCTGGCATGCCAACCACGCCTACCACGCCAACCCGCGCCTCCCTCGCGTCTGTCGGCGCCGTCTTCGAGCACTTCTGGCTGCTCTACATCCGGACCTGGCGCGGCAACGTCTTTGGCAACTTCGCCACCCCCAC
>CAIYHO010000292.1 GCA_903925955.1 uncultured Chloroflexota bacterium
CGCCGGCGCCCGCGGCGCCCTGGCCCGCCTCCTCTCGCCCCTCGCCGCTGCCCGGTTCGCCTTCGCGGGCCCCGCCGGCGCCGGCCTCGCCGCCCTGGGCCTTGCGGGGATCCTGCTCTCGGGCGGCCTCGGCAGCCTTGGCCTCGGCGGACAGGGGACGGCCGGCGATCGCGCTGCGGCGCCCGTGGAGAATGCTGGCGCCGGTGGCGCGCCAAGTCCCGTCTTCGCCATGCCGTCATCGGCAGCGCCGGTGGACGGGGCAACCGGTGTGACCGGCCAGGCCGTGCCCACCAGTTCCGAGCGGACCTCCAGCACCAACACAACGACAAACCCACAGCCTGACGCGTCGCCGCTGGCGATGGTCCCCGGGCCCAGCAACGATGCCGGCCCCAAGCAGGCTGGCCCCAGCGACTACGCCGCGTTGGCCACCCCCGAAGCCGTGATTGCCCCTGCGCCCAGCGCAGACGCGGCGCCCACGGCCCCAATGGCGCCCGCATCGCCCGCAGGCATTCCTCCGGTCACGCTTGTCGGTGCTCTGCTGGCAGTCGCCGGTCTGCTGATGGGCGGCCTGCGCGTCCTGGCTCGCCGCATCGCCTGACGCCTGGCTCGCCGCATCGCCTGACGCCCGAACGCGGGCAGTCGGACCCGCGGCTCGGTCGCGTCACCATTGGGACGCACCTCCAGATGGAGACCTCATGCTTCCGCCACGGTGCTGCCGCACGCCATGAAGCTGGGGCCTCCCTGACGCTTTCTTGAGCGCCAGATGCGCGGGATCATGAAGTCTTCATCCATGCGCGCGGCTGGGTGGCAGCGAACCCCGGCCGTGGGCCCCGGCAGGGTCTCAGTCCCGAAGCGGCAGCCTCACGCGGAACCTCGAGCCGCGCCCGGCGACACCGTCGCTGGACACCTCAACCGAACCCCCGTGGGCGGTGGCGAGGTCGCGGACGATCGCAAGCCCAAGACCGCTGCCGCTGGTGTCCGAGCGGCGCTCGTAGCGATTGAAGACGCGCTCCAGGTCTTCAGGCGCGATGCCCTCGCCCGTATCGGCCACGTCCAGCACCGCGTCGCCGCCGATTGCCCGCACGGTGACGGCCACGCGGCCACCCACCGGCGTGTGCCGCACAGCGTTTGCCACAAGGTTGGCCAGGATCTCGCGAACCCGCACCGGGTCAACGCTCGTCGTGAGTGCCCCGTCGCCGTCGGACGACATCGCCACCCCCTTGGCCGATGCGGCAGTGTGCGCCGAGGCCACCACCTCGTCCGCGATGGCGCGCAGATCCGACGGTTCGCGGTGGAGCGGCAGGGCGCCCGCCTCGGCAAGCGACAGCGTCCGCAGATCGTCAAGGAGCCGCCGCATCACCACGGTTTCAGCCAGCAGCGGCGCGAGGTGCTCGGCGTCAGCCGGGTGAACCCCGTCGATCATCGCCTCAAGACCCCCGCCCAGCACCGTGAGCGGCGTGCGCAGTTCGTGCGTCACGTCGGCAAGCATCGAGCGGCGATCGTCGCGGCTTCGGTCAAGGCGCTCAGCCATCGCGTTGAACGAGGCGCCCAGGTTCCGCACAGGGCGCGGTCCTCGGGCCTGCACCCGCACATCGGGCTCGCCGTCGGCGAGGCGCTCGCTCGCGGCTGCGAGTTCAGCCAGCGGCCGCGCATACCCCGTGAACGCCCGAAACGCGATGAAGAGCGCCACGAGGACGATGACGACAACCGCAATCCCCTGGGCGCCCCGTGGCTCGGCGAGCGGGCGGAACATGCCGAGGACGACGGCGGTGAACCAGATGGCGACCTGCACGGCGATGCCGACGAACGCCAGGAACCCCAGCATGACCACGATCACGCAGCCAACGGGCGGCAGCCCGCCGCGCGGCCGACGCCAGCGGTGCCGCGGGCCGGCATCGCGCCGTGCACGCCAGGCCTGCTCGCGCAGCTCCCAGCGCAGGCGCCAGTCCTCGTCGCTGCTGTTGCCGCGGTGGTTCACGCCTCGCCGTCCTCCAGCGCATAGCCCACGCCGTGGACCGTTCGGACGAACCGGGTGCCCGGACCGTTGGGCTCCAGCTTGCGGCGCAGGTTGCGGATGTGGCCATCGATGGCCCGCTCGTAGGTCTCCAGACTGAACCCGCGGACGGCGTCGAGGAGCTGCGAGCGCGTCCAGACGCGGCCGGGCTCGCGCGCCAGCGTCGCGAGCAGCTCAAACTCGGTGGGCGTGAGGTCAACGGGGTGGCCGTCGGCGAGGACGCGGCGGCGAGCCAAGTCCAGTTCCAGCGAGCCTGCGACAAGACGCTCGTTTGCTAGCGGCCGGGCATCAACGCGACGCAGCACGGCGCGGACGCGAGCCACAAGCTCCTTGGGGCTGAACGGCTTTACCACGTAGTCGTCTGCGCCCAACTCAAGACCCGTGACACGGTCGGTCTCGTCGCTTCTGGCGGTCAGGATGAGGATGGGCACGGCCGAGTCGCGCCGGATGGAGCGCAGGACGTCAAGGCCGTCGATGCCAGGCAGGCCAAGGTCTAGGACGATGACGTCTGGCCGCCGGGCACGGACCAGCGCGAGGGCGCCGTTGCCATCGGAGGCCGACAGCACGGCAAACCCGGCATGCTCGAGATAGTCGCGGACAAGCCCGGCGATCTGCGGCTCATCTTCCACGACCAGGATCGTGCGCATGGTGCTCCGATACGGGACGGCAAACGCCGGGCGAGGATACCCGCCCGGCGTCGGCCGTGGAAAAGGGGAGGGATGCCGGGGATCAGCCGGCGGTTGGGGTGCCCGTTGTCGAGGTGGCGTCAGGCGTCCCGGTGGTGCCGGTCCCGGTGGTGCCGGTTTGCGCCTGGGTTGCCTCGGCCTCGTGCATCTGGCGGTGCATCTCGCTCATCCAGTTGCGGCGCGGATCGCCGTCGGTGAAGTGGCGGCCCCAGGGGCCGTGGCCGCTCCAGGATCCCTGGGCGCCCGTTGGGCCGTGGTCGCCGGCACATGCGCCGCGCATCCCGTGTCGGCGCCGTGCGCCACCAATCGCCAGGGCGATGGCAAACAGCGCGAACAGGAAGAACAGGCCGCCGAAGTGCGGGCCGCCCATCAGGAACCAGACTGCTGCCGGGTTGCCGGTGCCGCCGGTGACGGCCGAGGCGACGCCTGCCTGGAAGCCGAGGGTCCCGGCCGCAAACGCGACGAGACCGAAGAAGAAGATGCCGATGATGGCGCGCATGTGTCTGTGTGATCTCCGTTGTGGCGACCTATGGGCGGTCGCCGTGCTTGATGGAGTTCACTCTCGCGCCGAGATGTGCAGAAGATGTGCGTGCGGCGTGCAGGTTCGGCACAGATGCGCCGCGGCGTGGGCCTTGCCGCGGTCCGGGCGTCACCGCGGCCCAGAGCCCCGCCAACTCTCAGACGCGCTTCCGGATGAAGACTTCATTCTTCCGCCAC
>CAIYHO010000293.1 GCA_903925955.1 uncultured Chloroflexota bacterium
GAGCGTGTCCCAGACCGGGCTGGCGATCCAGTCGCCGTAGCCGGTCTCCCAGTTCATGAGCTTGAAGCCCTCGGGCGTGTTCATCTCCATGTCTGTGCCCAGCAGGTAGGTGCAGAAGTGGGCGCCGTGGTCGATGACGCCCTCAAGGAACGCCTGCGCCTGGACGCGCTTGCCCACAAGGCGGCCCTGCATGTCGGTCAGGGCCACGACGAGCGTGTCGATCCGGCCGTCCCGGACCATGGCCTCCAGCTCCTCGAGCCGTGCGTGCTTGCGATGCTGGCCGGCAGTGCTCATGGGACCCCTCTGGCTACTTGGCCGTCATCGCGCCATCGGCAACGATCACGGATCCGGTGACGAAGGACGACTCGTCCGACGCAAGAAACAGGGCGACGTTGGCAATCTCCCGGGGTGTGCCCGGACGCCCGATGGGCTGGAACGAGTCGATGGTGGCGTAGACCTCCGCCAGGCCGCCGAGCATCTCCGCGTGCGCGTAGTTGATGGGGGTGTCCACCCAGCCCGGGGCGATGGCATTGCAGCGGATGTTCTGCTTGGCGTAGTCCAGCGCGATGCCCTTGGACAGCATCACGATGGCGCCCTTGCTCGTGGCGTAGATGGCCAGGAACGGCTCCGCAACCAGGCCGTTGACGCTGGTGGTGTTGATCAGCGAGCCCGCGCCCTGCTTGAGCATGTAGGGGATGGCGTAGCGGCAGCCGTAGATGCAGCCCTTGACGTTGACGTCCAGGGTCCGGTTGATGACCTCGTCCGGAACCTCGTGGAAGACGCCCGGGATGTTGACGCCGGCGTTGTTGAACGCCACGTCAAGGCGGCCCCAGCGGGCGACGGTGTCGTCCGTGTACGCCTTGACCTGGGCGGCAACGCTGACGTCCGCCGCGACCGCGAAGGCCTGCTCGCCAATCTCGCGCGCCGTGGCCTCAACTGACTCCCGATTGACGTCAACGCAGGTCACCCGGGCGCCCTCTTCCGCGAAACGGATGGCGCTTGCCCTGCCGATGCCGGAGCCAGCACCCGTGACGATAGCCACCTTGCCTGCGAGCCGGTCACCCATGCGCGTCCTCCATGGCTGTCGAAGCTGTCCTGCGGCGTGGGCCGCTGGTGCATTCTGCGCCTTTCGCATTGACAGCGGTCGCCCGAAGCCCCTTACTGCGCGAATACGGGAGGGCGGTCGCCAAGAGGGGGCGATCGTAGCGCTATCGAAGAGGGATAGAAGGAGGGTTTCACCGGATGGCATCATCGCCCGGCGGCGGCGCCGCATCTCGCGACACCGAGCGTCTTCACCAGTTGGGCTACGCGCAGGAATTGCGCCGTGGCATGAAGACGTTCTCAAACTTTGCGGTCTCGTTCACGATCATCTCGATCTTGTCGGGATGTCTCACGCTCTTTGGCTTCGCCATGAACGTCGGCGGTCCGGCGGTCATGACGCTCGGCTGGCTCTTCGTCGGCGCCTTTGTCATCGTGGTGGCCCTCGGCATGGCCGAGGTGGCGTCCAGCTACCCCACCGCGGGCGGCCTCTACTACTGGGCGGCCACGCTTGCCCCCGAGAGCGGCCGCGACGGCGCCAAGTGGAGCGGGTTCGTGGGCTGGTTCAACCTTGTGGGCCAGGTTGCGGTCACCGCTGGCATTGACATTGGCCTTGCGTTCTTTACCAACGCA
>CAIYHO010000294.1 GCA_903925955.1 uncultured Chloroflexota bacterium
CCGCTGTTCCTCCAGGAGGTCCGTCAGAAACTGGCCTACGCGGGCCGCCACCTCGTTGCCGTTCTCGCCGCCGGGACAGTGGGTGGTGTCGGGAGCAGCCACCCACTCGTCGCGCAACGTGGCGTCCTCGGCGCGGGCCTCGTCGTACGTCCGGCCCTCCCAGTCGCCGTAGTCCATCTCCTTGAGCCGCGGGTCCGCCTCGGCGGGGGTGGCGGCAGCCGCCAGCAGCGCGGTCTCGCGCGCCCGAAACAGGGGGCTGGTGATGACGCGGTCAAACCTGACCCGGGCAAGACGGCGGCCCAACGCCTCCGCTTGGCTTCGGCCGGCGGCGTTGATGGAGATGTCGATGCGCTGCCCGATGTGCTGCTCCGGCGTGGAGCGCTCGGTCAGGCCGTGGCGGGTGAGGACGAGGGTGAGCATCAACAGTGAGTCTAGGGCGGGCCGGGGATGCGAGAATGGGCGCCGGAGGTAGTACGAGCACAACCATGAGCGACACGCACGCCAGCACCGCACAGGATCCGCACGCAGCCGCCGGTCACGGCGACAGCCACGGCGGACATGACGAGCACGGCCATGCCGCGGACACCATCGGCCCCATCGACACCACGATGTGGGGCGTGGGCATTCTGGGCGTTGCGGTTGCCGTGGTGGTGATCGCCTGCTTCGTGCTTGCCACCGGGTTCTCGTTCGGGGCCTGAGCCCGGCCGGTCAGCCTCCGACGGGCTGGGCCGTGTGCTCGGCGGCAGCCGCGAGATCGGGTTCGTCGGTCACCCAGGCTGACTGCATCGGCCTGTCCCACCATGGCGTTGGCGACATCGTGATCTTCTCGAGCACCCGCAGTGGCCGGTCGTAGTTGACGCGCCAGCCGCTGAAGTCGCGCCACGCCTGATCGCGGTCCTCCACAAGGGGCACGCCGGCATCCGCGAGGACTCGCAGCGCAGCGTCAAAGTGGGCTCGGTCAATGCTTGTGGGGTCTGTCGGCTGCACGTTTGCCACGACGGGCACGTTGAAGAAGCTCGTGATGCGACCCAGCGCGATGTACCCAGAGCGGATCATCAGGTCTGCCTGGACGTCCATCGGAATGGCAATCGAGGATCGGGCCAGAGCGGCAGCGTCCATGATGGCGCCCGCGGCGTTCACCCAAGACTGGTTTGGCTGCTGGCTTCGGTAGAACACCAGGACCGGCAGCGACGTGTGCGTCTCCTCCAGCTCCGCAAACCACTGCTCCCAGCGCTCCCACATGGGATGGAGTGCCGCGAACCCGGACAGGCGGTGCATCCGCGTCAGCATCACCACCGGTGACGGCGGCGAGTCCGCGCGGACCTCAAGCAGGCTGACCAGCAGTTCTCGGCGCGAGAACGCGCCGTAAATCGTTGGCAGGTACGAGATCAGGAGCGCAACGAGGGCCAGGCCAATGGCCGCCTCCGCAAAGGCGACAGCCTCGCCGCCGGGAACGGTTGGCCGGTCAAAGCCAAGCGTCAGCAGCGACGAGCCGCTCACCGCGAATGCCTCGGCAGGCGCCACGCCAAGCGCCCAGAAGATGGCGGCAAACCCGGTCAGGACCAAGACGAGCCACCAGACCGGCAGCAGGACCAGCGCAACGGGGCCGTAGTAGGCCATGACCCGATGGCGAAACTCATAGGGCCGCGATGGCCGGGCCACAAGCAGGAACACGTTGCGCATGACGCGAAAGCTGACCCGGGTGAGCCCGTCGTTGTCGCCGCGGGGCACCACAAACGTGCGGACGCCGGACATGATCGTCCGGGCAACCAGCAGTGCTCCGAGGATGCCGATGATGGGCTGGAGCGGGTTCATCGCGGCAGCATAGCCCGCGATGCCGCGCGGGCCCGTGAACCAGGCGCGCCGCCACTCCCCCGGCTGCGGCTCCGGCTGGCGCCCCAGGTTGGCGCCCCAGGCTGGCGCTACGCCTGGGCTCCGGTTGCGGCTGAGTCACCCCTGCATCAGATCGGCAGGGCTCCTGCGTGACTCGATGACCAAACCCGGCCCCTGGTCATTGAACCCTGCACGCCGCAGCCGTTCCTGAGTCACCGGCGCATCACGGGGCGCAGATGCAAACGCCGGGCCCTTGCGGACCCGGCGTTTGTGGTTCTGACGTGAGGGCCGGCGCAGCGCCGGGCGAACCGGCCGTTGCGCCTCGAAGGGCCTAGAACAGCCCGACGATGTTCCCGTCCGCGTCGATGTCAATCTTCTCGCCGCCGGGGCGGGAGTTGAGACCGGGCATCGTGCGCATGTCGCCAAGGATGGGCGTCACAAAGCCCGCACCGGCGCTGAGGCGAACCTCGCGGACCGGGATCCGGAACCCCGACGGGGCGCCCAGGAGCTTGGCGTCGTGGCTGAGGCTGTACTGGGTCTTGGCCATGCACACCGGCAGGTTGCCGTAGCCCATCTCCTCGTAGAGCTTGAGGCTCTTCGCGGCGGCCGGGCTGTAGTCCACGCCGTCAGCGCCGTAGATCTTGGTGGCCACGGCCTCAATCTTGTCGCGCAGCGGCATGTCGTCCGGGTAGAGCAGGTGGAAGTTGGGGCTGCCCTCTTCGGCCGCGGCCCAGACGGCCTTGGCAAGCTCAACCGCGCCGTCCCCGCCATCGGTGAAGTGGCGCGCCTCAACGGCGTCGCGGGCACCGGCGGCCAGGGAGACCTCCTTGATGACCGCAATCTCCTCCGCCGTGTCCGTGGGGAAGATGTTGATGGCCACCACAACCGGAACGCCGTACGAGCGAACGTTCTCGATCTGCTTGGCAAGGTTTGCGGCGCCGCGGCGAACGCCTTCGGGGTTGTTCTCCAGCAGCGCCGGGTCAAGCGGCTTGCCCGCGACAATCTTGCCCACGCCGCCGTGCATCTTGAGCGCGCGGACCGTGGCCACGATGACCGCGGCGTCGCAGACCATGCCCGACGCGCGCAGCTTGATGTCGAAGAACTTCTCGGCGCCCATGTCCGCGCCGAAGCCCGCCTCGGTCACAAGGATGTCGGCGCCGGCGAGAGCCGCGCGATCGGCGAGGATGCTGTTGTTGCCGTGCGCGATATTGGCAAACGGGCCGCAGTGGACGAAGGCGGGGCCGCCCTCAAGGGTCTGCATCAGGTTGGGCTTGAGCGCGTCCTTGAGCAGGACGGCCATGGAGCCTGCGACATGCAGGTCCTCGGCGGTGATGGGCGTTCCATCGCGCTTGGTGGCCAGAACAATGCGGCCAAGGCGGGCGCGCAGGTCCTTGAGGTCCACGGCGAGGGCCAGGATGGCCATGACCTCGGACGCAACCGTGATCACAAACTGGGACTGGCGCGGGTAGCCGTTGTCCTTGCCGCCAAGACCCACAATGATCTCGCGCAGGGCGCGGTCGCTGATGTCCAGGACGCGCGGCCACAGGATGTTGTTGGCGTCGATCCCCAGGGCGTTGCCGTGGTGGATGTGGTTGTCGATGAAGGCGGCCGCGAGGTTGTGCGCCGCGCCGATGGCGTGGATGTCGCCGGTCAGGTGGAGGTTGAAGTCCTCCATCGGGATGACCTGGCTGTAGCCGCCGCCTGCGGCCCCGCCCTTGATGCCAAAGACCGGGCCCAGGCTGGGCTGGCGAAGCGCAACGGCAGCCTTCTTGCCGATCTTCTGGAGACCCTGCGCAAGACCCACGGTGGTGGTGCTCTTGCCCTCGCCCAGCGGCGTGGGGCTGATGGCCGTGACCAGCACGTACTTGCCGCGCGGGCGCTCACGCTCCTGGCGCTCGATGCCCTCGATGGTCACCTTGGCCTTGAAGTTGCCGTAGAGCTCAATCTCGTCATCGTGGAAGCCCAGTTCGTGGGCGATCTCGATGATGGGGCGTGGCTTAACCGAGCGGGCAATCTCGAGATCGGACGGGAACGGCATTTACTTGGCCTCCGGAGCGGGTACTGCGAGGGAATGGGCACCGAGCGGGATGGCCCCAGTGGCCTTGGCTCGGGCGGCACGGACGAGGTGGGTGAGCAGGATGGCGTTGGTGAGCGGCCCAACGCCGCCGGGAACTGGGGTAATGGCCGAGGCAACGCGCACCGCGCTCTCGAAGTGGACGTCGCCGACAACCTTGCCCTCAACGACGTTGATGCCAACATCTACGACGACCGCGCCGGGCTTGAGCATGTCGCCGGTGACAAAGTTGGCCTTGCCGATCGCCACGATGACGATGTCCGCGGTCCGGATGATGGACCGCAGGTCCGCAGTCTTGCTGTGGCAGATGGTGACCGTGGCGTTTTCGCGGAGCATCAGCAGACCCGCGGGCTTGCCGATGACGTTTGAGCGCCCGACAACGACACAGTGCTTGCCCGCGAGCTCAATCCCGGACTGCTTGAGGATCTCCACGCTTGCGTGGGCGGTGGCCGGCAAAAAGCCGTCATACCCAAGCGAGAGGAGCCCCGCGTTGAGCGGATGGATGCCGTCGATGTCGCGCATCGGGTCCAGCGTGTCAATGATGACGCGGAGCGGGATCCCTTTGGGGAGCGGCTGCTGGACGATGATCCCGGCAATCTTCGGATCCGCCTGGAGCGTCTGCAGCGCGTTGCTCACGTCGGCTTCTGTGGCGTCCTCTGGCAGCTCCACAAGCCTGTCGCCAATCCCAACGAGGCGGCACCCGTCAAGGATCTTGTGGAGGTACACCAGCGACGGCGCATCCGCCCCCACCACCAGGACCGCGAGGGCTGGCTGGTAGCCAAACTCCTCTTTGAAGGCTGCAACGTCAGCCGCCACCTGCTCGCGGATGACGGTGCCGATAGGACCGCCACGAAGGAGCCGCGGCCCCTCGTCCATGAGGCTTGTCATGCGGGGTTGGCGGGAAGCGGGTCCCGACTCTCCCCGCTGCGCACGGCTTCTCGCGTCCGCGCCGCAACGCGGTCAATCTCGTCAACAAGCAGTTCGGTCCGGGCCAGAAGATCCTGCGCCACGGACTCATCCCCGATGGACGGCAGGTTGATGAACACGTTTGCCGCGGCGGCGTGCGATGCGGCGACCGCCATGAGGCTGGCCACCTCCAGGTCTGACGACGCGTTCTTGTTGCTGCGCCCGGCAAGCGCCTCGGCCATGGCAACCATCTCAAGGCAGGCCTGCACTGTGCGGAACGGCGCCATCGACGACTTGTGGGCGGCGGCGCGAATGGCAGCGGCGCGTGCGTCGCGCTCTTCATCGGTGTCGCGCGGCATCTTCATCGCGTGGCCGTAGCCGGCGTAGGCATCGGAGTCCTCATCCGCGAGAGCGAGGAACCGGTCCGCCAGGGCGTTGCCGGCGGCGATGGCCTCCGCGTGGAGCGCAGCGTGCTCCGCGTACTTGGGCCGTCCCTCAGAGAGGGAGGCGACCATCGCTACGAGTGCTCCACCGAGGCTAGCGGCGATGGCGGCCGCACTGCCCCCGCCCGGGACGGGCTCAGCGGATGCAAGCTTGTGGACAAAATCAGCGACCGTCAGGTCGCGAAAGCGAATGGTGTCAGTCACATCCCCGATTGTAGGGATGCTGCAGCACCTGCCGCGCGTCCCACGCGCCCATCGTCAGCGGGCCGTCCGGCCCTTGGTCTGCAGACTGAGCGCCTACGCTGCGATTGGGTGCTGATCCAGCCCGTCAATGGTCCAGCGGCGGGAGCGGTGCTGGTAGGTGAGAGCGACACGCGCCGTAGGGGTCTCAACCTCGAAGAGCGTGCGCGGCCCGGTGATGACCGGATAGGCGGAGCTTTCATCCCGGACAGAGACAAGGCGCAGCACCTGGACCCGGTCATTGCCCAGCTGGATCTCGCGCGGCTCGCCACGCAGCCAATCCGTGCGAACCTGAACGGTGAGCGGTGCGACGCGGACCATCGCCATGGTGACTTCTCCTTCATCGGCGGGAGCTCGTCGTGATCCGGGGCACTCCGGATACGAACGCCTGTTCTGTCGTTGGCTGCACCGTAGACCGAACAGGCGTTCGATGTCAAGCGTCGATGTCGGCATCCTGGTCAGATTCCGTGACAGGTTGTGTGTCACGCCGGTTGCGACCCAGCCGCTCAGCGCCTTCGGCCGGGAGTTCGTCGCGGACCGCCTTCATGGGATCGCGCTCAAACGGCGCCGGCAGCTCAGACCGCACAAGGGTGGCCCGCATCATGGAACGGTCGCCGTACTTGCGCCTGATGGCGTCGAGCGCCTCGGCCGCCTTGTGCCGCCGCGGGTCACCGGCTTCGGCAAACATCTGCAACTGCTCGCGCTCGCGGAAGTTTGAGGCGGTCACGCCCACCAGGCGGATGCGCTGTCCGTGGAGCTCCTTGCGCAGCAGAACAAGCGCCGCCGCATAGATCTCCTCGGTCAGGTCCGCGGGCTGCTTGAGGCTGACTTGGCGCGTGATCGTCAGAAAGCTTGAGTCCCGCAGCTTGAGCGTGACCGTGACGGCCTTCCAGTCCATCGACCGAAGCCGACCGGCAACGCCGTCGGCCATC
>CAIYHO010000295.1 GCA_903925955.1 uncultured Chloroflexota bacterium
GCCACGATCAGGATTGGCATAGACGGCGCCAGACCGCCCGCCAGCAGGCCGATGCCAAACAGCCCAAGCCCCACGGCAAACGGCCGGCGCAGCGGCATCCGGTCCAGGACGCCGCCCGCGAGGACAATGCCCACGAGATGGCCCAGATAGAAGGCCGTGTACACCCAGCCGTAGAGCGGCAGATCGCCAAGTTCGCTGGCAACAATCGGCAGCACGGTGCCAATGGCGAGCGATTCCGCGGCCACCAGGGTGATGGACGCGATGATCCCAATGGACAGACCGCGACGGCCGGGCGCAAACAGCTCGGACGTGCGGCCTGTGGCGGTCTGCGCGGTACTCACCCGCTGATGATGCCCGTCGCCGGGCCGTCACGCGTCAGGCGTTGCGCATCACGCGTTGCGCATCAGTAGCTGCGGTCGATGGCGAGGCGCGCCACCTTGAGCGCGATGTTGCCGCCCGGGACCAGCAAGCCGATGGTGTCCGCGCCGATGTCGAACAGCGCGTCCTTGCTCACGTGGCGGCTGATCTGCATCTTGAGCGACGTTGCGGTCTTCACTTCGCCGGTCAGCGCGTCCACCTCCACCACGCCGCGGCGGTCCTTGGCGGGGAGGACAAACTCGTAGGCGACGATGGGCCGGAAGACAAGCTCAATGCACTCAACTTCCAGCGATTCCTCAAACACCTGGTCCGCCTGCAGCGGCCGGAGCAGCTTGGCCAGCAGGCTGCGCACGATGGCCGAGGCCCGATGCTCGGGCATGATCACCATTGTGTCTGCGCCGCTCAGCTCGGCCGGATCCGCGCGCTCGGTCTTTGGCCCAGCCAGCAGCGCCTGACCGTTTGGCACATGGGCACCGGTGGCCCCCTCTTGCCAGACCTCCTCGCGGAAGTCGTCCGCGCAGTGCTCCAGAACGGGGAAGCCAAAGGCGGCGCCGGGCCGACCCGCGCCACTCACCGCAAAGTCGTTGCCAAGAAACGTGACCGCACGCACGTCTGTCGCGCTCGCCGGCACGGTGTAGTCGCGCATGCGGTCGTACACGTAGTGCGCCTTCGCCGCGACGTGCCAGAACGGCTCAAGGCGATACTGCGTGGCGGCCAGCATCACTTCCTCGGGCTTTGGCCGCGACAGCAGGCCGCCAAAGCCGGTGCCCAGGGCGCCCGTCTTCTTCTCTTCGGCCTTCCGCAGCAGGTCCTCCGGGGCGAAGCGCGGGTCCAGGCTGTAGATCTTGGATTCGCCGAGGCTGATGTCCACGTTGGGGCTCCGGTGACTGTCTGGGCGCGCTGTACCAGGACGCGCCGCGATCTACACGATAGCCGCTTGCGGAGCTGCCGGTCAGCCCCCGATGGTCTTGAGCAGCTCGCCAAGCAGGCCAACCTGCTCCGAAGTCCTGTAGAGGCTGTTGTTGAACGTAAAGCCCGTGAAGCCCAGGTCCAGGTAGGGCCGCAGCACATCCGCTGCCTGTGCGGGCGTGGCGGCGCTCACAAAGGGCCGGCGATTGGCCGGGACGTGCTCACGAGCGGCCAATGCCAACGATCGCGGGCCAGCGCCGCCAGCACGGACCACGCTTCCGCGTCTGCTCGCCCTGGGCTGCGGGGCCGCCAAGCGCGGTGAGTTCGCTACCAGGCGTCGCCTTCGCGCCACTCGCAACTGATCGACTCCGTGCCCGTGATCGGCGGCTGGGCGGGCGCCGTGGGCGTGGGCGTGGTCGGCGTCGGCGTCGGCAGCCAGAGGATCCCGCCATCCTCGTCTTCGCTGCGCACGGGCCCTGCGGCAGTTCGAACCCACGTGGGGCCGGCCCACACACGCCAGCCGAGGCGCTCGTAGAACGCGGGGTGGCCGGTTCCGAGGGCGCCGAGCTGGTAGTGCTCGCGGATGTGGGCGTTGACCGCCAGCATCAGCGCGCTGGCGATCCCCTGCCCCTGCCAGCCTGGCTCCACGGCCACGGCCTCCACGTAGCCGGTCCGCAGCGGCCTGCCATCCACCTCAAGCACGCGCGCCACCACCGATGCGTGGCCCACGATGCGGCCATCGGCATAGGCATCGGCCAGGAAGTGTCGGCCACCCAGCGCGTGGGCGAGGTCGTCACGGCTGAAGTCGCCGGGCGGGAACGCGGCCTGGGTCAGGGTCCAAATGCCGTCCAGCGCAGCGGCGTCCAAGTTGGCCGTGTCGGCTTCGCGGTACGTGACCACTTCAGCTGCCCGGTTGTCATCCATTGCGCCGAGCATACCGGCGCGGTTTGCGCCACACTCAGCAGCGATGGACAAGCCCAACGCAGCCCCCGCCACGCCCGAGCGTGATCTCGACCAGCACACCGCGCACGTGCGCGCCGCGCCGCGCGATGAAGCCCTCATCGAGCTGATCGTGATCCGCCCCGGCACGGATCAGCGCGAGGTAGTCACCTCCGCCCGCCTCACCCCCGAGGACGGGCTGGTGGGCGACCACTGGCTGGTCCGCGGCAGCTGGAAGAAGCCCGGAGGCGCCGCAGACCTCGACGCGCAGCTCACGCTGATGAGCACGCGTGTGCTGGCGGCCATCGAGCC
>CAIYHO010000296.1 GCA_903925955.1 uncultured Chloroflexota bacterium
GGGATCGCCGCCGAAGAAGGCATCACCGGCACGGTGCTGGCGCCGTGGCAGGCCGACGCGAACCACCTGGACCGGCGGGCGTACCGCGTGGACACCGGGGGCGGCCGCCACATCGACGTGGCGTTCTATGACGGCGACCTCTCGGGCGCGGTCTCGTTTGTCCCCGACCTGACGGCAGACGCCAACCGGTTCATCCACGAGCGGCTGCTCCCCCGCCTTGCGGCGCCCCTCGCCGGCGGAGGCGCGCCGACGGTGGTCATCGCCAGCGATGGCGAGTTGTACGGCCACCACCAGCGGTTCCGCGACCTGTTTCTTCGCGCGCTTGTTGCTCCTGAGGCGGGCGGACCTGACCGCGGCTTTGATGTGGTCACGTTGGCCGCGTTCTTGGCAGACCTCACTGACACTCCCCGTCCGACGATCAGGATCCGGGAGCGAACCTCATGGAGCTGCCACCACGGCGTGGCGCGGTGGGGCGGCGAGTGCCCGGACGCCCACGATGGCCGCTGGAAGGCTCCCCTGCGGGGCGCGCTGGACCGCCTCGCAGGTGCGGTAGACGTGGTCACCGAGACGGTGGGCGCGCAGATCCCGGGGCTGGACGATCCCTGGGCGGCCCGCGACGGCTACGTGGACGTGCTGCTGGGCCTCGTGGATCCTGACGGGTTTGCGGCGGCATGCACGGGCGGCAAGGCGAATGCGGCGCAGCGGCGACAGGTGGCGGCGGTGCTTGACGCCCAGCGCTGGCGGCTTGCGATGTTTGCGTCAGACGGCTGGTTCTGGGAAGACCCCGCCAGACCCGAGACCGCGGCCTGCCTCCTGGCAGCGGCCAAGGCCGCACGGCTCATCGACGAGCTTGCCGGAACGCAGCTGGAGCGCCGGCTGGTGGATGACTTGTCAGTACTCCGCTCGCCCCAAACCGGGCTTGACGGGCCTGCGCTGTACCGCCATGCGCTGGCAGAGGCGGGCCAAGCACCGCCCGCATAGGCCCCCGGCTCCAGACAGCAGCAGACCCCTGGCGGGTACCAAGGGTCTGCTGAAGCGAGCGCCCGAAGGAGGGAGAGGGTGGGCGCCCGAATATGTGGTGGATCGTGCGGTGGCGACCGGGTTGAACCCGGTCAGGCGGCGATCAGCTCAGGCCAACCGTGAATGACAGGTGGCGGGTTTCGTCCGAGAGATCACGGGAGTCAACGCCATACTCAGCCGCGAAGGCGGAGAACGCTGCGAGGATCACGGTTCCGAGGGCGATGATCAGGAGTTCCATGGGTACGCTCATTCCTGTCGATGGTGCAGTTGATATAGTCAACTAGGCCAAGACAAACATTAGTTGGACTAGTCCACTGTGTCAAGCAGGCGTAACGGCCCACCTTCGAGCGACCAACGGCCTGATGCGGCGATGACGTCACGGTCAAGCGCCAGCAGTACAGCCGCGACTCCTGGGGCTCCGGCCCTGGGCGGCCACAGCCTCGATGTCGAGCGCGACTCGGATGTCCCCATCTCCACGCAGATCTTCTGGCAGCTTGCCTACCAGATCGAGTCAGGCCGCCTCCAGCCCGGCACACGCCTGCCGCCGGTGCGAGAGCTTGGCGCTGGTCTGCGGGTCAATCCCAACACGGTGCGCGCCGTGTACCGGCGACTTGCGGATGCTGGGTATGTGCTGGGTCGCCATGGCGCAGGCACGCGCGTGGTGGATCGACCGCCCGTCCGCCGCGGATCGGATGCGCTTGCCGGGATCGTGGCCGAGACGTTTCGTCGCGCCGCGCAGCTGGGCTTCACGCCCGACGAGCTGGCCCAGGCCGTGTTCAGCGCCGCATCGGACCGCAAGCGCCCCGGGCCGCACATCCGCGTGCTGTTTGCCGAGTGCACCACCGCTGACGCGAACTTTGACGCTGACCGCATCCGCGAGGCCTTCCCGGACCGCGTCGAGGTGATCCCGGTCTTGCTTGACGAGCTTCCGGACCGCCTCGAGCGCTACCACTACGACCTCGTGGCAACAACGACGTTCCACGCGGATGAGGCACAGGCCTATGTCGCCGGGCGAGTGCCGGTTGTGGCAATGCTTGTGGGGCCGGGCTACATGTCGCTCGTGCACGAGATCGGCGCCCTGGTGCCCGGGTCACGCGTGGGCGTCGTGTGCGGCTCGCAGCGCGGCGTGGACAACATCGCCGAGGTCCTCAGCCTCGCTGGCGCCAGCGGCGTGGAGATCCTGTCGGCGGTCGCCCACACGGAACTCGAGCTTGAAGCGGTCAACCGGGATGCGGACCTGATCCTGCTGTCGCGCGAGGCGATGGCGCTGGGCCTCGAGGCCAAGTTTGAGAGGCCGGATCGGCTGCGCGAGTGGAGCTACGAGTTTGACCCTGCGGGTCTGGAACTGCTGCGCCGGACGATTGCACGGGTTGCTGCGCAGGAGCCCTTGGCGGAGCCGGAGCCCTGACCCGCGCGCAGCTCGCCTACCCTTCGCCTACCCCGCGCCGGACGGCCATCAGGGCGGGGGCCAGCAGCGATCCCAGCTGTCGATACGCCTCGGTGTTGATCCTCGCGTAGACCTGATGGCGCTGCGGGTCTGGCAGGAACGCATCACGCCGCTGCACCATGTGGCCTGCCGCCTCGTGGGCGTCCTGGTAGATGCCAGCCGCCAGGGCAGCACAGATGGCCGATCCCAGTGCGGCAGCGCCCGTGACCCTGTTCCTGGTTGTTGTCACGCCGGAGACGTCGGCCAGGATCTGCATGAGCAGGTCGCTGCTCGCCCCGCCACCCGACACGATGATGGTGTCCGGCTGGATCCCGAGCTCGCGGTTCATGTCGTCAAAGCTGTTCATGAGGGTCATCGCGATCCCCTCCAGCATTGACCGATAGATGTGACCCCTGGTGTGGCGGTCGTGAAAGCCGATCATCACGCCCTTGCGGTGCAGCTGGCTTGCGGGCGCCAGCCAGTCCGGGACCGTGAGCAGGCCATCCGACCCGGCGGGCACGGCTGCCGCCTCCAGTCCAAGCGCCTCCTCGGCGGATCTGCCGTTGGCAAGCGCGGCTGCCGCGTACTCGTCGCCGATAACGGACTTGAACCAGGAGATGTGCCCCATGCCGAAGCGAATGCCGCCGGCCTCATACAGGTAGCGGTGCGGGACGCACGCCATGTTCGTGAAGAAGTGCGCGCCATCGGGCCGGTTCTCGACGCCGTAGACCATCGACGCGCTGTAGGTGCCCAGGGACACGAGGCCCACGTTTGGCTCGGTCAAGCCAGCCCCGAGGGCCTCCACGGCCTTGTCATTGGCGGTGGCGACCACCGGAAGGCCCACTGGGAGACCCGTCTGCGCTGCAGCACTCGCGCTCACGCGACCCAGGACCGCGCCCGGCAGGCGGAGCTCCACCAGCTTCTCCCGCGGGATCCCGAACCGGTCGAGGAGCTGCACGTTGGTCGTCCAGTCCCAGGTGTCCACGTCAACCGGGAACTGGCCGGGATAGGCGTTGGCGCCCGAATCCCGGAACTCGCCCGTCAGCCGGTGCGTGAGGTAGCCGGTTGGCGAGCAGGTGTAGCTGATGTTCGGCTGGTCCTCAAACGTCTCGTAGGCCCGGACGTCCATCCAGCTCATGACGGGCGCCGCAAGCGTCCCGTCTGCCCGCATGAAGGCCCGGCAGCAGCGGATGGAGCACAGCCCAAGGCCCAGGATCGCGCCGGGGTCGCCCGCAAACGAGCCCATCACCCGCCGCAGCACCACCTTGAGGCTGTCCCACAAGTCGTCATCTGGATGCTCCATGTAGCCCGGCTGCCGGGACACCATGGGCCGCAGGGGTTCGCTTGCGCTGCAGACCACGTCGCCAGACTGGTTGAAGATGGAGACCTTGGTGCTCTGCGAGCCGCCGTCAACCCCGATGAAATACACATCCGACATGGGTTGGTCCTGTGGTTCCTAGCGGGTCAGATAGCCGCCGTCAACGGTGAGCGTGTGCCCGTTGACGTAGTTAGACGCAGGGCTTGCAAGGAACAGGCACGCGCCCATCAGGTCCGCGAGGTCTCCCCACCGGCCGGCCGGCGTGTGGGCGATGATCGCGCCGTTGCGCACCGGATCCGCCTGCGTCTTGGCGGTGAGCTTGGTGGCAAAGTAGCCGGGCGCAATGGCGTTGACTTGAATGTTGAACTGCGCCAGCTCATCGCACATGGCCTTGGTCAGGCCAACGATCCCGTGCTTGGTTGCGGCATACGCGGGCGACCACTGGCCTCCCAGGAACGCGTATAGCGAGGCGATGTTGATGATCTTGCCGCTCTGCTGCTTGATCATGTGCTTGCACGCCTCGTGGGTCATCTCGAAGGCCGCGGTCAGGTTCACCGCCACCATCTTGTCCCACTGTGTGCGCGTGAACTGGGTGACATCCTCAATGTTGATGGAGATCCCGGCGCAGTTGACCAGAATGTCAACGCTTCCCCATGCCGCGACGCAGTCGTCCACGATACGGAGGCATTCGCCGGGCTGCGTGAGATCCGCATGGATGTGCTTGTAGGCAACGCCGGAGGCTTCGATCAGCGCCTTCGTCTCGCCGCCGTCGTCAACCATGCTTGCCGCAAGGACGTTCGCCCCGCCCTTCGCCAGAGCAAGCGAGAACGCCTGGCCAAGCCCGCTGTTGCCCCCGGTCACGATCGCGTTCTTGCCCGCGACGGAGAACAAGTGGGTCCCGAAGTCGCTGATGTCCAAGGCTGGTCCTACTCCTCTGGTGCGGCCGCTGCGCCGTGGGCCGTGTCTGCGCCCGTCCGCTCGCTCCCCGCTCGCGGTCCGCGGCCTACCGCACGAACCGCCGGACCGCCTCCTCCTGGGGGAAGATCGTGCCGTAGTTCATGATCCCGTTCGGGTCGAAGGCGGACTTGAGCTTGTCGAGCATGTAGGTCGCTGACCCGTGCTCGGCATGCATCCACTCGCTGCGGTACTTGCCGATCCCGTGGTGATGGCACATGGAGCCGCCAAGCCTGAGCGTCTCCTCCACGATGATCGTCTGCAGCGGGTGGTGGTAGACCCGCAGCTCGTCCTCGGGCGCGCAGTTGATGGCGTAGTTGTAGACGAAGTACATGTTCGTGCCGTTGATGTAGCTGTGCGACGAGTGGCCGCCCAGCATGGTGAGGTCCTCGGCGCGCGGGAACTCGCTCCGGATCCTGCGCATCACGTTGTCGTAGATCCGCGGGATCGTCTCCCAGTCGGCCGAGATCTCGGTCGTGAACCCCGCGTGGTGGTCGCTCTCGACCATCCCGACGAACTCGTCGTCGATGTCCTTCTGCGACCAGTTGAGGTGGTTGAACCAGTCCTCGATGAGGTGGCTGCCAACCACCGCGAGGATCGCGTCCGCGTGGGCCTCGACGGACTCCTCGATGCCCTTGCAGGTGGCTTCGACGATGTTGGCGTTGCCCTCGACCATGAACAGCAGGACGCACTGGTCCCGGTGCCAGCGGGAGAAGTGCTGCCGCGCGTCCTCCTCCGAGTACACGCGCGCCACGGACGGCCGATAGCCGTTGACCATCACCTCGCGCAGGACGCGGATGCCGGACTCGACATCCTTCACCAGGTACCCGTAGAACTTGTGGTTCTCGCCGAAGTAGCGGAAGAGCTTGACGGTCACCTCGGTGATGTAGCAGAGGGTGCCTTCGCTGCCGATGGCGATGTGCCGGATGTCGGGACCGCCTGCGCGTCGCGGGACGTTCTTGATCCGGGAGATGTGGCCGTCCGGGAAGACGCACTCGAGGCCCACAACCATGTCCTCGATGCCGCCGTAGAGCGTCGAGAACTGGCCGATGCTGCGCGTGGCGACGAGGCCGCCAAACTTGGCCACGGGCTTTGACTGCGGCGAGTGGCCCGTGGTGAGGCCCATCGCCCGCAGCTTGTCCTCAAGGTCCTGCAGTGCCACGCCGGCCTGCACCGTTGCCTGCATGTTGTACGGGTCGATCTTGATGATCTGGTCGAGACGCAGCGTGTCGATGACGACCGTGACGTCTTTCCAGTTCTCAAGGCCACCCTCGGTTGCGGTCTTGCCGGCCCTAGGGATGACGTTGACGCCGTGCTCATTGCACATGACCAGCAGCCGGCTCACCTCTGCCGCCGAGGCCGGATAGACGATCGCCACAGGTGCCGGGACGTCGAGGACCTTCCGCGCCTTCGCGTACTTCTTGTAGCGGTCCGCCGAGGCGTCGTACAGGGCGTCTGGATCGGTGTTGATCTGGCTCGGATCCAGGATCTCGCGCAGGGCGGCAAGCAGGTCGTCGGCGTTCATCGGTGGTTGCATCTCATGTGTCTGGCCGTGGTTCCCACGGGCAATCAAACCCCGGCGCCGCCGGACCGGGTCGGCCACGTTCGCAGCGTTTGCCGCGTCCGCGTTGTCTCGGCAGTCAACCGGCGTCGAGGGTTCCCTCAAACGCTATCGTCGCATGTCGGCACGTGGCGGCGGGGACTGCGTGGCGCAAGGCGCGCGGGCTGAGCGGGCGGGGCTGCACCGCGGTCTGCTCTCGCCGGTGCCTCGCGCTGGCTGCCAACCCTCGTTGCCGGGTCACGAAGAGGTGCCTGAGGCATGCTGGAGGAAGTGCCGGTTGCCGATGTGACTCCTGCCCGCGCGACTGGTGCCACACTGGCAGCATGCGTGCGTTGCCAATCTCCCGAACCGCCCGCCGACGCTTCGGCATTCCCGACCCCTCGCTTCCTGGCGAGGCAGCGATCCCGTCGGCAAGCACGCCGTCGCCGGCTGCCCGGCGCCTCGCCGCCAATCTGCCGGCTGCCCGGCGGATCGCCGCCGCCGTCAACGCCACGCGACAGCCCGGCGAGCCAAGCGCGCAGGCGGGCGAACTGGCCGCGCTGGAGCTGCTGCACGAGATTGGCCATCTGGTTGTCGAGAGGGCCGCTGAGGCCGATCCGGCAGCGTCGATGGCCCAGTCCGCAAGCGCCGTCGAGGCGGGGTTGGGCGCCCATCCATTTGGGGTCCTTGTGACCGCCGTGGCCGAGGAGTTCCCCGACGTGGCCGCCTCGCCGGTCCCGGGCAGGATCGAGGAGCTGCTGCTGGTCCGCATCGCCAACGAGAACCCTGCCGCACGACCGCTGCGCGCGCTGGTAGACGACGACCCGCTCCCGCGGCTCCAGCGAGACGGCGCCATGCGGGCCCTGGAGGCGCATCACTCGGACCGCCTCCCCATCGGCCCCAA
>CAIYHO010000297.1 GCA_903925955.1 uncultured Chloroflexota bacterium
CACCGGGCGGGTCACACAGTGCACGCGTGCGCCGCAGGACTCACCGGGTGAGCCAGCCGCACGGGTGAGCGCCCCGCCGCCCGCGCGCTGCCTAGAGCGGTTCCGTCATCGCGTGGCTCAGGCCGCGGGCCAGCTGGTCCTTCTCGGCCTGGGTGAGGCTGCGCTCGAGGACGCCCAGGTAGAGCTCCTCCTCCGCCAAGTGCACCTTCAGCAAGGCGTGAAGCCGATACAGCGCACGGCGCAGCGCCAGCCCCTCCACGGCGCTCCAGCTGCAGCCTTCGGCGTGCTCGCGGTAACGGCTCAGCTCCTCCACGAGCCGGCGGATCGCGCGGTGTTCTTCGCGCATCGGCGCCATGGAGTGGCGACCGTCCATGAGCGCCTCAATCCGGTCGTAGAGCGCCAGTTCAACGGTGTCCATGTAGGGCAGGAGCTGTCCGGTGATGAACGCGTGCTCCTCCTCGAAGAGCGCGTGGAGGGAGGAGCACTCCACTTGGCCAACCATTTCGGCCAGAACCAGCAGCCTGTCCACATGGGGGAGCAGGCGGGTGTGGTGTTCATCGCTGGTGGCACGCAGGGTGCTTGGCGCTGGGTCTCGTTGGATCACGTTTGCACGGTGCCAGCCAAGGCGCCATCTGCGGACCGGCCGGTCGTCACGAAGGCTGCGCCGACTGGCCTACGTCTGCCCATGAACCGGCCCGGCGTCGGCATGCCCTGCCGCTGTAGTCCGCTTGGTCCCGCATCTCATGACTAACGGCTCAGTGCTTCTATGTGCCAGAGACATATAGATATCCCATACAGCTGCTCGGGCAAGATCCGACCCGCCCGCGGCTACCGCCAGGTGATCCAGCCCATGAGCGAGCCTCTCAATCTGGTCCTCTTCTCCGGCACGGCCGACAAGCTGCACGCCGCCGCCACCCTGGTCGCCGGAGCTGCGGCGATGGAACAGCCCGTGAACATCCTCCTCCAGTACTGGGCGCTGGACGCGTTCCGCACAGCCCGGGCTGACGACATGCTCGGCTTGGCCTGGGACGCCATCTCGGAGGGCACGAGCCGGCCCGTCCACGGGTCCAAGGCGATCCCGTGGATGGAGACCTTCCGCATGGCCAAGGAGCTTGGCGAGGTCCAGATCCTCGCCTGTACCGGCTCCCTTGACGTGCTCGGCATCGATCGCTCGGAACTGGACCCCATCGTGGACTCCGAGGCCGGGATTGCCGTGTTCCTGGCGGCCGCCGGTGAGGGCGGCATCCCGTTCAGTTAGGCGCGCACTGAGGCGCCAAGGGAGCCGGCGATGGCCGAGAAGCTCGTGTTCATGGTCACCAAGGGCCCGGCCGAGGCCGAGCTTGCAACCGTGCCGTTCGTGATGGCGGCCGCCGGCCGCTTCATCGTCGAGATCACATCGGCCACCAACGCACTTGTGTACTAGGAGACCACTGCTATGACCGCAACGCTTGAAGAGCTCTCTGCAATGACCGCCGCCAAGATCGTGGACGCGCGCGGCTCTGCCTGCCCGGGCCCCCTTCTCGAGGCCAAGAAGAGCATGGGCACAGTCGCCATTGGCGACACCATCGAGATCTGGTCCACAGACCCGGGCACCAAGAGCGACATTGGCGCCTGGTCCGGCAAGGTGGGCCACGAGTTCCTCGGCGTGGTGCCCGGCGACGGCTACGACCGCGTCCTCGTGATCCGCCGCAAGTAGCACCGACTCACCCCTGCTGCCACGGCGCGTCTTCCCTCAGACGCGCTGCGACAGCTCCTCCGCCCTGGAGCCCAACACCGATGACCGCCCCCGTCGCCACCGAGCCGCGGGCCTCTGCCGACACGTTCGTGCCCAAGATCCTCGTGTTCTCAACGAACAACATCTCGGATCCCGGCATCGACCTCGCCGGCAGCGCCCACATGCACTACTCGCCCGGCGTCCGGGTGATTGGCCTGCCGTGCACCAGCGGTGTCCGGCCCTCGTGGATCCTCCACGCGCTGGAGTCCGGGTTTGACGGCGTGTTTGTGGCCTCCGACGGCGACGAGTGCGCCTACCTCCACGACTGCGCCAAGCGCTCGTCGCGGATCATGAGCCTTGCCCAGACGGCCATGCGCGAGCGCGGGATTGACGCGGGCAGGCTCCGGATGGCGGCCATCTGCTCCGTCTGCTCGGAGCCGTTCACCAAGCACGTCGTGGGGTTTGCGGCAGCACTGGTCCCGCTGGGCCCGGTGATGGCAACCAAGGCCGCAGCGGGAACAGGGGCACAGGCATGACCGCCATGAACTACGACGTCCTGGTCGTTGGCGCCGGCATCGGCGGCATGGAGTCTGCCCTCAAGCTTGGCGATATGGGCTACAAGGTCCTGCTGGTTGAGAAGGAGGCCAGCGTCGGCGGGAAGATGATCCTGCTGTCCAAGGTCTTCCCCACGCTGGACTGCGCCTCCTGCATCTCCACGCCAAAGATGGCGTCCACCATCCACCACCCCAACATCACGGCGCTCACGTACGCCCGGGTGGACGGGATCCGGCGCTCGCCCGATGGCGCCTTCCACGCGACGGTCACCAAGAAGGCCCGCCACGTGGACATCGACGCGTGCACCGGCTGCCAGAAGTGCGAGACCGCCTGCACCGTGGCTGTGCCGGACGAGTTCAACGCGGATCTCGTGGCCCGCCGCGCCGCCCACATCACGTTCCCACAGGCCGTCCCGAAGAAGGCCGTCATCAGCCGCGAGGGCAGCTCGCCCTGCTCGTTTGCCTGCCCGGCCGGGATCCAGGCCCACGGCTACGTCAGCCTGATCCGCAGCGGCCTCAACGAGCAGGCGTATCGCCTGGTCCTTGACGCCACGCCGCTGGTGGGCACGCTGGGTCGTGCCTGCTATGCCCCGTGCGAGGGCGAGTGCACCCGCGGATCCCTTGAGGGCACGCTCCCCATCCGGCGCCTCAAGCGCTACGCCTCTGACGCCCATGAGGCCAGCGGCAACGGCACGGGCATTGAGATCGCGGCGCCCAATGGCAAGCGCGTAGCCATCGTCGGCTCCGGGCCCACGGGCCTCACCGCCGCGTGGCAGCTTGCGCGCCTTGGCTACAGCGTGAGGATCCTCGAGGCGGCCCCGGTTGCCGGCGGGTTCCTGCGTCTGGGCATCCCGTCCTATCGGCTACCCGAAGCGGTGGTTGAGCGCGACATCGACAACGTCCGCGAGCTGGGCGTGGAGATCGAAACAGGTGTCACCGTCCGTGATCTGCCTGCGCTCAAGGCGCAGGGCTTTGACGCGGTCCTCGTGGCCACCGGCACGCACAAGAGCCAGGGCCTCGGCGTCCCGGGTGAGGACCGCCTCGGCGTCCTTGGCGGCACCGATTTCCTGCGCAGCGTCAAGCTGGGCCACGCGCCAAACCTCACCGGGAAGCGCGTGGTGGTGGTTGGCGGCGGCAACGTGGCCATGGACACCGCGCGAACCGCCCGCCGTCTGGGCGCGGCAAGCGTGACCGTGGCCTATCGCCGCGGTCGCGATGAGATGCCTGCCCACCACGTGGAGGCGGCCGATGCCGAGAAGGAGGGCGTGGGCTTTGCGCTCCAGGTTGCTCCAGTTGAGGTGACCGGTGATGCAGCCGGTGCCGTGAACGGGCTGCGCTGCCAGCGGATGCGTCTTGGCGCAGCTGACGCATCCGGCCGTGGACGCCCCGAGCCCATCCCGGGCAGCGAGCATGTCATCGCGTGCGACGTCATCGTCGCCGCCATCGGCATGCGGCCCGACACCAGCGCCTTTGGGACGCAGCTGGCCACCGACCAGGGCGGCCGCCTGGTGGCTGACGCAACCTCGCGCCAGACCGCGCTGTCGTACGTGTTTGCCGCGGGCGACGCTGTCCACGGACCCACGGACATCACCCGCGCCGTTGGCGAGGGCCGCCGTGCGGCCCACATGATCAACCGCTGGCTCACCGGCGGCATGCTCGCAGGCTTTGACGACCGCCTTCCGGTGGTGGATAAGGCCGCAGTGCTCGCGCGCCAGAAGGCCTACGCCCTGCGGCCCGGCACGCCGGACGGCTCAACGCTGGAGGCCGCACCCGCGGACTTCCGCGAGCTCGAGGCGCCGCTGACGGACGCCGAGGCAACCGCCGGCGCAAGCCGCTGCATCGACTGCGGCGTCTGCTCCGAGTGCAACGAGTGCGTGGCCGCGTGTCCTGTGGACGGCTGCATCGATCTGCGTGCACGCGACGAGTCCTTTGAAGCTCAGGTTGGCGCGGTGGTCGTGTCCACCGGCTTCAAGCTCTTCCCCGCCGACCTCAAGCCCGAATACGGCTGGGGCCGCTTCCGCAACGTGATCACCGGCATGCAGATGGATCGGCTGCTGGCGCCCACGCGCCCGTTCAACACCATCCTGCGCCCGGGCGACGGCAAGCTGCCCGAGCGGATCGCCTACATCCTCTGCACGGGTTCCCGTGACGAGCAGGTGGGCAACCCGCTGTGCTCGCGCTTCTGCTGCATGTACTCCGTCAAGCAGAACCAGCTGCTGATGGGCGCACTGCCCCTGGCCGACGTGACGGTCCACTACATGGACATCCGCGCACCGGGCAAGCGCTACGACGAGTTCTACGAGCAGGCGAAGTCCATGGGCGCCAACTACATCAAGGGCCGCGTCGCCGACATCTCCGAGACGCCGACGGGCGACCTTGTCCTCACGTACGAGGACATCGAGAACGGCGGCGGTGTGGTCAAGGCCGAATACGACCTGGTTGTCCTGGCCGTGGGCGTCCAGCCCAACCACGACGCAGAGCAGTTGTTTGAGGTGGGGGAGCTGGCCCCAGATGCCTGGGGCTGGGTAGGGGAACCGGAGGAGGACCTCAACCCGGGTGCAACAAGCATCCCCGGTGTCTTCGTGGCCGGGGCCGCCTCGGGCGCCAAGGACATCGCGGACTCCATCCTGCACGCGGGAGCCGCCGTCGCCCAGGTTGCGGCGCATCTTGAGACGGCGAAGACCGGCGCCGGGAAGGTCACGGTGCCCGCATGACCGAGACGATGGTGCCCGTCGGCGGGCCTGAGGCAAGCGCCCGGCGCATCGGCGTCTACGTCTGCCACTGCGGCGGCAACATCAGCGACTACGTTGATGTGGAGAAGGTGATCGCCGACATCCGCGGCGCCGGCGACGTCGTCGTGGCGAAGACCGCGATGTTCACCTGCTCGGACGCGACGCAGCAGGAGATCGTGGCCGACATCCAGGCCAACGAGCTTGACGGTCTCGTGGTGGCCTCGTGCTCGCCCAAACTCCACACGTACACGTTCCGCGGCGTTGCGGCGCGTGCGGGCCTCAACCCGTACGAGTACACCCAGGTCAACATCCGGGAGCAGTGCTCCTGGGTCCACACGGACGACACGCAGGCCGCCACCGCCAAGGCGACGGCCCTGGTCAACGCCGGCATCGGCCGGACCCGCCACACCACGCCGCTTGTGCCGCTTGTCGTGGAGACGCTGCCGCACACGCTGGTGATCGGGGGCGGCATCGCAGGGCTGCGCGCGGCCATCGGCCTTGCCGACATCGGTCTCAAGGTCACGCTTGTCGAGCGCGAACTGGCGCTGGGCGGCTGGGTCAAGGACCTCGGCACGATGTATCCGCACAACCGCAACGGCCGCGAGCTCATTGACAGCCTGATCGCCGGGGTCAAGCGCCGCCCCGCCATCACGGTCCTCACCGGGGCCGAGGTTGTGGGCAAGGCGGGCTCGTTTGGCAACTACCGGATGAGCGTCCGCATTGGTGACCCGGGCTCGGCGAGCATTGAGGTTGCCGTGGGCTCCGTCGTGGTGGCCACGGGCTTTGACGCCTACGCGCCTGCCGACGGCGAGTTTGGCTTTGGTCTTGACGGCGTCGTCACGCTGCCGGACTTCAAGGCGATGGTGGACAGCGCCACGGGACCCCTCATGTGGAAAGGGCGCAAAGTCCGCAGCGTCGCGTACGTCTACTGCGTGGGCAGCCGGGGAACCGGCGGCTGCGCGGGCCAGGCGTGCTCGCGCTACTGCTGCGCGGCCACCGTGCAGACCGCCGTCCAGCTGTCCGGTCTGGATCCGGCCATCGGCCAGTACCACCTCTACCGCGACATGCGGACATACGGGAAGTTTGAGCCGCTGTACACAGAGGCGCGCAAGGCGGGCTCGGTCTTCCTCAAGTTTGACAACGACATGCCGCCGGCCGTGGAGACACGGCCCGATGGGCGCCTCACGGTGACCGTCACGGACCTGCTCACGGAGCGGACCGAGCTGGCCATTCCTGTGGACCTGGTGGTGCTTGTCACAGCGATGGCCCCGCGCGCCAACGACGAGCTTGTGAAGGTGCTCAAGCTGCCGGCCGGTGCCGACGGGTTCTTCAACGAGATCCACCCCAAGCTTCGCCCGGTGGAGACCGTGGTGGACGGCGTGCTGATCGCCGGCGCCTGCCAAGGTCCCAAGACCTCGTCCGAGAGCGTGGCCTCTGGCCTCGCCGCGGTCACCCAGAGCGCCGCGGTCCTCAAGAAGGGCTACACGGAGCTGGACCCGCTGGTTGCGCTGGTGGTCCCGGAGGCCTGCACGGCCTGTGGCGACTGCCTCACGGCCTGCCCGTATGACGCGATTGCGATGACGCAGGAGGGCGACCGGCACTGGGCCGTGATCAGCGCGGCCGGGTGCAAGGGGTGCGGCGGCTGTGTGCCGATGTGCCCCGAAAGCGCCATTGACCTGCTTGGCTATACCGACGCCGAAGTCACCTCCATGATCGAGAGCCTTGCGGAGGTGCCCGCGTGATGGTCACGACCAACCCGGGCGGCCCGGCCGCCCCCCACCGCGACGACCGCGAGGTCATGCGCGATGAAGCCGTGATGCGCCCCCGCATCCTGGCCGCCCTTGCGCAGGGTCCGCTCACCGTGCCCGAGAGTGCCGCGGCGCTTGGCGCCCCCGCCCACGAGACAGTGTTCTGGGTGATGGCCATGCGCCGCTACGGCTGGCTGGCCGAGATCAAGGGCAGCGAATCCGACGGCTACTTCCAGTACCAGCCCACCGGGAGGACCGTGTAATGGCGGCTGTGACCGCGCCCGTTGACCCGGGTCTCTATGGCGACATCCGACGCTTTGGCGGCGGCGACGTCACCGCCTGCTTCTCGTGCGGCACCTGCACGGCAACCTGCCCGCTTGTGGCCGAGGACGGGACGTTCCCGCGCCGGATCATCCGCTACGCCCAGGTGGGCATGAAGGACGCCCTGCTGTCCTCCAAGGAGCTCTGGACCTGCTACCAGTGCGGCGAGTGCTCCGACAGCTGCCCCACAAAGGCAGATCCAAGTGAGTTCATGGCGGCCGCCCGTCGCTACGCCATTGCCGGCTACGACCGAACCCGTGTCGCCCGCACGATGTACACGCAGCCCATCCTCGCCACGATCATCGCCGTTGCGCTGGCGCTGTTCTTCGCCCTGTTCATGTATTCGGCCCACGGCCCGCAGAGCGGCGAGACCCTCGCCATCTTCACGTTCATCCCCGAGGAGCTCATCCACAACACCGGCATCGTGGTGATGATCGTGGTGCTGCTGGCGGGGATTGCCGGGGTTGCCACGATGGCCCGTGCCATCGCCCGCCGCGAGGGCGTCAGCCTGCGCAGCGTCGTTGGCGGCCGTGCCGCCCTCGGTCGCACAGCCCGCGCTCTGCGCTTTGCCGTTGCCCGCGAGGCCATCGGCCAGGCCCGCTTCCGCGAGGACTGCGACGCCGACCAGCAGGCGCTGCCGCTGCTCCGCCGCCGCTGGCTTATTCATGCACTGGTTGTGTGGGGCTTCATCGGTCTGCTTGGCGCCACGGGTCTGGACTACGGGCTTGCACTTGTGGGCATCAAGGAGACCGGCGCGCCGGTCCCGCTCTGGTACCCCGTCCGCCTGCTGGGGACAGTCGCGGGCGCCGCGCTGCTCTACGGCACAACCTTCCTGATCATCGACCGCTATCGCGCCGCCACGCGGGCCGTCCGCTCGTCCACAACGGCTGACTGGATGCTGCTGGTGCTCCTCTGGGTGACCGGCGCCACGGGCTTCGCCCTGGAGCTGGAGCTCTACCTGCCGTCCGCCCCCGCCTGGGGCTACTGGGTGTTCCTGCTCCACGTTGCCGTGGCGCTGGAGCTGGTCCTGCTGGCCCCGTTCATGAAGCTTGCCCACGCCGTGTACCGGCCGGTGGCGCTGTTCTTCGTCGCACTTGCGCGCGACAGCGCCCGGGAAGGAGTCACGCGATGACGCAGTCCTTGCCGCAGATGGCGCATGAGCACCACGGACGCCTGCTCCACAACGTGGACGCGATGCCGGCGCTCGCGGACAGCCTTATGACCGCCACATCAGAGGAGGCTCGCGCAAGCCTCAGCGCCACGCGCGCGTTCCTTCTGGGAACGCTCCTGCCGCACATCGACGCGGCCGAGCAGACCATCTACCCGGAACTTGAGCGCATGTTCCAGAACGGCCACTCGATGGCGCCGATGCGGCGTGAGCACGCCGAGATCCGGCGTCTGGTGGTCGAGTTTGTGGCCGTTGCAGACAAGACGGCGTCAGAGCCGCTGACCCTTGGCCGATCACTCGCTGTCCGGCGCACGGTGTTCCAGCTCTACGCGCTGCTCAAGATCCACCTCGCCGAAGAGGACGCCTACCTGCGGATTGTCGAGCGCGGCGTGGGGGCCGAAGTTGCCGACGTCTTGGCTGCGGCGATGGCACATCCGGTGGCGGGTGCCGCTGGCTGAACCAGTGCTGCACCCACCGCCCCGGGCCTCTATGCTCCGGGCACATGGATGCACCTGGTGATCCCAATGGGGACAAGCTGATGGCGATCCCGCCGCACGATCCCGCAGATGGGGCCGATCCCGCGCCAGCGGGTGCGCAGGCCCTGGACTCGGATGCGCCCGACGCCACGCCGTCCGTGCCGCCGTTGGCCATCGCGTCCGACCATGACCAGGCTGGCGCGCCCATCCATCGCGGCTGGGCGCCCGTCGGCTCCCGCCACCGCTGGATGGAGCCCTTTGTGCTGGCGATGCTGGCGGGCGGCGCCGCGCACGGGTACGCCATCGTTGGGGAGCTGGCGCAGCTGGGCATCACCACGGGCTCGGTGGACGTGGGACAGGTGTACCGGACGCTGCGGGATCTGGAGGAGGCGGGGCAAGTCCGCAGCGTGTGGGTCACCGGCACGGGTCCCGCTCGCCGTGACTACGAGCTCACGGAGACCGGTGCCGCTGCGCTTGACGAGTGGGCGGCGGTCATGAAGGAGCGTGCACGCCTCGTGGCGGAGTTTGACGCGCGGTATCTGGAGTGGCTCACGGACCGCAGCCGCTAGGAGGCGACCGCCGGAGCGTGACGCAGCGGCGGAGGGCGACAGGGAGACGGTACGGAGCATCGAAGGGTCTGGCAGCAGGTGACCAGGACGACCTCCGCCCGGCAACCTCGCAGCGACGTCGTGTCGCCGGGGTACGGCCGGCTCAGGCGACTCCAGTACGAACACGCTCGCTGACCCAGACGCTGGGTGCGTTGATCTCCGGGACCTGGGTACGCGCGACTCCCGATCGCCCCGACTCGACAGTCACGGACCGGTCTTGGCCGATCGTCGGCGGTTCCCAGTCCTCGTCGCGCGACCTCTGCTGCAACGTCCCCGAACGGCAACGACCCCCCCTGCCTCAACGCGCCGTTCGATCGAGCAGCGTGCATTTAGGGCGAGCCGGGCGGGAATCGCCAGACGGACTGGCGAGATTGCCAGACGCACGTAACGGGGGGGTAAGGGCTGCGGTGGGAGGCGGCGTCAAAGTCGCTGTCGATAAAGCCTTGGCTGTCAGCCCACCGCACAGCCACCCTCAATCGACGGTTGGCGTCACCGCACAAGGTCGGGGATGTCGATGTTTGCGTAGATCCACCCGGGACCGCGGGCAGATAAGTCGATCACGCAGACAACATCCCGCAGGATCGATTCGGAAGAGCTCTGGGCGGTGACATAGGGATTGGCGAAGGCGAACAGGTACACCTCTTCATCGGTCTCCAGCTCGCGCTGTGGACCGATCGCGGGGAGGGCCCGGACGACATCCCGAGCACGATCAAGCCGGATCTCGCGAAGGACTACATTCCCGGGCGTGTCCCCACCGCACTTGGCCAGGGCCGCCGTCCGTTGGGCGGTTGCCTGACAGCCCAACCCGACGATGGCAACAATGCCAAGCGCGGCGATCCTCCATGTCGCTCGCCTCGAGAGAGGCGGCTGCAGGGCTATGGCATCCCCATCTGAAGTACCTCGCCCGTCGCATCGTCGATGACGACGTAACCTTGCGTCCCGACAACTGGAGGAGCTCCAGGTGGAACGCGATACCCCACGAACGTGCCGGTGCCGCGCACGATCCAGATGATTCGACTTGCAGCACCTTCGTCGACGGTGGCTCCGGATTCGAACTGCCTGATGTCAGCCATGGCGACGACATGCACACTCGTGGCCACGAGGGAGCCGCCTCTTGCGCCAAGGCTGCCCGTGCCCGACGAGGCGATCGCCAGAGCCTGCGAAGTTGAAAGCTGGGGCGTCAACCCGGGGGCGATAGCAACTGCCGGTCCACCGGCCGCGACAAACGCACTTCCGAGCACGGCAAGAACCGCCAATGCGAGGATGATTGATGGCGTGATGGGGTTTCGCATCGGATCCCTCTGCATTCGGTCCGTGGCCTACTGGCAAGCCAGTGGCACTTGGCTGTGCAATGAGTAGCGGAAACTCGATGGGTTCGTGCACCAGGCCACGCTACCCACGCCATTCGATGGCTCCTTGCCAAGCGAGCCCTGGCTCACCGGCAGCCAATAGGCGTCGCTCTCCCGCCGTTGCCTGATCAAGCTCACGTATGTGTTGTCGACTCTGCTGCTATCGCACGTGGATTCGAGGCCGCCCTGGAACCACTTGGTGTCTGGCACGTGCGGGCTCAGGGTGATGGCCGTGGTGTCAATGCTCACGTTGTAGAGAGACGGCCCGGAGGTTCTGAAACCGCTGAAGGTGTGAATCGCGCCTACCTGAGGCGTGATGGACGTTATCCGGGCCTCGCTGTAAAGCGCGCCATCGCCTCTTGCAAGGTAGTACGTGTACACGTTTTGCCCCTGCCACCCGTGGGTGACGCCAACCTCCACCCATGTGTTCGGATTTGATCGGTTCGGATCGCTGTCGGTCCCTACCCACAGAACCTCAGACGCGAAACCCCCTGCAGCCCAGTCATCTGCGTGAAGATCGCGCAGCGCCCAAGTCATCCGACCGCCATCTGAGACGACACTGGGCGTGACCACGTCATATGCCCACTGCTTCACGCAGGCGGCGAACGTGACAGGCACGCCGACCACGAGCACATGCGTGCAGGAGATCGCCAGTGCCAACGTCAGGGTGAGCAATCGCCGTCCGACGAAACGAAGCCGCATCCCGAGCCCCCTTGCCCTCTAGATGCCTGGATTGGGCGACGCCAGCACCCGACACCGAGCACCCCTCCAACTCGATCCGGACGGATCTACGCGTCAACATCACACCGGGTTCGGGCCATGTCAAGTGTTTGAAGGCGCAGCGTTTGAAGGCCCAATCTCGCGCCTCATCCGCTCCACGCTCGTGATCTCAACTTCCTACTGCTTCGCATTGGCTTGCAATCCGGAGCGACTGCGTCCGGAGGATCGGAAACGGCACCTGTGACAGCCCGCAGACTGCGGAACATGGCAAGTCGGCCAGGCGGCACACGGCGGACGGCGCGGCCGCAACACCGGCTGGACTCTGGGCCGTACGTTGCGGGCACGTCCCTGCCGAAGGTCATCTCGAAAGGCCGACAGCATCCGCAGATGCCCCGTCGAGATGGCTCACGGAGACTGGCTTCGCCGCGCTCGACGAATGGGCGGCGGTCATGAAGGAGCGCGCGCTTCTGGTCGCCGAGTTTGACGCGCGGTACCTGGAGTGGCTCACGGACCGCAGCCGCTAGGGCCGCCCGCGCCGGCGCCCTATCATCGCGTTGGGAGCGGTTGGGTCCCGGTGGGCTTCCCAGTCTTCAAAACTGGTGGCGCGGCGCTCGGCGTCGCGCGGTGGGTTCGACTCCCATGCGCTCCCGCCACCCCGGCGCTGGCAGCCGGCGAGCCGCCCAGCGGCTGAACTGCGCACCGGGCGCGTCAGTTCGTCCGGTCGCGTGCGCGTTTGCGCGCTGCGGACGCTCCCGGGCGCGCAGGTGACCACCAATGCGGGTGAAACGCTCGGGCACTGCGCAGTTCACCCGCTGAGCGGCTCAGGGTGTCGCGGCGCTGCCAGCTAGCCCCGAGGCGCCCCGAAGCGCGCCGGATCCAACTCAACGGGGATCGAGGGCGAGCGGCCAAGCAGCAGGTCCGCCGCCAGACGGGCTGATCCGGGGCCTGTGGACACACCCCACGGCCCGTGACCCGCGCATACCGCAAGCCCGCGCAGTCCAGGCACCCAGCCAATCAGCGGCCGATCATCGGCGCTCTGCGGCCGCGGGCAAGCGCGCAGGCTCCGGATGGGTGCATCAGCAATCGCTGGCAGAAAGCGCGCGGCATTGACAAGCACGCGCTCGGTCCAGTCCGCGGGGACCGGCTCGTCGGCCAGGTGCGTTGAGCCCACAGACGCTGCTCCGTCGCAGAGCACGTAGTGGAAGTTGAGGCCGCCTGGCCCATACGGCTCCACGGACTCCAGGACCAGGCCGCCGCGGGCGACGTGTCCCGTCTCCACAACCACGCCCCACACCGGCGCAATGGGTGTCCAGCGACCGGTTGGGTCAAGCAGCGAGGATGTCGCGGGGCCTGCCGCCGCCAGCACCGCGTCAGCTCGAAAGACCCGCCCGTCCACGCGGACGCCAACAACGCGATCGCCCTCCACCTCAAGCTTGGCTGCGCGGCCCGCCCGGATGACGACGCCCCGCTCCTCGGCCAGCGTGGCGTAGGCATAGGTGCCTGACCCGGGGGCGACGGGGTAGGCGAGATTGAACAGACAGCCCCAGACGTCGGGCGCCAGCGCGGGCTCGATGTCCTGGAGGGCGGCCCCGCCCACCACCTCGGTAGTCAGGTAGGGGTAGGCGTCGGTCATCGCGTCGGCTTCGGCGCGGACTGTGGCCTCGTCGTGCGCCAGCAGGAGCAGCCCGGCTGACCGGCTGTCGATGCGGAAGCCCGGCATCTCCTGGGCCAGCCGCTGGTACAGCGCAAGCATGGGGTGGTACAGCTGCGTCAGGACCGGGTCAAACGGGTGCTGCACGGAGCCCGAGTTGGCGCCTGACGCACCCGACGCCAGCCCCTCGCGCTCCACGAGCATGACGCGCGTGCCCGCCTCAGCGAGAAACGCGGCCGCCGCGGTGCCAACGATGCCGCCGCCGATGACGATGATGTCGGGGGCCCGGGTGCCATCCATGCGCGGGATCGTAGCCGCCCGCGCGTATGCCGCGTGGCATGCTGGCGCGGAGACCGAGTTCCGGAATACACATCCCCCAAGGAGAACCTTCAGCGTGGCCCTGCCTGATCCCCGCCTGCTGCTGCCCCGGGCCGCTGACCGCTACGTCGGGCCAGCCATCGCGCTCTGGTTCCTCGCGGCCTACAACGTCGTCGGCACCGCGCGCAGCCTCATCCACGTGCTGGCGCCGGACAGCGGCGCCCAGTCCATCGCCACGATGGACACCAGCGTGGCGGGCGGCCCGAACATGATTGCCCTGCTTGCCCAATGGGGCGGCGCCCAGCTGCTCATGGCGATCGCAATCTGGATCGTGATCTGGCGGTATCGCGGTCTTGTGCCCCTCGCGCTGTTGTTCTGCGCGGTGGACAACGTTCATCGCGTGGTCATTGGGCTTGCGAAGCCGCTGACCACAGTCGGCACGCCGCCCGGGTCGCTGAGCTGGGTGGTTGCACCCTTGTGCGTCGTCGTCCTGCTCCTGTCGCTGCTGCCAGCCCGCGATGGCGCCACCGGCGGTTGAGGCGGGCCGGTCCAGCGCCGGCTCTGCGCCGGCTCATGCCTGTCGCGCGTGACGACGCATCCTGCGATGATCGCGCCGTGACTGACGATCCTCGCGACAGCAAGACGTCTCCGCGCCCCCCGTCGGTTGAGCGCGTCCTTGCGCTGGTCCGCGCGGAGGCCGGCGCCACGGAGCCCGAGGCGCTGACCGAGCTTGCCCGCGAGGTTCTCGCCGCAGAGCGTGATCGGCTGCTGGCTGGCCGCGGACGAGCGCACGCGCAGGCAAGGACGCCGCGCGAACTGGCCGACACGATCCTGTCGATTGCGGCTTCCTTCACGGATCCTGCTGCCGCTGCCGATGCCGGGCTGGCCGGGCCGGTGCCGGCGTCCGTGATCAACGCAACGGGCGTGATCTTGCACACCAACCTTGGCCGGGCGCCCTGGCCGCGCGCCGCTGTGCTGGCCGCGTCTGCCGCTGCCGCCGACTACGGCTATCTGGAGTTGGACGAGGTCACGGGCAAGCGCGGCCGACGCTTCCGCGCCGCCGAAGAGCACCTTGTTGCACTCACCGGTGCCGAGGCGGGGCTGGTTGTCGGGAACAACGCCGCTGCGCTCCTGCTGGCGGTGGGTCTGGCGGGACGGCGAGGGTCCGTGGCGGTCTCGCGGGGCGAGCTTGTGGAGATTGGCGGCGGCGTGCGGATCCCGGAGATCATCGCGCGGGCCGGGGCGCGGCTGATCGAGGTGGGCACCACCAACCGCACTCGTGCCGCGGACTACGAGGCGCCGCTTGCGGACGGCCGGGCGAAGGCCGTGCTGCGCGTCCACCCGTCCAACTTTGCCCAGACCGGCTTCACCGAAACGGCGGACTTGGCCGAGGTTGCCGCCATCGCCCGCCGCCATGGCGCGCTGGTCATCGACGATCTTGGCTCTGGCGCCCTGCTGGACACCGCGGCCTTTGGCCTCGCGCATGAGCCCACGCCGCGCGAACGGCTGGCGGCGGGCGCGGACATCGTGGTGTTCAGCGGGGACAAGCTGGTTGGCGGGCCGCAGTCCGGGCTGATCGTGGGCCGCCGCGACCTCATCGACAAGCTTCGGCGCGATCCGCTGGCGCGGGCCATGCGCCCGGACAAGTCCATCCTCGCAGGCGTTGCGGCAACCCTGGGCCTGTACCGGGCCGGGCGTGCGCAGGCGGAGATCCCGGTGTGGCGGATGATCGCCGCGTCGGTGGGCCAGCTGCAGGCGCGGGCTGAGCGGATGGCGGCGGCGCTTGGTTCGTCGGCATCGGCGGCGCCTGTCGCGGCCACGGTTGGCGGCGGCTCGCTGCCTGGCCAGACACTCCCGTCATGGGGTGTCGTGCTGGCGGTTGCGTCGGCGGACGCAGCGGCTGCGGAGCTGCGCGCCGGTCCGGACCGGATCCTCGCCCGCATTGAGGACGGGCGCCTCGTCTGCGACCTGCGCACGGTGGACCCGGCCGACGACGCCGTGGTGGAGCGGCGTCTCGCCGCGCTCGTCTCGCGCTAATCGGCGGTCATGCGCGTCGTCATCGGCACCGCCGGCCACATCGACCACGGCAAGACCACGCTGCTGCGCGTCCTCACGGGCATTGACGCAGACCGGCTTCCCGAGGAGCAGCGGCGCGGCATGACCATCGACGTGGGGTACGCGCACCTCGCGCTCCCCGATGGCACGGAGCTGGACTTCGTGGACGTCCCCGGACATGACCGGCTGGTGGGCAACATGCTGGTTGGCGCGGGCGAGATTGACGCCGCGCTGCTGGTGGTGGCGGCCGACGACGGGCCTTCGCCGCAGACGCTCGAGCACCTTGAGCTCCTGGACGCGCTTGGCATCAGCGTTGGCGTGGCTGCGGTGACGAAGGCCGATATGGCTGGAGCCGAACGGGCAGCTGAGGTGGCCGAGGAGGTTGCCGCACTCCTGGCGCGCACCTCGCTTGCCGGGGCGCCCGTGGTGGTGACCGCGGCCACGACGGGGCTTGGGCTCGATTCCTTGCGGGCCCAGCTGTCTGCGTTGGCCGGGCGTGTTGTGGCCGGGCGGGCGGCCGATGGCGCTGCCGCGCCGACGCTGGCGATTGACCGCGTCTTTGCCGTCCGCGGGCGCGGCACCGTGGTCACGGGTTCGCTGCGGGGCGGGCGTGTGGCGTCGGGGTCTGTCCTGCGTCTTGTGCCGCCTGCCGATGATGTGCACGAGGTCCGCGTCCGCGAGGTGCAGATCCACGGGGCGCCGGTGGATTCGGCCGATGGCGGACGGACCGCGCTGCTGCTCGCGGGCGTGGAGGCTGGCGACCTGCACCGCGGCCAGGTGGTCACCGCAGATCCGGCGTTCACCGCGTCATCGCGTCTGCTTGTGGCGCTGCGGGCGCCGGCTGGGCTGGCGGTGCGGGGTGGCGCACGGGCGGGCCTCGCCCCGGCAGTCCCTGCTGACCGCGAGCGGCTGCGCCTCCACCTCGGCACAGACCAGGCGGCGGCCCTCGTGGTCCGCGGTCCGCGTGAGGCCATCGACCTGCCCGACGGATCCACGCTGGCGATCCTGCGCCTTGACGCCCCGGTTGCCGCGCGGCCCGGGGACCGGTTTGCGTTGCGTCGTCCATCGCCTGGGTCTGCCGCGGGCGGGGGAGTGGTGCTGGACGCGCAGCCGGCGCGCGGGATCTCGCGTCGGCGGATGACGGCGGCCCGGGCTGCGGCGCTGGCCGTTGCCCCCGTGGGCGCATGGGCCGCTCGGCTGGACCTCCATGGCGCACTCGCCGGGGCGCTCGCACTCGACGTGGCGGCGTCGCTGCGTGCCGCGGCCGTGGCGCTCGTCACCGCCCACCACCTTGCTGAGCCTGAGTCCCCGGGGCTGCCGCTGCCCGCCCTCCGCGCCGCGCTGGCACTGGCCGCTCGCAGGCAGGTCACACTTGGCCGAGTCGCCGCTGACGAGGTGGCCCGCACGCTTGCCGATGCGCTCATCGCCAACGGCATCCTCGCCCGCGACGGCGACCGTGTCCGCGATCCGCGCCGTGCCGCCGGTCCGCCGCCCGAGGTGCTCGCCGCGATGGATCGGCTGGAGGCGGCGCTGTCCGTGGCCGCGCCGCCCTCGCTCTCGGAGTCTGCCCGAGCCGTCGGCTGTCCACCGGATGGTGTTCGCGCGCTCGAGACCGCGGGACGCATCGTCCGCCTTGAGGATGACCTTGCGTGGAGCGGCGCCACCTATCGCGAGATCACCAAGAAGGCGCTGGCGATGGCGTCGGCCGCACCGCTGACGCCGGCCGCATTCCGCGACGCCACCGGCACCAGCCGCAAGTTCGTCATGGCCATCCTTGAGGATCTTGACCGCCGCGGGCTCCTGCGCCGCACGGACGCTGGCCACGTGCTGGGGCCGAAGATGCTGGCTCGGCTGGCCGAGCGCGCGGCAGCCAAGCCGGCAGGGGAGTCGTCGTGAACGTCGGCATCGCCGCCATCGTCCTGGCCGGGGGCGCGTCGTCGCGGTTTGGCGCGGACAAGCTGGCCGCGGACTTCAACGGCAAGCCCGTCTTGCACCACGCGCTCACCGCCGTGGCGACGGTGGCGGATGTCATCGTCCTCGTCATCCCGCCCGATGCTTCCCAGCCGCCCGTCCCGCCCGGCCTGGCGAGCCGGATCGTCCTCACCCATGACAACGCGCTCCACCAGGGGCCGCTGGCCGGTCTCGCCGCGGGTCTCGCCGCGTGCCCGCCAGACACGGAGATTGCCATCGTGGTCGGCGGCGACATGCCGACGCTCCAGCCCGCGGTGCTGCGCCTACTCGCCGATGCGCTGGCCGCCAACCCGACACTCAGCGCCGCGACCCTCGAAGCCGACCCGCCGTCCGCCCTGCCCATGGCCGTCCGCCCGTCTGTGGCCGCCCCGGCCGTTGAGGTGCTCCTGGCCGAGAATCGCCGCGCGCTCCGCGGGCTGCTCGCCGCCGTCCCGTCGGTCATCGTCCCGTCAGTGGCATGGCGCGCGTTGGATCCGGACGCCCGCACGCTCCACGACATCGACACGCCCGAGGATTTGGCCCGCGCATAGCACCCCCGTCCACGATCGGCGGCGCAATTCACCAGTGACTGGGATGGCGCCCCGCCGTGCATGGCTCAAACCGCGAACCCCGGGTTTCGGGCGCGAGCCCTGCGCGCCGCCTCCGAATCCGAGTCATACGTGAATACGGGCGGCAGCTGGGGCCAGCGTGGCTTAGCGGACCACGCGGTACCGCAGGTAGACCATCCCGCCGCTGAACGTGCGGGCCTCCACCAGCTCCAGCTCGGCGCTCCGCCCCGCCACCGGGAAGTACGGGGTGCCGCCGCCCACAAGCAAGGGGTAGACACGGATCCGGTACTCGTCGATCAGGTCCAGCGCCGCAGCCTCGGCCGCCAACGCGGCGCCGCCGATGGCGATATCGCCCTCGCCCGGCTCGGCCCGGAGGCGCGCGATCTCGTCGACCAGACTGCCGGTCGCTAGCCGGGCACTGCCCTGCACGCTCGACAGCGTGGTTGAGAACACCACCTTCGGCAGCGGGTTCCAGACCGCTGCCCAGGCGAGCTCGTCATCGTCAAAGGGCGCGTCCGGATCGGCCGCCTCCCAGTACAGCATCGTCTCGTACAGGCGCCGGCCCATGAGGTGGACGTCCACCCCGCGGATCTCGTCCATGACCAGCTGCCAGACTTCCGCGTCCGGCGGCGGCGCGGTGATGATCTCGCCGTCCGGCCCAACGATGAAGCCGTCCAGCGAGATGCCCATCGAGTACGTGACGCTGCGCATGGGACGCCTCCTGCAGTGAAGGGCTCGACGATACGGCCTCGCCCCGCCGGACGGGGATTGACGAATGACTATCAGAGCGCCATGATGGCGATATGAGAACGATCACCGCGCTTGAGGTCCGGGCCAAGTTTGGCCAGATCCTGGATGAGGCTGCCGCGGGCGAGCGCTTCATCGTGGAGCGCGCTGGTCAGCCGGTGGCCGCAATCGTCCCGCTGCGGGACCTGGAGCAGCTGGATCCCGCCCGTGAGCGCGAACGGCGACATGCAGCGCTTGAGGACATTCGCCGGATGCGGACTGCATGGGGGATCGCCCCGATGACCAACGAGGAGATCGTTGCCTCCATCCGGGCGGACCGTGACGAGCGCGACCGGCGGATCCTCGACGCGGCGACCGGCCAATGAGCTTCGTCACCGAACTGCCCCCAGTGGTGGTGGACGCCTCAGTCTCGGTGGCGCTGTTGGCCGAAGAGCGTGCGGACGTTGAGAGGCACTGGAATGGCTGGAGCCAGGACGGGCGCATGCTGCTTGCTCCGGCGATGCACTGGAGCGAGGTGGGCAACATCTTGCTGAAGCGTAAGCGAATGACGCCGGCACAGGGCGCGGTCCTCATGGGTGGCCTGCAGCGCGCGGGTCTCGCGATTGCTGACCGTGGGTTGCCGGGCGTCTGCTTTGCCCTTGAGTTGGCCGCAAGACATGGGTTGAGCGTCTACGACGCCACGTACCTGTGGCTGGCGATCGACATCGATGGCGAGCTGGCCACGCTGGACGCGGACCTCGCAAGGGCTGCCGAAGCCGAGGGCGTGCCCCTTGCGCTGCCCCTGTGGGAGCCAAGCTGACCGCCAGCGCAGGTCCCACCTGAGGCCGTACCCTCGGCCTTCCGGATGTGCCCCGCCGGTGGGCGCGTGGCACCACGAAGCTTGGAGTCCCAGTGCAGGCGTTTCTGCTCGCGTTTGGCGTCATCTTCCTGGCCGAGCTCGGCGACAAGAGCCAGCTCATGGCGCTGGCCTTTGCGGCTCGCTACCCGGCCAGGGTGGTCATCATCGCGGTGTCGATCGCGACCCTCATCGTCCACGCGGGTTCGGTCCTGCTGGGATCGGCCTTCGCGCTGGCGCTGCCAACCCAGGCCATCCAGATCGTCGCGGGTCTTGCGTTCTTTGCCTTTGCAGCCTGGACCATGCGCGGCGACGAGCTTGGTGACGCCGAGGAGGACCGCGCCGCCAAGACGGGCCGCTGGGCGCTCGTCACCATCGGCACCGCGTTTTTCCTGGCGGAACTGGGCGACAAGACGATGCTGGCGACGATCACGCTCGCCACCACCGAGGAGCCCATCGGCACCTGGCTTGGCTCCACGGCGGGCATGGTGGCGGCCGATGCGCTCGCCATCGCCATCGGCGCAATCCTCGGCACGCGGATGCCGGAGCGCGCGATCAAACTCTTCGCTTCGGCAGCGTTCGTCGTGTTTGGTGTCATCCTGATCGCCGAGGCGCTGCACCTGTTCTAGCAGCACCAGCAGGAGTCCCGATGACCAGCGTCCACCTGCTCCACGCCGGCTACACCACGGGCGGCGTCGGCTCGTCCATTGCTCTCGTCCGCGACGGCGATGCGCTCATCGTGGTGGACCCGGGCATGGTCAAGTCCCGGTCCTTGATCCTGAACCCGCTGGCCGCGCTGGGCGTTGCGCCCGAGGCGGTCACGCATGTGTTCCTCAGCCACCACCATCCGGACCACACCATCAACATCGCGCTGTTTCCCAACGCCGAGGTGGTGGACTTCTGGGCGCGCTACATCGGCGACCAGTGGCTGGACCACGATGGCGATGGCTACCGTCTGGCGCCGCACGCGCAGCTCTGGGTGACCCCCGGGCACACGGGCGAGGACGCCTCGCTCATCGTGGAGGCGGACGACGCGGTCTACGCCATGACCCACGCGTGGTGGCACCAGGACATGACCCCCGCCATCGATCCGCTGGGCGACGACCAGGAGGCCATCGAGGTGTCGCGCGCGCGGATCCTCGCGGCGGCCGACATCGTCATCCCCGGCCACGGCGGCCCGTTCCGCGTGCCCGGCCGGTAGGGCGGCGCGTCGCCCCAGCCCGTGCCCGCGCCCCGGAGCGAGCCCCAGCGCGTCGCCTCGGTCGCGTTCCGGCGCGTCGCCCCAGCCCGCGTTCCGGCGCGTCGCCCCAGCCCGTGTCCCGGATATGCCCCCGGGGCATCGATTTGCCCCGCTTCTGGTCGTGGTGATGCCCCGTGGGCATCGTCACGACAATTCCGCGTCCAATTCGCCCCTTTGAGCGGCGCCTGGTGTCGCAGGTATTCCCGCCAGGCATCATCACGCCAGGATTGCCACGAAATCGATGCCCCCGGGGAATAGTGGCGGCATGTCCCGGGCCGCAACTCGGATCGCTGCACTATGCTGGCCCAGATGCGAGGTCCTGTGGCGCTCGTTGGCGCCGGTGAGTTTCTGGACCAGATGGCCGAGTTTGATCGCGGCCTGCTGGTGTCAACCGGTCGCACCCGCCCGCGCGTTGTGATCCTTCCGACAGCCTCCGCCCTTGACGGCGAGGAGGTCTTCCAGGGCTGGGCGGACCGCGGCGTTGAGCACTTCTCGCGCCTCGGTGCTGAAGTTGAGCCGGTGCTGGTGCGGACGCCCGAGGAGGGTTTCGGCCCCGCGGCGATCCAGGCGATCGGCGAGGCAGACCTTGTCTACATGTCGGGCGGCAGCCCCCGCCACCTGCTCACGGTGCTCACCGCGTCGCCGCTGGGCGATGCCATCCGCACGGCCAACAACCGCGGTGCCGTGGTGGCCGGGTGCTCGGCTGGCGCCATGGCGATGGCCGGCCGGCTGATGGACTTCCGCATGCTGCCCAAGCTGCGCGTGCCCATGCCGTTCCCGGTGCGCTGGCCGGCAGGGCTTGGGCTGGTGGACAACGTTGCGGTCCTGCCGCACTACGACGCCTTCCCGGAGCCCCTTTCGGCTGCGTTTACGCTGCAGGCCCCCCGAGGCGGCGTGGTGCTGGGGATCGACGAGGACACGGCGGTGGTGGGACGCAGTGGCGCGTGGCAGGTGTTTGGGCGCGGACGGGTCACCGTCTGGCGTGGCCGCCACCGCGAGCGGTTCCGCAAGGGCGAGGCGTTTCGCCTCTAGCCCCGGGCCGCGCCTCTAGCCCCGGGCCACGCCTCTAGCCCCGGGCCGCGCCTCAGTCTGGCTTGATGCTCCGGAAGCAGTCCGAGCAGAACACCGGCTTGTCGGGGCGCGGCTTGAACGGCACCTGCGCCTGGTTCCCGCAGCCGGTGCAGATGGCAACGAAGTAGTCGCGTTGGGCGCCGGAGCGCTCAAGCCCGCCCGGACCTCCTGCTGATGGACGGGCGCCGCTGCCGCCGGCCCCGCCTTCGCGCGTCGTCCGGCGATAGGCACGACATGAGGCGCAGCGCTTGGGCTCGGCGCCAAAGCCCTTTGTGGCGAAATACTCCTGGTCGGCCGCGGAGTGGACAAAGTCAACACCGCAGTCCACACAGGCAAGGACGCGATCGACATAGACCACAGGCGGCGGTTCCTCCCTGAACCTGAAGCGGCATCTGCGCTCTCAGGCTATCGGCGGCAGGCCCGCGAGGCATAAACGCGGCATTGCAACCATCCGCCCAGCCCGACAAGATGCCGAAGCTGACGAGTAGCGGACCCGCAACCGAGCGCGGCCTACCAGCCGTGCCACCCGACCTGTCACAATCGAGCCTGAGACTCACTCCCGCGAGCCGGGAGCAATGGGGGCGCCCGGTCCGCAACCGGGTTCCGGGGGCGACTGGTCTGGGCTGGAGGCGGCCGCGCGGGGGGAAGCGCGCTGCAACCGCTCAGGGACGGCTGCTCGCGGGGCCCGGTCGGCATGCGCGCAACAACGTGGAGGCATGAACAACGGTGCTCCGTCTGCTGCACACCGCTGATGTGCATCTGGGCGCCCGCCACGCGGACATGGGCGATGCCGCCGTCATCCAGCGCGAGCGCCAGTTCGCCGCGTTCAAGGCCAGCATCGATCTTGCCCTTGCCGAACGCGTGGACATCGTCCTGATCGCCGGTGACCTGTTTGACTCCAACGTGCAGCCGCGGCGGTCCGTGGACCGGGTTGCAGCAGAGCTCGCGCGTCTGGTGGCGGCGCGGATCCGTGCCGTGCTGATCCCGGGCACCCATGACGTCTATGACCGCGCCTCTGTGTACCGCGCCTATGACCTCCCGTCGATGGCCGGCAGCGGCGGGCCCACGGGTCTCGTCACGCTGCTCACGCCGGAGCGGCCCTGGGTCTACATCGAGGCCCTGGACACCGTCATCCACGGCCCGGTCTTTGCCACTAAGCGCGCGCCCTACAGCCCGCTGCGAGACCTTCCCGCGTCAATCGCCGCCTCGCCCGGCGCCACGTGGCGCATCGGCCTCCTGCACGCCACCGTTGCCATCCCGGGCAAGGTGGAGCAGGACGAGGTGATCGTCACCACCAGCGAGATTGCGGGGAGCGGACTCGACTACTTGGCGCTTGGCCACTGGCACTCAGCGCAAAGCGCGCGCGCCGGCACCGTGGCGTTTGCGTACGCGGGTGCGCCCGAGCCGGTTGCGGTGGACCAGGACCGCGCGGGCAAGGTGCTCCTGGTCACGCTGGACGATCGGGACGGCCGCCGCAGCGTGGACATCGCGGAGCGCGTGGTGGGTCGGACGCGGTTTGCCAAGGTGGACATAGACGCCGCAACCATTGCCTCACAGCCGGATCTTGTGGCCAAGCTTGCGGCGCGGGCCGATGCGGACCTCGTGTTGGACGTGCGCCTGACGGGTATCCGCTCGGATGACCTGGACCTGGAGTTCAGCGAGATTGAGGCGGCGCTCAAGACGTCGTTCCTGCGCCTGCGGCTCGGGGACGCAAGCATCACCGCTCCCGTCGTTGGCGCACTGCCGCCGGCCGAGACCGTGGCGGGTGCGTTTATCCGAGACCTCGGGGATCGGATCTCTGCGCTGGAGGCGGCCCAGCAGGGCGAGACCGCGGCCGCTGCCGAACTCCGCGACGCCCTGCGCCTTGGCCGTCTGCTGCTTGCCGGACACGAGGTGACCCTGTGAGGATCACGTCCATCCGCCTGCGGAACCTGCGCCGCCACAGCGTTCTTGCGCTGGATCTGGCGCCGGGGCTCACCGTTGTCCGCGGCCCCAACGAGGCGGGCAAGTCCACGCTGCAGCGGGCGATTGAGCTGGCGCTGACGCGCAAGGTGACCTCGTCCGGCATTGAGATGGACAGCTGGGTCCGCTGGGACGCAGCCGCTGGCGAGCGACCCGAGATCGACATGGCGTTCACCTGGCAGGATGACGACGGCGTGGCCCACGAGGGCTGGCTGGAGAAGCGGTTCCTTGGCGCCAAGGGCACCGTGCGCCTGGATCTGGGCGAGGGCGTCATCACGGATCCGGCGCGCGCGGACGAGGAGCTGGCAGCGCTCTCGGGCATCCCCACGGAGAAGTTCTTCGGCGCCACCGCCTCGGTGCGCCACCACGAGCTTGACGGTTTGGACGCCAGCGAAACGATGCTGCGTGACCGGCTCCAGACGTCCATCAGCGGTGCGGACGAGGGCTCTGGCAAGGCCAAGACCAAGCTTGCGGACGCGCTGCGCAAGCTCCGTCAGGCGGGACCGAAGAATCATGGCCGCCTCAAGATGGCCGAGGACGCCCTCAAGGGTGCCGAGCTGACCGTGCGGAACGGCGAGGCCGCGCTGGCGCGCCTCGAGACTGATCGGGATGCGCTTGGCGTTGCACGCGAACAGCGCGCGGCGGCAGAGGCGGCGCTGGCGGAGGAGTCGGCGCTGCTGGAGCGGGCGGGTCAGGCGGAGAGGCTCACGGCCGAGCGCGAGCGCGCCCGCGTCACCTTTGAGCGCTACGAGGCGGCCGCGGGCGCAGCCGCTGATCTGGCCGCCCGGAGGGCGGAGCCGGGTTTGGTGGCATCGGCGGCACAGGTGCGAGTGCGGCTGGACGCTCTGGCCGAGGCGGACACCAAGGTGGCCACGCTGATCCGGCTGGCTGAGGCCGCGCCTGGCGCATCCGGAGCGGTTGATCTGGATGCCGTCTCGACGGGCGGCGCCGGGCGTCTGCTGCTTGCGGTGCTGCTGCTGGTTGGCGGCATCGCCGCAGCGGGTGCAGGCGGTGCGGCGCTGGCTGGGATGCTGGGCGCCGCGATGACGGCTGCCGGTCCCGGTGCGCTGGCCGCGGGCGCCCTCCTGGTTGTCATCGCGCTTGCGATGCTGGTCCGGCGTCTACGTATTGCGGAGCTCAACCGCCAGATTGCCCGGGCCCTGGCCGAGCGCGCAGAGCGTGCCCGGCGTGAGCGCGAGCGGTTTGACGCGGAGCTGACGCAGGCCCGCATGGAGCGTGACGAGCGGCTTGCGGTACTTGGCTATGCCAGCGGCCCGGCGGCCCGCATGGCCCTGGACGCAGACGCAAACCGCGCCGACGCCATCGCCGGGCTAGTGGCAAGGCTTGGGGGGCTGCTTGCAGGCGAGCCGTCTGACGAGCTGGTTGCGCGCCGGAATGCCGCTGCGCTGGACATGGCGCAGAAGGACGCAGCCCTTGAGTCACTGGGGCCCATCGCCCGTGACGCGCGTGCGCGTGAGCGTCACGAGGCGGCGGCCGGAGAGGCGCGCCGGGCGCTTGAGGTGGCGCGCGACGCGGAGGCCAACGCCCGCGCCCGGGTGGACCAGAACAAGGTGGACGCCGAGGAAGTGGCAGCGCAGGCGGAACGGCTTGCGATGTGGCGCATGGACCTGGCTGCCCTGCATCGCCGCGAGCGCGTCTATGCGCTGGCCCTCGACGCGATCACCCGTGCCGAGACCGCCACGATGGCCCGGGCGTCGGTGTTCCTCCAGGCGCAGATGGCAGCCGATATCGACGCTGTGACCGCAAGCCGGTACAAGCGCGTCCGCGTTGACGACACAAACCTCGGCATTGAGGTGTTTGCCCCCGAGCGCGGCGGTTGGGTGAAGGCGCAGCAGCTCTCGCAGGGCACCGTGGACGTGGTGTATCTCGCGGCGCGGCTGGGGCTGGTCCGTCTTGTCACGGGCAACGGGCGGCCGCCGCTGATCCTGGACGACCCGTTTGTGACCCTTGACGACACACGCGGACCGCGGGCGCTGGAGCTGCTCCGCCGCATTTCGGCGGACTTCCAGGTGATCTACCTCACCACGTCGGATCGGTATGACGCCATTGCGGACAAGGTGATTGAGATGGCGGGGCCCACGGCCGTCGATACCGGGTCAGTGAGTGCCTGATTTTGGGCCGGGCAACGCGGTCATCATCCTGGGGCTGGTCTCGGCGCTGACCTGGGGCGCGGGTGACTTTGCGGGCGGGCTCATGGCGCGACGCATCCCGCTGTTTGGCGTTGTCGCCGCGGCGCAGGCCGTGGGCATGGTTGCGGCACTTGCCTTCGCAATCCTTCGCGGTGAGCCGGTGCCGCAGGGCCGTGACCTCGTCATCGCCGTGATGGCGGGGTTCTGTGGCGTCGTGGGGATGTCGTCCCTCTACCGCGGGCTGGCCGTTGGGCGCATGGGCATCGTTGCGCCGCTCACGGGCGTGCTGGCCGCGGTGATCCCGGTGTGCGTGGGGTTCCTGCGTGACGGCGTCCCGCATCTGGCCACCGTCATCGGCATCGCTGTGGCGCTTGCGGCCGTGGTGCTTGTCACGCGTTCACCAGGTCACGACGACCGGCCCACCGGCGCGAAGTGGGGGCTCCTTGCCGGCACCGCCATCGGCCTGTTCAACGTGACCATTGGCAGCCTGTCGTCGGCCGGGGCGTTTGGGCCGCTCGTGATCGTGCGGCTGGTGCAGGCGGTGGTGCTGGTTGGCCTCATCGTGGCGTGGCGGCAGCCTTGGCGCATGCACCGCACCGATGTTGCCAAGCTTGCGGGCGTTGGCCTGTTGGACATGGCGGGCAACGCGTCGTTCATCATCGCGGCGCAGACGGGCGCCCTTGCCGTGGCGTCTGTGCTTTCATCGCTTTACCCTGTTACCACGGTGGTGTTGGCAATTGCGGTCCTGCGTGAGCGGCTGACCCGGAGCCACGTGATTGGCATTGCGCTGACCGCCGCCGCCATCGTGCTGATCTCGCTTGGCACCGCCTGACCGCTTAGCTGCCTGGCCGCTCAACTGCCTGGCCGCTCGTCACCCGCTAGGAGCCCCGCATGACCGAAACACCCGCGCACTCGCTTGAGATGGTCTGGCTGGTCCAGGCAACCTACGCCCCCGACGCCGCCGAGACCCGCGTCCCGTTCCGTGCCCGCCACCTCGCCCGCGCAGCAGAGCTCAAAGCGGCGGGCGTCATCGTTGAAGTGGGGGCGTATGCCGATGTGTCGGCGTCCGTGCTGCTGATCCGCGCGGCCACCGAGCAGGCGGCCCTGGACATCTGCAGGGACGACGTCTACATGCAGAACGGCGTCTGGGTGGAGCTGCGGGCAAAGCCGTTTGGCCGCGTGCGCCTGGACGCCGAGGGCTGAGGCCGGGCCGGCACGCCGCCACAGCGACGGACGTTTCAGCGGTTAGCGGATCCGGTCCCCAAAGACCTCGCGTGCAGCCGCCTCGTTGACGCCGGAGAAGCCGCGCCACGAAAACATTGGGTACGCCCAGTCGTTCTTCGAGGGCTTCGACGGCGGCTGCCGCTCCGTGATCGGCACCCAGGTCTCCAGCAAGCCGGGGCAGTCAGGCGTCGCAAGGATGCCGGCCAGCGCAAGGACCTCCAGCAGGACGCGGCGCTCGTCCTTGGTGGACAGCAGCAGTGGCGCAATTGCCCGCTCAAGATCCGCGGGCCGGGCGTCGGGCGACGCGCCTCGGGCGGTATCGAGCACCCGGTTGAGGATGTCCACGTCACGCGCGGTCTCAACCGGTCGCGCGCTGCGGGCAAAGACGTCAAGGTCCAGCCATGCGTAGATGGGGCTGCCGTGCCGGACGCCGCCCCACTTGTGGCGCTCAAAGCTGAGCACGGAGAGGTCCTCGGGACGGTCCGTGCCGTACAGGCCGCACCCACCGCACGCCGCAGCTCCGGGCCACAGCGCGAACGCGTGCGGCGCCAAGTGGCGGACGGTCGCGATGCTGCCCAGCGCCGAACGGGCCGCGAGTTGCCGGGAGCCCAGGCTTCCGACAAACGCAGACGCGGCTTCCGCCAGGGTCACTCGGTCCGCCGCCGCACACGCCCGTGCCACCCACTCGTCGTGGGTTCCGCCAAGCGGTTCGTACATGTAGCCCGCCGCTTGGGCGTAGGCCAAGTCGGCAGGGTCGGCGGTCCGATCCCGCTCCCGCTTCCAGCCGGCCGACGTCCAGAAGGTGTTGAACAGGATCGTTCGGGCGCGGGCGTCTTCGCTGATGGGTTCAGCCATGTGGCCAAGTGTGCCGCACGTCGGCACCCGTCCGGCGGCGGCCCGCGCGCGAACAGAGAGGCATGACCCGCACCGCCATCGTCTGGTTTCGCCGCGACCTCCGCGTCCACGATCATCCTGCGCTCACCGCTGCCATCGCCGCGGCCGATGTGGTGATCCCGGTGTTTGTGTTTGACGAGGTGCTGCTGGCCGGCAAGTGGCCGGCGCCAAACCGCGTCTGGTTTATGCGCGAGAGCGTTGCGGCGCTGTCAGGGGAACTGGCTGCGCGCGGTGCCGGCCTCCGCGTGCTGCGCGGCAAGCCTGCCGATGTCATCCCGGCTCTGGCGGCAGAAACAGGCGCAGCCGATGTGTATGTCACCCGCGACGCAACGCCGTACGGCCGACGCCGCGACAGGGCCGTGGCGGAGGCGCTGGCGGCGGGCGGCATTGGCTTCCATGCGCGGACCGGGCTCTACGTCCATGAGCCCGACACGCTGGCCACAAAGGATGGCCGCCCGTTCAGCGTCTTCGGTGCGTTCAAGCGCGCCTGGGATGCGGCCCCGCGCCGGGCGCTGGTCCCCGCGCCCGACGCCATCCCGGGCGACGGCCGAGCCGCCGATCCCATCCCAGACGTGGCAGCGCCAACGGCGAGCGCAGACCACATCCCGACACCCGGCGAGTCCGCGGCGCGCGATCGGCTGGCCAAATGGGCCGTCCAGCCTGTGGCCGACTACGCCGCCAATCGCGATCGCCTGGACCTCGCCGGTACGTCGCGTCTCAGCCAGGATCTTCGATTCGGTCTGGTCTCGCCGCTCGACGTGGTTGAGCGGGCCGAAGGCGACGGCGACGGCCGCCGCGTCTTCGTGTCCGAGGTGGCCTGGCGCGAGTTCTACGCCCACGTCCTCTGGCATCACCCGCGGGTTGCCGGCGAGGCCTACCAGCGGGCGTTCCAGCACCTCCCCGTCCGTGACGACCCGGCGGCGCTGCAGGCGTGGAAAGCGGGCCAAACCGGCTACCCGGTCGTGGACGCCGCCATGCGCCAACTAGCGGCCACCGGGTTTATGCACAACCGCGCCCGCATGATCGCCGCGAGCTTTCTCACCAAGCACCTGCTGCTTGACCGACGCCTTGGCGAAGCCCACTTCATGGCGCACCTCACCGATGGCGATCTGGCCTCAAACAACGGCGGCTGGCAGTGGACTGCCTCAACCGGCACGGACTCGCAGCCCTACTTCCGCGTGTTCAACCCCGTGCTGCAGGGCCAGCGCAATGATCCCCAGGGCGACTACGTTCGCCGGTGGGTTCCCGAACTGCGCGGCGTTTCGCCCGCGCGCATCCAGGATCCCTGGGCGATGTCGGCGCTGGAGCAGACGGCGGCCGGTTGCCGCATCGGCATCGACTATCCGGCCCCCATCGTGGACCACGCGGAGGCGCGGGCCAGGGCGCTCGCCGTCTATGGCGAGGCGAAGGCCGGCAGCGGACGCGGCTAGACCCCCACGTTCAGGTACCGCCCAGCGGCAGCTCCAGCCGTTAGTGTGATCGGGTCCGGGCGACAGCCTATGGCGTCGCGACGGCACCAACGGCAGGATTGGGCAGGGGCCATACATGCAGGCTGGACGCGCGCCGCGGATCAACGCCGCCCCGTTTGCGGCTGTGCTGTTGCTGGCCGCCGGACTCGCTGGCGGTGCGCGTTCGGCTCCCGCGGTCTTGGCTGGCGATTCTGTTGGCGTCTCCCGCGACGTGATCGTGCTGCTGGACATCACCGGTTCCATGCGCGGCCTCGGGACGGATCAGACGGCGCGCAACATTTGGGGCCAGGTTGTCGAGAAGCTGGTCCAGCAGGTGAACGACCTGCCCGACGGGTCATCGCTCACCATCGTGCCGTTTGATGCGGGGCCACGTCTCGCGCGGATCTGGCCGAATGCCCAGAAGAGCCAGACCGCGCAGCTCCAGCTGGCCACCCTGGATCAGGCCAGCCGCGACGCCGCCATCAGACACATCCGGAACCTTGTCCCCGATGGCGGCACCACGGGCATCTGCGATTCCCTTGAGTACGCCCTCACCCAGATGCGCGGCTGGCGGACGCTGCAGACGAATGACCAGCGCGTTGAGACCGTGTTCATCTACACGGACGGGCTGGACAACGGGAAGTGCAAAGACAACTTCGTCAAGCGGCTGGTCAGTGACTTCCAAGGCGCCACCAACGAGAACCCGTTTCTGTACGGCGTGTACATCGACCTCAATGGCCGTCTTCGGCCGGCGGACAGGAGATCTCTGACAAGCGCCGGCTTCTCCATCAACACCAACTTGCCGGACTTCATCGACGTGGACCCCGGACCAACCGATCTCTCGGCTGCCCTGCTGGATCCCAAGGGCACCGATCTTGTGCTGCATCTCACCGGCAAGGCGCTCTCGCGCAACCTCACCGCCCGTGTTGACCTATTGAGCGGGTCTGCGGGTCTGACGATTACGCCGGCAGTGATCACCCTGGCATCGGAGGTGACAATTCGCCTCACGCCAACCCGCGCGATTGCACCGGGCGCCCACGCAGGCGCCCTGGTCTTGACGCCAATTGCGGGCAACTTCCAGTTCACCAACAGCACAACCGAGTTCCTGTATCAGGCCCCTGTCGCCACGCCGTCGCCCACCGCCGATCCCACCGCTGCCCCAACCACGGCTCCAACGGTGACGCCGGTTGCCCCGCCCGTGGCGGACCCTCCTGCGCCGTCTCCCGCGCCCCTGTTTCTCATCCCCATCATCCTGTTGATGCTCGCCACTGCCGTTGTGGTGGCGGCGGAGCTCTATCGGCGCACGCCCCGGTTCGCCCCTGACGCGGTGCTGGAGCTTGGAGACCGGGTGGTGCAACTCCGGGCTGCGGCCGGGTTTGCGTTTATGCGCCCGCAGCGCGTGCTTGTCAGCGGCGGTGATGCGCAGTATTTCCGCCAGACCCACGGCGCCGGCCCACAGGGCTGTTCGCCCACGACGCTGACGGCCATCAAGGGCTCATGCGACGCGTGGTTTGACCCGGCTGGGACAACGGTCACGGCCAACGACGGCCGGGTGACGGGCCCCATGCAGATTGCCTATGGCACGCGCCTTCACGGGGCAAGCTGGGAGTCCCGCCTCCTGCACGGCACCCGTCTGTCGGGCGGAGGCTGGGCTGCCGTCTATCGCAGCATCGTGGACCAGCCCGCCGCTGTGGCAGAGGACCTTGCTGCCGACCGAGCCGCCGACGCGGCCCCTCCACCCGCCCCTGTCGGGGAGGCTCCGCCCGAGCCGGACGAAGCCAGTCCGGATGCGTCGGCGGTGGCGTCGGTTGACGCCAGGCTCCGCGCACTGGAGCAGATGCAGCTCAGCGACCAGTTGGCTGGCCGGAGCGAGGACTCCTAGGCTGACCGTCCCGCGGTGACCCTGCGCCCGCGTCTAGCGCCTAGGGTTTGACGCGCTAGGGGGTCACAGACGCCGATGCAGAGGGCGACGGCGTCACGTCCGGCGTAGGCGTCGGCGTGGGCTCCGCTGTTGGCGGAGGCGTCGCCGTCGGCGCACCGGTGGCGGAAGGCGAAGCGGTTGGCTTTGGCTTTGGCGTCGGCGTGGCGAGTCCACAGGTGCTGGAGTTC
>CAIYHO010000298.1 GCA_903925955.1 uncultured Chloroflexota bacterium
CCGCTCACCACGCTTGAGGGAGCGGCGAAGTACACCTGGATCAAGGCGCCGCGCTACGAGGGCCTGCCCGTGGAGACCGGCGCCCTCGCTCGCGTGCTTGTGGCCGTCGCCAACGGGCGCCAAGAAGTGGCCACAGCGCTGGGCGGCCTGCTCACCGATGTCGGCCTCACGATGGAGCATCTGCCGGGCGTTCTGGGCCGCACGCTGTCGCGGGCCGTCGAGGCCGAGGTGGTATGCCATCAGGCGTCCACCTGGCTTGCCGACCTGCGCACCAACCTTGCCGCCGGCGACCTTGCCGTGGCGGACATCACCTGGTGGGATCCGGCCAGCTGGCGAGCTGAAACAACCGGCGTGAGCCTTGGCGAAGGACCCCGCGGGACCGTTGGCCACTGGGTGGGCATCCGGGACGGCCTGATCACCGCCTACCAGGTGGTGGATGGCTCCACCTGGAACGCCTCACCGCGTGACGACAGCGGCGGCCTCGGCCCCATCGAGGCGGCACTTGCGGGCGTGACGCTTGCAGACCCGGCGCGGCCTCTCGAGGCACTGCGCGTCATCCACTCGTTTGCTCCGTGCGGCGGCTGCGCCTCCCACGTGTTTCGGCCCACGGAGGGCAACCGATGACCACGATTGAAACCACGGCTCCGGCTGCCGAGGCCGCCGCGCACGCCGAGGGTCACGCGCATGAGATTGAGAACCCCAATGAGCGTGTCCGGCTCTACATCTGGCAGGTGCCGGTCCGCATCACCCACTGGGTGACCGCTGGCTGCATTGTCCTGCTCAGCCTGACCGGCGCCTACATCGCCGACCCGTTCCTCATTCCGCCCGGCGGCCACGTCATGTCGACGATCCGCCTCATCCACATCATCACCGCGCTCGTGTTCCTGGTCTCGGGCTTTGTGCGGACCATCTACCTGCTGTTTGGCAACCGGTTTGCGCGCTGGACGGCGTTCATCCCCACGTCCAAGTTCCAGGCCACAGAGCTGTTCCGGCAGGCGGCGTTCTACGGGTTTGTCCGCCGCGAGATCCCCAAGGTGCTGGGCCACAACCAGCTTGCGGCCACGGCCTATGTGGTGCTGTTTGTGCTGTTGCTTGTTGAGACGGTCACGGGCTTTGCGCTTGACGGGCTGATGGGCGCCGAACCCGGGGCGACGCTCTTTGCGTGGCTGCGCGAACTCGCCGGCCCCCAGATGCTGCGCGTGGTCCACCACCTCTCGATGTGGGCCATCCTGGCGATTGCGCTGTTCCACGTCTACAGCTGCGTGCTGGTGGACAACGTGGAGCAGAACGGCCTGCTCTCAAGCATCGTCAGCGGCTTCAAGTTCCCCACCCGCGAAGAGGTTGTGGAATCGCGTGACGGCGGCGAGTCGCTTCTGGAGAAGGTCCAGTGACCGCCGTTGGCTGTCCGGTCACCGTCATCGGTGTGGGCAATGTGCTCCTGGGTGACGATGGCGTGGGCGTGGCGGTGATCGAGATGCTGCGAACCGCCGTTGTGGATGTCGGACCGGCGCTCCCGGCCGACACCAGACTGGTGGACGGCGGCACGCTGGGGCTGGATCTGCTGGGGTTTGTCCGCGAGGCCGCGGCGCTTGTGTTTGTGGATGCGGTTGACAACGGCTTTCGCCCCGGCACGGTCTGCGTCCTGCGCGGCACGGAGCTTGCCGCTGACGGCGCGCTGGGCGAATTCTTTGACACGGCGAGGCTGCTCGGCTGGCTGCCTGAACGCGTGGCGCTGGTCGGTATCCAGATTGGATCGACAGGGCATGGCCCCGGACTCACCGAGCCAGTTGCGGCGGCCGTGCCGCGGGCGGCGGCGATGGTCCGGGCCGAACTGCGGGCGCTCGCCGCCCGCGCGGAGGCAGCAGCATGAAGCGACGGTTTGACCGGACCCTGAGGGTCCTGATCGGGCTCAACCTGCTTGTCGTCGCCCTGCTGGCGGGCACCATGGTGGCCGACTGGATGCGCCTGATCCCTGCTCGCGGGCCTGGTGGGGTGGTGGACCCATCCTCCTCGCCGTCCGCGTCAATTGACCTGATGCAGATGGGCCTGGCCCACATCCCAACATCCAACGACTGCCTGCTCTGCCATGACAAGGGCGGCTCGTCCGGCGTCAAGCCAGTCCCGGCCATCGGCCATCCGCTTGCCGGCTGGACGGCTTGCCTCACCTGCCACACGGGCGACAAGCTGGGCCGTGAGGCGCCGGGACACACCGGTATCGCGCAGACCGAGTGCACCAGCTGCCACAAGGAGGCCCAGGCCGGACCTGCCATCACGCAGGCACACGCCGAGCTGAGCGAGCCCTGTCTGGACTGCCACGGCAAGGTGGCGCACCTGCCAACGAGCATGGTTGGCCGCAACGAGGATGACTGCTGGCTCTGCCACACGCCCAACCCGTCGCCGCCGCCCATCAAGCCGCACCCGGATCCCCAGAGCCTCTCGTGCCGGGCGTGCCACCAGGCTTCCGACGCTGGCTCGCTGCCGATTGACCATGCGCTCCGCGCGGACTCCACCTGCGTGCTCTGCCACGACATCGCAAAGTCAATCTCCCCGGCGTCGCCGGCGCCCAGCGCGTCAACACCCGGAGGCTGACCGGCCTGAGTAGGCGATGATGGCTCCATGCCGGACCTCATCGTTCTGACCTGGGAGCAGGTCGATCGTCTTGTCGCCTCGCTCGCCGAGTCCGTCGGGCGCAACTACGACGTGGTGCTTGCCATCTCGCGCGGTGGCCTTGTGCCCGCTGGGATGCTTGCGTACCGCTTGGATCTGCGCGAGATCCTGGTGGCGAGCGTGGAGTTCTACCGCTCTGACGGCAGCATGCACGACGCGCCGCAGTTCCTGCACTTCCCGGATGCCGTCCTGCTCAACGGCCGGCGCGTCCTGGTTGTGGACGAGGTCTGGGAGACCGGCGAGACCATGACCGCGGTGCTGACCCGCGTCCGCGATGCAGGGGGCCACGTGAGCAGTGCCGTGCTGCACTACAAGCCCGGGCGGTCGCGCGTGGCAGGGCATCCGGACCACTGGGCGGACGAGGTGGAGGACTGGATCCGCTACCCGTACAAGGCCGGCGCCTGAGCGCGCGACGCCCCGTTCTCAGCGATCTCTCAGCCGTGGACTGTCTACTTGCGCCCAGCGCGGTCCGCCGCCGTCCACGCCATCCCCACAGGCAGACCGCATGACCGTCGCCGCTCCCGTTGCCCGTGACTTCGCGCAGCGTCCACGGCTTGAGCGCCTTGCCCCGCTTGCCCTGGCCCTGGTTGCCGTTGTCGTATACGTCTGGGATCTGGCTGCGAGCGGCTACGCCAACACGTACTACTCGGCCGCAGCGCAGGCCGCAGCGCAGAGCTGGTCCGCGATGTTCTTCGGCGCCATTGACGCAGCCGGGTTCATCACCGTGGACAAGCCGCCCGCATCGCTGTGGGCGATGGGCCTGTCGGTCCGCATCCTTGGGCTGAGCCCGTTTGCGGTGCTGCTGCCCGAGGCGCTTGCCGGCATTGGCTCAGTGCTGCTCCTGTGGGCCGTCGTGCGCCGGCAGTTTGGCTCCGCCGCGGCGCTGATCGCGGGTCTGGCCCTCGCGCTCACCCCGGCTGCGGCGCTGATGTTCCGCTACAACAACCCCGACGCGCTCCTCGTGCTGCTCCTGGTGGGCGCCGCCTACGCGCTGGTCCGGGCGCTGGACACGGACCGCTTCCGATGGCTGGTGCTGGCCGGGGTCCTGGTTGGCATCGCGTTCCTGACCAAGTACCTGCAGGCGTATCTCGTGCTGCCCGGGTTTGCCCTCGTGTGGCTGGTGGCTGCGCCGGGTGGGCTCCGTCGGCGGATGGCCGGCCTGGCGGTCGCGGCCGGGTCGGTTCTCGCGGCATCGGCGTGGTGGGTGGTCATCGTGGAACTGCTCCCGGCGGGCTCGCGCCCGTACATCGGCGGCAGCACAAACAACAGCGCCCTTGACCTTGTCCTGGGCTATGACGGTCTTGGCCGCATCTTTGGCCAGGGCGGAGGGGCGGGTCGCGGCGCCCCGGGCGGTCTGCCGGGCGGTCTGCCGGGCGGCGGCCTGCCGGGCGGCGGCGGATTGCCGGGCGGCGGACCCGGCGGGTTTGGCGGCGCAAGCCCCTTTGGCGGGACCCCGGGCCCGCTGCGGATGTTCAATGCGCAGTGGGGCGGCGAGATCAGCTGGCTTCTGCCCGCAGCAGGCGTAGGTCTGGTGGGCGGGCTTGTTGGCCGCATTGGCGCTGCGCGGACGGACCGTCGTCTTGCCGGGCTGCTGCTGTGGGGCAGCTGGGCTGTGGTTCACGTCCTCGTGTTCTCGCTGATGTCGGGCATTGCGCACCCGTACTACGCCGTTGCGTTGGCGCCGGCCGTCGCGGCCCTCGTAGGGATCGGCGTGGTGGAGCTCTGGCGCCTGCGCGAGCGGATCCCGTACGCGGGTCTTGGCATTGGGTTGATGACCATCGCGTCTGCCGCGTGGAGCTGGCAGCTGCTGGAGCGCGCGCCCACATTCCTGCCGGGGCTGGGCATTGGCGCAGTCTTCCTCGCCGTTGCTGCTGCCATCGTGGTGGCCGTGCCGGTGGCGGCGGGCGATGCGCGCGCCGGCCGCATTGCGCAGGGTGCGGTTGTGGTGTCGCTGGCCGCGATGCTGGCGGGGTCCGCAGTCTGGACGGCGGCCACGGTGGGCAAGCCGCTTGCAGGCGGCGACCCGTCCGCCGGACCCGCTTCAGCGTTGGGCGGCGGCTTTGGCGGACCGGGCGGCCCCGGCGGGCCAGGTGGCCCCGGCGGCTTTGGCAACTTCGCCGGTGACGCGGCAGGGACGGACCAGGCACTTGTGGACTACCTGCTGGCCAATCAGGGTGCCAATGACTGGCTTGTGGCCGTGTCCTCGGCCAACCAGGCAGGGCCGCTCCAGCTTGCCTCGGGCTCGCCCGTCATGGCGATGGGCGGGTTCAACGGCTCTGACCCGGCGCCCACCCTTGACCAGCTCAAGGCCTACATCGGCGCTGGACGCCTGCGCTTTGTGATGGTGGGCGGCCGCGATGGCGGCCCGGGCGGGCCAGGCGGACGCGGCGGGCCAGGCGGCTTCTTTGGCGGGGACGGCGTTGGCACGGTCGCCTCCGAGCGGAGCGCCTGGGTCCAGACTGCCTGCGCCGTTGTGGCCGGGGTGGGCAGCGGCTCCTTGTACGACTGCGGGGGCGCCACGTGACCGCCTCAGCCCCGCCGCGCACCGTCCCGCTGCCCAGGCTCTGGGGGACGCGCAGCCGTGACATCGGCGCGCTGCTTGTGGGCAACGGGGTCCTGATCCTTGCCATGTGGATCCGCCACGGCGGTCTTGAGCAGCTGAGCACGCCAAGCGATGTCCTGAGCGGCGCAGGGCAGATCGCGGCCCTCTTCGGCACCTATCTCGCGTTGATCCAGCTGGTCCTGATGAGCCGCAGCCCGTGGCTGGATGAGGCGTTTGGCATGGATCGGCTTGCGTGGTGGCACCGCTGGCTGGGCTTTGGCACCGTCTGGATGATCGGCGGACACCTGGTGCTGACCCTGGCGGGCTGGGCGCTGGGTGACGAGCGCTCGCTGGCGGACGAGCTGCTGGTCCTGCTGGGCACCTACCCGTATGTGCTGTGGGGCCTCATCGGATTTGTGGTCTTTGTGGCGATTGGCCTGATCTCGCTGCGGGCCGTCCGCCATCGGCTGCCGTACGAGCTCTGGTTCTGGCTGCACATGGGCACGTATGTCGCGATTGCCCTGGCGTTTCTGCACCAGCTCTTCACAGGCTCCGACTTTGTCCACGACGAGATGGCCACGCTGTACTGGATTGTCCTCTACGACATTGCGATTGCGCTGATCCTGGTCTTCAGGCTTGGCCTGCCCATCGTGGCGAGCCGCCGGCACCAGCTTCGGGTTGCCGCCGTGGTGCCCGAGGCGCCGGGCGTGGTCTCCATCTACCTCACGGGCCGCGAGCTCGACACGCTGGCTGTCCGCTCTGGCCAGTATTTCGTCTTCCGCTTCATGACCCGGCAGTGGTGGTGGCGCGGTCACCCGTTCTCCATCTCGTCTGCGCCAAACGGGTCATGGCTGCGCATCACGGTCAAGGCGCGCGGCGATGACACCCACAAGCTCCAGACGATCCCCGTGGGCACCGGCGTCTTCATTGAGGGCCCGTATGGCGTCATGACGGGCGCCCGCCGGACCAAGCGCAAGGTCACGCTTATCGCCGGCGGCGTCGGTATTGCGCCCTTGCGTGCGCTTCTCGAGTCAACCGCGGCAGCTCCCGGTGAGCTGGTCCTGCTCTACCGCGCGGGCCGCAAGGAGGACCTGGTGTTCAAGGACGAGCTGGACCTGCTTGCCAAGCAGAGAAAGGCCGTGGTTCGGTATCTGGTGGGGCATCGGAAGCGGATGCAGCACGACCCGCTTGGCCCGGCGTCCATTGGCCGGCTGGTGCCCGACATCGCGGAGCACGACGTCTATGTCTGCGGACCCAACGGCATGATGGACACGGTGGACCACTCGCTGTGGACGCTGGGCGTGCCGCGCAGCCAGATCCACGCTGAGCGGTTCTCGTACTGATGAAGCTCATGACGCCAGACGCGGGCCGCAGGGCCCCCAGCCGCAGGGTCCCCAAGCGCCCGCTCATCGCCACCGCGCTGATTGCCGCCGCACTGGTCCTGCTGCTGAGTTTTCGGACGCCCGATCAGATCTCCGCCCAGGCGGGCAGCCGGGCGGGCCGCAGCGGCGCGCCTATCCCGTCCACCACGGCCTCAAAGTCCATCACCGGGCCGCTGATCAACACGCGCTGGGGCCCGGTCCAGGTCAAGGTGACCATCGATGGCGGCAAGATCACCGCAATCACCGCACTCAAGCTGCCTGTTGGCGGCCGCTCGGGCCGGATCTCGCAACAGGTGGAGCCCAAGCTGCGCCAGCAGGCCCTTGCCGCGCAGGGCGCCAACATCAACGGCGTGTCGGGTGCAACCTTCACCAGCAACGCGTATGCGCAGTCGCTCCAGGCGGCGCTCGACAGCGCCAACTGAGGCGCTCGATGGCATCGGCACTCCCGGGGCCCGCTCGCCAGCTCCGCGTGGAGCCCGTGATGGGGACCGTGGCAACCATCGACGTGCGCGCGCCGTTTGTGGATGCCGCTGCCATTGAGGCAGTTGTTGCCTGGCTCCATGACGTGGATCGGCGGTTCAGCCCGTACCGCGCCGACAGTGAAGTGACCCTTGTGGGGACCGGCGTCTTGGCGCTTGCAGACGCATCGCCTGACGTGCGCGCCATGTTCACGCTTGCCGATGAGGTGCGTGACCACACGGGCGGCGCGTTCGATCAGCGGGCGCACCGCGCCGATGGCCGGGCCGACCCAACTGGCGTGGTCAAGGGCTGGGCCGTTGACGAGGCCGTCACGATGCTGCGTCTGGCCGGTGCGCGCAACGCGCAGGTTGCGGTTGGCGGGGATCTGGTGGTGATTGGCGAGGCGCAGCCGGGCCACGCCTGGCGCATCGGTATCCGCCACCCGGACCTGCCGCTCAACACAGCGGCGATCCTGGCCGTGCGCGACCTGGCCGTGGCCACGTCGGGGCTCTACGAGCGCGGCGACCACATTGTGGATCCCCGCACGGGCCAGACGCCACGAGGGCTGCGGAGCATGACGGTGGTGGGTCCGCGGCTGGCCCTTGCCGATGCCTATGCAACCGCCGCCTTTGCGATGGGGGAGGCGGGGATTGCATGGGTGGGGCGCCAGCCCGGCCATGGCGCACTGGCGGTGACCAGCGACGGGCGCGTGGTGTGGACCGACGTTGTTGAGGACCTGCTGGCGACGTCCATCGAAGCGGCGGAGTAGCCTCTCACGGCAGTCTCAGGGACTGGCGCTTGAATGACTGCAATCGGCAGTCCCCGTCCCCCGTGGAGCCACCACCATGACGTCACCATTCTTCCCGTTGGAGCCTGAGCAGCCGCTCGTGGCCGACGCAGCTGCAGGCGAACCCGTCACCGAACCCGTCACTGAGCCCGCCGAGCCCGCCGCGCCCCTCGCGCCGCCGCCCTCCCCGTGGGCAAGCGTCTGGGTCCCAGCCGTTGCGCCCGTGACACGGCCTGTGCGCAAGCAGCGTGGGACCGGCATCGCCGCCGTTGTGGCTGCCGCGGTCCTGAGCGCAGTGCTCGCCTCGGGCGGCACGGTGCTGCTGGTGCGCCAGCTGATGCCGGCCACAACCGCGGCCGCCGTCACGCCCGTTGGCGCCACCACCAGCGCCACCACCATCGAGACCGCCGACCTCACGGCGATTGTTGCAACCGCCAAGCAGAGCGTTGTGACGATCACGGCTGACGGCATGTCAACCGATGGCTTCTCGCCGTTTGGCCACCCCACCCGTGGCGTTGGCTCCGGCATCGTCCTCACGCCCAACGGCTACATCCTCACCAACCGCCACGTGGTGGAGAACAGCCAGACCCTCACCGTGGAGTTTGAGGGCGGCCAGCAGTACACGGCGCACGTGATCGAGATCGCCACAACCAACGATCTCGCCCTGATCAAGGTTGACGCGACGGGGCTGGTCGCGGCGCACATCGCGGACTCGGCAGGTCTCCAGGTGGGCCAGACGGCCATCGCCATCGGCAGTCCGCTGGGCACCTACACCGAGACCGTGACACGGGGCATCGTGTCCGGGCTGGGTCGTCAGATCTCGGTCCGTGATGACACGACGGGCAAGGTCATTGACCTCTCCAACCTCATCCAGACCGACGCAGCCATCAACCCGGGCAACAGCGGCGGCCCGCTGCTCGACGCCACCGGCAACGTGATCGGCATAAACACCGCGGTCTCGGTGACGGCGCAGGGGCTCGGGTTTGCCATCCCCGTCAACGACGCCGCCACGCTGATCAGCAAGGCGCTCGCCGACAAGGGCGCCTAGTCCGGGCCGTGGTCGCAGGGCCGCTCTCAGGATCCTGTCAGGCGCGGGCCGTACGCTGACAACCACGGCGTCCTCAGATCACTGTCTCGTTCTGTCCGCTGCCCGAAAGGACCCGCATGCGCATCCGTCTCGCAGGGATCATCCTGCTCCTCGTGGTCGGCATCGCCGCCGTCGTCATGGTTGTTGTCAACCCGGGCGGCGCATCGTCAGCGACGTCCGCCACCTACCGCACCACCGCCGCCACCCAGCAGGACGTCGTCAAGGCGATTGTGGCCACGGGTACCGTGACGCCGGTGTCCATCTACAGCTTGGCGTTTGGCTCGGCGGCCACAACCCAGACGTCGGCCAGCGCGTCCGGCAACGGCTCGGGCACTGGGACAACCTGGAAGGTGACCGCGGTCAACGTCGCCCCGGGCAAGGCCGTCAAGGCTGGCGACACCCTGGCAACGGCAGACACGGCGTCCGCGGAACTCGCGCTCACGCTTGCGCAGGCCAACCTGACATCCGCGCAGCAGAAGCTGGCAACCGATGAGGGAGGCCTCTCCGCCACCGACAAGGCATCGGCGCAGCTCTCCGTGACGCAGGCCACCCAGTCTGTGACGCAGGCAAAGCAGTCCTACGGCTTCACCGTTGCGCAGAACAAGCTCAAGCTCAGCCAGCAGCTGGCGGCGCTGAACGCCGCAAAGGCCAAGCTCGCCGCCGACCTTGCCGCCGTGCCGCAGGTGCCGGCCACGATTGCGCAGGACGAGGGTGCCGTGAGCAACGCGCAGAACTCGTACGACAGCCTAAAGCTGCAGGTGGCCCAGTCCAACCAGCAGGCGTCCAACCAGGTGCTGTCTGCGCAGAACCAGCTCACCTCGGCAAAGCTGAGCTACGCAACCAAGACCGCCGGCGCCACCGCCGCACAGGTGGCCGCCGATCAGGGTGCTGTGGCAACCGCCCAGCAGTCCGTGGACAACGCCCAGATCGCCTTGGCCAACGCCACGCTCACCAGCCCCGCTGACGGGGTGATCCTGACGGTGAACATCACGGCCGGGGTGAATGCGCCAAGCGGCGCCGCCATCACGATGCAGAGCGCCGCCTTCCAGGTGAGCGCCTCGGTTGCCGAGGCGGACCTGCCCAACGTCAAGCTGGGCCAGGAAGCCACCATCACCATGACCGCATCCACGCTGACCGCCAGCGGCAAGGTCACCCAGATCAGCCCTTCTGGCTCCTCGGGCTCCGGCGGCGGCGTGGTGAGCTACGCCATCCTTGTGTCGCTGCCAACACCGCCGCTTGGGACCGCGGCGGGCATGAGCGCGCAGATCTCGGTCACCATCGCTTCGGTGGCGGGCGTGATCGCCGTGCCCACGGTGGCGCTTGTCGGGTCCGCCGGGTCGTACTCGGTCCGGGTCCTTGACGCGGCCGGGCAGCCCCAGCTTGTCACGGTCACGGTTGGCCTGATCAGCAGCTCCTTCGCTGAGATCCAGTCAGGCGTGGACGTGGGCACAGCGGTTGTTGTGGGCACCTCGTCCACTCGCCAGGGCGCCTCCACTACATCCGGCGGCTTCGGCGGCGGGATTGGCGTGCCGGGCGTTGGCGGCGGCGGCCAGTTCCGCCCGGGTGGCGGCTGATGTCGCAGCCCGAGATGCAGCCCGGCACCGAGTCGGACTGGCCCGTCATCGAGCTCCGCAACGTCACGCGGATCTACAGCACCGGACGCCTCGAGGTGGCCGCGCTCCGCGGCGTGGACCTTGATGTCTGGCAGGGCGACTTCCTTGCGATTGTCGGTCCGTCAGGCTCCGGCAAGTCCACGCTGATGAACATCATCGGCTGTCTTGACCGGCCCACCGCCGGTTCGTACCGCCTTGGCGGGACGCCAATTGAGCAGCTCACAGACGATGACCTCGCCCGCGTCCGCGGCCGCGCCATCGGCTTTGTCTTCCAGTCGTTCAACCTGCTGCCTCGGACCTCCGCGCTGGAGAACGTGGCAACGCCGCTGCTCTACCAGGGCGTTCCCCGCAAGGAGCGCTACGCCCGAGCTGCAGCCGCGCTTGAGCGTCTTGGCCTTGGCGACCGCATGGAGCATGAGCCCTCAGAGCTCTCTGGCGGCCAGCAGCAGCGTGTCGCCATCGCCCGCGCCCTGGTGGGGGAGCCCGCGCTCATCCTCGCGGACGAGCCCACGGGCAACCTTGACAGCCAGTCCGGCGCAGACGTCATCAAGCTCCTCCATGAGCTCAACGATGCTGGCACCACCATTGTCATGATCACGCACGACAGCGACGTTGCCGTGCAGGCGCGCCGCCAGGTCCACGTGCGTGACGGACTGCTTGTCCAGTGACCACGATTGAGCTGATCCGCCTCGCGCTCTCACGGCTGTCTACCAGCCGCATGCGCGCCTTCCTCACCATGCTTGGCGTCATCATCGGCGTCGGGTCCATCGTGGCCCTTGTTGCGGTGGCCGAGGGCGCCACCAGCGGCATCACCAGCCGGATCCAGGGTCTTGGCACAAACCTGCTCCTGGTCACGCCCGGCTCCACCAGTTCCGGCTTCACGCGCGGTGCCGCGGGTTCGGCAGTCACCCTCACCATCCAGGACGCAGCAGCCATGACCACGGTGGCTGGCGTTGCCGCCGTGGAGCCTGAGGTCTCCACCCAGAAGGTGGTCATCGCCGGCGTCCAGAACACAACCACCTCCATCGTTGGAACCACGCCCTCCTACCCGGAGGTGCGCAGCTTCACGATGTGGCAGGGCGCGTTCTTCAATCAGGCGTCCGTGGACGAGGGTCTGCGTCTTGCCGTGATCGGGTCAACCACCGCCGACAACCTGGGTCTTGACGGCACATCAATTGGCAAGACCATCAGCATTGGCGGCATCCCGTTTGAGCTTGTGGGCATCCTCCAGCCCAAGGGATCAAACGACGACCAGGTGATGATCCCCATCTCAACCGCGCGCCACTACTACGTGAGTGGGACCACGGTTCGCACGGTTGGCGTGTCCGTCACCAACGCAACCGAGATCACGACGACCCAGGATCTCCTGACCCTGCTGCTTCAGCAGCGCCACGGCACCAACGGCACCAACGACGACTTCACGGTCACCAGCCAATCCCAGCTGCTCTCGACCTTCTCATCGATCACCGGGCTGCTCACGGTCCTGCTGGGCGGCATCGCCTCGATTTCGCTTCTTGTGGGCGGTATCGGGATCATGAACATCATGCTGGTCTCGGTCCGCGAGCGGACAAGGGAGATCGGCATCCGCAAGGCCATCGGCGCGCGGAGCAGCGACATCCTGTTCCAGTTCCTCGTGGAGGCACTGGTGCTGTCGCTCCTGGGCGGCGCGATTGGGATTGTGTTGGGTGTGGGCGCCTCCGCACTCATCGGCCAGATCGCCGGCTGGGGCTTCATCTTCAACCCGTTCACGGTTGTCGTCGCGGTTGTCTTCAGCCTGGGCGTGGGCGTGGTCTTTGGAGTCTGGCCCGCACGTGCGGCCGCCAAACTCGATCCCATCGCCTCGCTCCGCTACGAATGACCCCTACCCTGCAGTTCTCTCAAGGAGACTTCCGATGACCTTCGATCCGAACACCCCCACCGGCACCCCGAATACCCCCAGTGCTCCCGACAGCAGCCGGCCGCAGCCGTCGCGACCGCTCGTGCCCTCGTTCATCCCCGCGTCGGTGGCCGCCAAGGCTGCCAACCCTGAGCCGAGCAAGTCCAAGACCTCGATGCTCACCATCGCGTTTATCGCCGCGCTGGCGATCGCCGCTGCGGGCGTTGGGTTTGCCGGCGGACGGCTGACCGCTCCTGCAAGCACGGGCCGCGGCAACTTCCCCAACGGCGCCAACGGCGGCTTCCAGCCCGGCGCAAGCTTCCAGCCCGGCGCAGGCGGCGTCCCGGGCGGGAACCGCGGCGGCTTCGGCGGCTTCGGCGGCGGCGCCATCGCCCTAACCGGCACTGTGACTGCCATGGCCAACGGCACCATCACCGTCCAGACGTCGGCCGGCCAGAGCGTCACCGTCTCGGTGCCGGCAGGCGTGACCTACCATGCACAGGCCAGCGCTGCGCCAGCGGATGTCTCGATTGGCTCCAGCGTGGAGATCACCGTGACGACTGGTGGCCGTCCTGAAGCCTCCGGCGTCCCAGGCGGCAACCCGGCCCCCGGCGGCAACGGCGGGTTCACGATGTCCGCCACCGACATCCTCGTGACGGGCAAGTAGGCCCACACCGTTGCCCGTCCCCATCCCCACACGCAGGAGCGACCCGACGTGACCGACGCGCACATCCCGCCGCCCCCGCCTGGCCAGCCGATGGAGCCGTTCAGGCCGGTTGAGCCGGAGCCGTTCAACCCCGGTGGCTATGACGCGCCCGTTGCGCCGATGGGCCGCAGCGGCGGCGCCACCTCGTCGGGCGCCCGCGTCATGAACATCGCGCTGGCGGCTGCTGTCCTGGTGGCGGCCATCGGCGTCTCCTTTGCCGTGGGCCGGGCTACCACGCCTGTCACGACGCCAGCAGCCAGCGCCGCTCCGCTTGGGCCCGGCGGTGGCGCCGGTGCCTCCTTCGATCCCAACGGGAACGGCCAGGCCGGCGGGGTCCCGGGCGGCGACGACGACGACGACGACAACGGCGGGTTTGGGCGCGGCTTCGGCCGTGGCGGCGGGCTGTCCATTGCGGGCACCGTCACGTCCGTCACTGCCACAACGGTGGTGATCACGCTGGCGGGCGGCCAGACGGTCACGCTGCCCGTTGACGGCAACACCACGTTCCACGCCCAGACATCCGCCACGCGGGCCGACGTGACGGCCGGCAAGAAGGTCCTCGTGCAGATCACGGGCGGCTTTGGCGGGGACGACAACCAGAATGCCGCCGGGCCCACCGTGGGCGACATCACCCTGGTGCCCTGAGGACCCGATGCACCTGCTCCTGGTTGAGGACGACGAGCGTCTCGCCCGTGCCCTGACCCGTCTCCTCGAGGAGGACCGCCACATCGTTGAGCACGCGCCCGACGGTCAGACGGGCCTCGAGTTGGCCACGGCCATGGACGGCTTGGACGTGGTCATCCTGGACATCGGGCTGCCGGACATCTCGGGGCTTGAGGTGGCGCGCCGCATCCGCAAGGCTGGCCGCGACGTCAGCATTCTCATGCTCACAGCCCGCGACACGGTCAACGACCGGGTCCTGGGTCTGGACGCGGGAGCCGATGACTATGTCGTGAAGCCCTTTGCGTACCAGGAGGTCTCTGCGCGGCTGCGGGCCCTTGCGCGTCGAGCCGAACCCGGACCGCGGCGCGCCGAGCCAAAGCTTGCGGCGGGCGCGATTGTCCTGGACGAGGCCGCTCGCCGCGTCACCGTCAACGGGCGCAACGTTGAGCTCTCGCCGCGCGAGTTCTCGCTGCTGGAGGCGCTCCTGCGCCATGTTGGCCGTGTCCTGTCACGGGACCAGCTGCTGGACCACGCCTGGCCGTTCAGCGTGGCGGTGACGCCAAATGCGGTGGACGCCTATGTGCACTACCTGCGCACCAAGCTTGGCGAGGCCGGGGCCCAGATCGAAACCGTCCGGGGCGTGGGCTACAGGCTTGACGCGACGCCTGGCGTGGGTGGCGCCGAGCGTGCCGAGGCGTCGGCCGCCGAGGCGGCTGTCGATGGCTGACGGCATCGGTCTCGCCCGTGCCGATGACGGCGCCCAGCACGCCGCCCTTGCAGATGAGGCGCGCCTGATCCGGCGCGTGCGCCTGCGCCTCGTTGCCTGGAGCGGTCTCTCCACGCTGCTGGTCCTGGTGGTGCTGGGCGCCGTGCTCTACACCGTGGTGGCCAACACGCTGGCGGGCGCGTCGCTGGACCAGCTGCGCAACCGCGTCACCCCCATCGTGGCGGCGCTCACCGGCGTGAGCCCGTCGCCCGACGATCCGCGCGGCCAACAGGGCTTCATCCTGGGGACCGGGAACACGCTGCTGTTCATCTTCGATGCGGCCGGCCAGCCGGTGCAGCTTGGCGATCGACGGTTTGTTGTGCCCGCCGGGCTGCCGGACGCGGACGCTCTCAGCGCCGCCTCAGGTGCCGCCGACGGAAGCGATGTCCGCCTGATGGCGCTCCAGCTAAACACGACCCCCGCCCAGACCGTCCCGATCCGGGTGCTCACCCAGAAGGTGGTTGCGCAAGGGGACGGCAACACCTACTTCCTTGAGGTGCTGCAGGACCGCTCGACGGAGGTTGGCACGCTGCAGGCGCTCCTCATCGTCCTGCTTGTGGGCGGTCTGGTGGTGGTGCTGGTTGCGCTCCTCTTCGGTGCCCTGTACGCGCAGCGCGCGCTTGTTCCCATTCGCCAGTCGCTTGCCGATCAGCGTCTTGCCCTTCGCCGGCAGCGCCAGTTCGCGGCCGATGCATCGCACGAGCTGCGCACGCCGCTCACCGTCATCCGCTCATCGGTGGAGCATCTCCAGCGCCATCCGGATCGGCGCGTGGCGGAACAGCGCGAGGCGCTTGACGACATCGACGCAGAGGTTGGCCATCTCGCCTCGCTTGTGGACGACTTGCTGATCCTGGCGCGCTCGGACTCGGGTGCCGTGGCGCTGGAGATGGGGGAGCTGGATCTGGGCGACGTGGCGTTTGAGGCTGCCGGCGCCTTTGAGCGGACGGCGTCCGAGCGCGGCGTGACGATGGGCGTGGACCCGGAGCCCGCCATGGTCCGCGGCGACGCGGCGCGCCTGCGCCAGCTTGTCATGATCCTGGTGGACAACGCCGTCCGCCACAGCCCGCGGGGCGGACGTGTGGATGTCACCGTGCGGGTGGCCGGGGGGATCGCCTCGGTTGAGGTGGCAGACCAGGGGCCGGGTGTCCGCGACGAGGACATTCCCCACGTGTTTGACCGCTTCTGGCGGGCACCGGGCGCCCCATCTGGCGGCACCGGGCTGGGGCTGGCCATTGGGCGCTGGATCGCGGATACGCATGGCGGGCGCATCGGCGTGGCCAATCGGCCCGAGGGCGGCGCCGTGTTCCGGGTGGAGCTGCCGTCTGCGGAGCCCGTGCCGCAGGGCCACGGGCACGCGCCGGCCTCCGCGGCAGGCTGAGGCGCCGTCTCGCCACCCCGACGCGCCTTCCGATGAAGACACCATCATTCCGCCTCTATGGCGCACCAGATGATGAACCTGCCCCCGGAACGTCACGATGTCGGGCAGCACATGCGCAGATTGATGATGTCTCCATCCGTGGGCCACTCAAGGAGGCGGTCCCCGCGTTGGGCGGCGGTCCCCGCGTTGGGCGGCAGGCCCCGGGTTGGGCGGCGGGCCCGGCGCCGAGCCCCGCATCGGGCGCCGGCCCCAGATCGGGCGCCGCATCCGCCGAAGGCCCTGCGTGGTACCCTTCGCGCATCCTAAAAGCCGGTCCTGTGAGGCTGGCATGGCGGTCCTGAGAGGCCGAGTAGGAGGCTGATGCACGTGCGCATGTCCGCGCCTGCGGCGAATTCCCGCCGCGGCCTGCCGGGGTCCTTGTGACCGTCCCACCGTTGTTGATACGTCCTCCGCTGCCGCGCGCCGACGCGATTGTCGACCCGCGTGTAGGCGATTTCGGGCCCGCGCTGCTGGCGCTCGAGGACGGCACC
>CAIYHO010000299.1 GCA_903925955.1 uncultured Chloroflexota bacterium
GCGGCAACCCCCACCGGGACCCGCGTGGACTACACCGCCGACATCAGCCTGACCGGACTCATGCGCCTTGCCACGCCGTTTGCCGGCGGCGCCTTCGCCAAGATCGCCAAGGGAGCCGCTGACGGCATGACGCGCGCACTTGAGGAGCGTGCGGGGGCGGCCCTCTGATGAAGGTTGCCATCATCGGCTCAGGTGTCAGCGGCCTCTCTGCGGCCTACGCCCTGAACAAGGCCGGCCACCAGATTGCCCTCTACGAGCGCGACGCCGCGCCGGGCGGCCACGTCGCCACGGTGACCGTGGACACGCCCACGGGTCCGATAGGTGTCGACACTGGCTTCATCGTCTACAACGAGCCCACGTACCCCAACCTTGTGGGTCTCTTCAAGGAACTTGGCGTTGAGACGCAGGCCAGCACCATGTCGTTTGGGTCCACCTGCCGGGCCTGCGGCGTGGAGTTTGGTTCGCGCGGCGCTGGCGGGTTCTTTGCCCAGCGCGGCCTTGCCGCACGTCCGGGCTATCTGCGGATGTTCCCCGACATCCTGCGCTTCTACCGCGACGCCCGGGCCATCATCGACAGCCCCACACCCACGGGCATGACGCTGGGCGAGTACCTGGCGGATCGGCGCTTTGGCGCGTCCTTCCGGGATCACTTCCTTGTGCCCATCACGGCTGCGGTCTGGTCCACGGCGCCCGGGCGGACGCTGGAGTACCCGGTGGACTACCTGCTGCGCTTCCTGGACAACCACGGCCTCATCGGTCTGGGCAAGGCGCATCCCTGGCGAACTGTGACTGGCGGGTCCCGCTCGTACATGGACAAGCTGCTGGCCCGTCTGCCGGAGGGGACGCTGCGAGCCGGCGAGCCCGACGTGCGCGTGCTGCGCGATGAGACGGGTGTGACCGTGCTCACCGCAAACGGCGGCCGCGAGCGGTTTGACGCGTTGGTCATGGCCGCCCATGCCGATGACGCACTGGCCGCACTTGGCGATGCCGATGCCACCGAAACCGCTGCACTTGGCGGGTTTGCGTACAACCGAAACGATGTCGTGCTCCACACGGACGAGCGCGTGATGCCCCGTCGGTCTGGCGCGTGGTCCTCGTGGAACGTGGATCAGGCGGCGTGCAACCCGCCCGGCGCGGCTGTCACCATGACCTACCACATGAACCGCCTGCAGCAGCTCTCGGGCTCCACGCAGTACTTCGTGTCCATAAACCCGGGCGACATCGTCCGTGACGATCGCGTGATCCTGTCGCGGGCGTTCAGCCACCCGCTGTACACGTTCCGCTCGCTCGAGTCCCAAGCCGCCATCCGCGCGATGCAGGGCCACCGCAAGACCTGGTACGCCGGCGCCCACCTTGGCTACGGGTTCCACGAGGACGGCTGCCGGTCAGGCTTTGAAGCAGCCGCGCTGGTGTCGGCATGAGGTCGCACATCCTTGAGGGCAAGGTCAGCCATCGGCGCGCCAAGCCCATCGAGTACGCCCTTGAGCACAACGTCTTCTACTTTGCGTTGGATCTCGCAGAGCTTGACGAGGTGGCTGGCTCCATCCGCCTCATCGGCCATAACCGGCGCAACGTGCTGGAGTTCCGCGACGCAGACCACTGGCCAGAGCCTGCGGCCAACATCCGCGAAACGCTCATGGAGCACCTTCGCGGCGAGGGCGAAGACCCCAGCGGCTGGCGGATCACGCTGGTCACCAGCCTCCGGGTCTTGGGCTACGTCTTCAACCCCGCCAGCTTCTATCTCTGCCGGGACGTAGCCGGCAGCCTGCGCGTGGTGGTTGTCGAGGTGCACAACACGCACCTTGAGCGACACCTGTACTCGCTTCGCCCACAGAAGGACGGACCGAAGTTTGTCTCCTCGATGGAGAAGGACTTCTACGTTTCCCCATTCATCGACATGGAGGGCCGATACACCGTGCACGTGGCGGATGAGCCGCGCACCCTGCGGATCGCCATCAACGAGCGTCGGGATGACGCGCCCGTGATCTCAACCAGCCTGGTCCTTGCGCGTCGGCGGCTGACCAACCGAACGGTGCTGCGGATGCTCATCAGGCACCCGCTGATCACGCAGCGGACGATGGCGCTCATCCATGTGCACGCCTGGCGGCTGTGGCGCAAGGGCGCCAAGTTCCACCGACATGGGGCGGCCGTGGCCGAGGCTGCGGCCCGGCGCGCTGCGGCCACGGCGTCCGCAACGCCGCCGGTGGCGTCATGAGCGACCAGATAGCCGTCCGCTCCGGCGCGGGGCTTGCCGGCCGCACGTTTGGCGGCCTCGCCCTCAGGCTTGGCCTGTCGATTGGCTCGCGGATCCGCGTTGGCTGTCTCGAGGTTGTCCTGCCCGATGGGCGGCGGCGCGTGTTTGGCGACGCGTCTTCCACGCGCCGCGCCGAGATCCACATTCACGATGCCGCCGCCGCGGTTCGCCTCCTGCTCCACGGCGAGACGGGCGCTGGCGAGGCGTACATGGACGGCCAGTGGTCGTCGCCCGACGTGGAGGCGCTGATTGAGCTGGCTGCGCTCAACCGCTCCGCACTAGCGCTTGGCCGAAGCTGGTGGAACCTCCCGTTGGAGATCCCGCGCCGGCTTGCCCATCGCGCCCGCCACAACAGCAAGGACAACGCCCGCAAGAACATCTCTGCCCATTACGACCTGGGCAATGACTTCTACAAGCTGTTTCTTGACGAGACCATGGCGTATTCGTCCGCCGTCTTTGAGACCCCGGACCAGCCGCTTGCGGACGCCCAGCGAAACAAGTTCCGGCGCATGGCGGAAGGGGCTGGCCTGAGCGCTGGCATGCACGTCCTGGAGATTGGGTCGGGCTGGGGCGGGTTTGCGCTGTATGCCGCAGGTGAGATTGGCTGTCGCGTCACCACGGTCACCATCTCCAAGGAGCAGCACGACCTGGCCACCGAGCGCGTCCGCGACGCCGGTCTTGACCATCTGGTGGACGTCCAGCTGCGCGACTACCGCGACATCGAGGGCACCTACGACGCCATCGTGTCCATCGAGATGCTGGAGGCCGTGGGTGCCGAGTACCACGCCGCCTACTTTGAGGCCTGCGATCGGGCGCTGCGGCCCGGCGGAAAGCTCAGCTTGCAGGTCATCACATTCCCAGACGTTGCGTACGAGCCGCAGCGCCGCGGGGCCAACTGGATCCAGACGTACATCTTCCCGGGCGGTCTGTGCCCGTCGCTGGCCGTGATTGAGAAGGCCTGCCACGGCACGCGGCTGCTGCTCCGCGACGCCCGCGATATTGGGCCCAGCTACGCGCTGACGCTGCGGGTCTGGCGTGAGCGGTTCCTCGCAAACCTGGACGCGGTCCGCGCACAGGGCTTTGACGAGCGGTTCATCCGGATGTGGGAGTACTACCTGGCGCTGTCCGAGGCGGGCTTTGCCACCGGGCTCACGCAGGACCACCAGATTGTCCTGGAGAAGGCGCGCGGGCTGGACCCGAGCGCGGGCACCGCGACCGTCTGACACCGGCGCCGCCGCGATCCCACAACAGTGCTTCCCGCACACGCAGGCTCAATGGCAACACAACCGACGCGCCCGCCCGTCGCGATCCCGGTAATCTCTTGGCAGAGCCCCGACAGCTATCCCCCCAGTTGCCGGGGCTCTTCTGCGTCCCGCGTCGCGGTCAGCGCCCGTTGATGAGGCGGCGCTCGACAGCATCGGCCGCAGCAGCCGGGCCACCTGCAGCCTTGAATGCCGCAGCAATGCGCTTCGCACCCGCCGCCTTTGCGGTTGCCTCGCGCACCTTGTCCCGCAGCCGCTCGGGCGTGAGCTGGCCGGCGGGCAGACGGCTCCCGGCGCCGGCGATCTCTACCCGGCGCGCAACTTCGGGCTGATCTCGGCCAAACGGCACCGCGCAGACCGGCACGCCTCGGGCGAGGGCCTTCTGCGTGGCGCCCATGCCGCCGTGGGTGATGGCGCAGACGGCCCGGTCAAGGATTGGCCCGTGCGCGATGAACCGCTCCACGCGTGCGTTCGCCGGCACTCGGAACGAGGCTGGATCACCGGATGGCAGGGTGGCGATGACGAAGACCGGCTCGTCGGCGAGACCGTCAAGCGCGGCCTGGATCAGGCGGCCATCACCTTGGAATTCCGACGACGTGGTGACAAGGACGATGGGCGCGGTTACGTCCGCAAGCCACGCCGGGGCTTCGGCCGAAGGCTCCCACTCGCAGGGGCCAACCATCACCACGTTGGCCGGCCAATCGGTCCGCGGGTACTCAAACGGCTCGGCCGTCAGGTAGAGAAGCAGGGGCGGTCGCCCAAACATCTCGTCTGCGGACTTCACGGGGGCGAGTCCCAGACGCGCCCGCACGGCGTTGGTCTTGGGAACCATCGCGCGCTCCAGCGTGCCCGTCACGATTGGCCGAGCAAGGCGATCGCGCAGGCGTCCAAGCGGCCCGCGTGCCGGCGCGAGACCAGGCCCAAACGGCGGCGCATCCTTGGAGCTGATGGCCAGCGGATACGGGCAGAACGCGGCCCACGGACCGCCCCACGCCTCGGCCGCCGCCATGGCGCCCCAACTGTTGATGTCCACGATGACCGCGTCCGGCTTCTCCGCCGCAATCGCGTCACGAAGGTCTGGGGCATCAAACTCAGATCGCGCAACGAACGTGGCCACCGAGCGCCCGAGCCCGGCCCTTGGGTTGCCCGCCTGCCAGTCGTCGTGCTCGATCGCCTCAACGCGGTTGCTGATCGCTTCGGCGGCAAAGCCCAATTCCCGCATGCGCCCCACTTCGGAAGCGAGCGTGCGCACGACAACTTCGTGGCCGCGCCGATGCAGCTCCAGCAGGATTGGCGTGAGGGGATAGAGATGGCCACGGGCAGGCGAGGTGTAGGCGAGGACGCGCGCCATTAGGACTCCTCTGTGAGTGGGTGGATGAGTTCCCGCATCGCAAGCTCTGTTTCCTGACGACTCAGGCCGGCGTTGCGACGGAGCAGTTTCCAGGTGTAGACATCGCAGACCGCGATGAGCTGGGCAAGGCGCCGTTCACGCGCCAGCCCGTTTAGGCCCGCAAGTGTGGCGGCGAAGACGGTCTCGCACCACGCTCGGTGGAAGCGCCGGCCTGCTTCGGCGACGTCATGAAGCGCCGGGTTCCGGACCTCCTCCGCGAGCATCGCCAGGACGCGATCGCCGATCGCCTCGTAATGCGTGGCCAGTTGGCTGGCGGCTTCTGCTGCGCCGGTCACGGCCGCCGGGTTCCGCTCCGTCTCCACGTGGCGGGACTCACGTTCCACGGCGGCTGCGAGGAGCCCGTCGCGACCGCCAAAGCGCCGGATCACCGTCTGCACGGTGACGCCCGCGCGGCGGGCAACCTCGTCCAATGAGACCTGGTCTGTGGGCCGCTCCCAGAACGCCGCAACCGCCGCGTCTAGGATCCGCTCACCCGTGGCGGCTGCGTCGGCGGCGCGAGCAACCATCCGATATGGGCGAGGTTCTTGGCGCTCTCGCGTGTTCATGTAAGTAACACTAACATGAAGTTTTCGGACGTGCCAAGGCGCCCGATCGGATTGGTCGAATGGCCGATGCGCCCGGCGTCACGGTCCCACTACGCTGGCAACCGAGCCTCGGCCGCTATCCCCCCAGCGGTCGGGGCTCGCTTTGCGCCCAGTTCGCCCGGCTGCCGCGATCCCTCTTGACGGCAAGGAGCCCGGCCAATTGGCCGGGCTCCTCGGATCACGGCTCAGGCTAGGAAGCCATCTGCACCTCGCAGCCCGTCGCCCATGGCGCGGTCCGTCACGATGTGGCTGAGCCAGGCCAGCGCGCCCACGAGCCAGAACTGCGACAGGAAGCCTGCCGACGCCAGGCCGAGCATCAGCGCTGGCAGCAGCGGCTGGTGCATCAGGTTAAACAGCGGCACGGCACCCGGACCCAGCTGACCCCGCTCGTGAGGCTGGCCGATCCCGACCAGGACCGTGAGGTGGGGCACGATCCCGAACACGAGCAGCGGCACCAGCCACGCGTCAAGGTGAGTGGCCTGGGCGTTGGCAAGGAAGGCGAGAGCGAGTCCCGGGACAAGCCAGAGGTGTCGGCGCCGGAGCCGGCGCATCCCCCCAACGCCCGCGGATTGGGGTTGCGCGATCGTTGTCATGACGAGGTCGCGAGGCCCGTGGCCTGCGGCACCAGCACGATCACCGCCGTTGGGATGGATCGGCCAGCGGCAAGCGCGTCCAGGTCCGCGCCCCAGCCCGGGTAGTCGCGGAACTTGGCCCAGAGCCGGTCGCGCTCCGCATCGGTTGTGGTCCTGGTTAGCACGCTTCGCGGTCCGTCCGGCAGATCCACTGTCGCCTTGGGAGTCGCCTGGAGGTTGAGCCACCAGGCTGGCTCCGCATCGGCCCAGCCGTTCATCGCCATGGTCACGAGGTTCTCGCCGTCCGGGTAGTACCCGATCATCGTGGTCCTCGGCTGACCCGAGCGTCGCCCGGTTGTGGTGAGGCGGAGCATCCCGAACCTGCTGCCGGTCTCCGGCTGCGTGAGGCCCAGTTGGCCGCCGCTGAGCCGGTACAGGGCGCGATGCCCCTTCCAGGCGATGCGGACCAACAGCCGGGGCCGGGCGCCAACCGCCTGCTGGCTGGCTGCGGTCATGCCGCACCGGCCTTCGCGGCGTAGACCGGCGCGATCAACCGCTCGCGGCTCTCGAATGCGACGGCCGGGGCCACCTTGAAGCCCTTGAAGGTCAGGTACAGGCCCAGGAATGCCTCCCAGATGACTTCCGGGATGGTTGCGATGCCCTGCACGGCGCCGCCCCGCGGGATGACACCCAGGAGCACGGCGATCCCGGAGGTGGCCAGCAGCGCGCCGCCGACAACACCGATCAGCGCGGTGCGCCGCCCAACAAGGCCGGACTTGTACATCAGCCAGCCCAGGATCAACCCGGTGCCCACGCCGTCAACCGTGCCGGGGCCGAAGAGGAACGTCCAGTCGTGGATGGCGAGGAGCGCCTTGCCGATGGTGATGAGCGAGTTCCCGTCAGCGGCCGTCGCCGTCTGGCGCAGCGTCTCGATGCCCAGCACGCTCAGGAGACCCACGAGGATGAACGTGCACTCGATGATCCGCGCCGCGACGTAGCCAAGGGCGAGGTTCTCGTTCTGGCGCTTGAGGATGGGGAACAGGACGGTGGCGCAGCCGATGTTGGTGAGGATGAGCAGCAGTTCAAGGAAGGCGCCGACGAACACGTGGGTGCCCGAGCCGGCGCTCGCGATGTAGTTGGGGTCGCTCAGGATTGGCCCGTAGGCCATCACGCCGCCAATCGACGTGATGAAGGTGAGGATGAACAGCACGCCAACGGCGAGCGCGGACTTGCGCGATGAGGTCATTGCGGGACTCCTTCGATGTTGAGGGACGCTGGGAACCCAGCTTTGGTGGGGGGGGTGCCGGGCGGTGGCCCGGTCAGCGGCTGGCCGGGTTGGGCTCGACGCAGGTGACGCAGATCAGGGGCAGGCCCGTGTTGCGGATCTTCTGGAGCAGGCCGTGGAGGGCGGCCTGGTCGACGATGAGGCCACTGATGACAGTGGTCCCGTCGCTTTCGCGGCTGAGGGTCAGCCCGTCGAACCAGGCGGTCCACCTGCTGTTGAGGTGGCCCTGAAGGTGGATCTCGTAGCGTCCGGGTTCGTGCGGGTTGGGTGTCTCGCGCATAACGCTCCTTGTGCGTGATCCGATCCGACTGGATCCCGCCGGCGTTGCCGCCGCGCGGTGGGTACTCGCTCAAGGTGCCTGCGCTCGTGGTGAGCGGGCATCACCACATGTGGTGATTTGCCATCCCGGCTGCACAGGGAGGACGCGCTGGTCCGGCCTGCGGTCCGCGGCACGAATCCGCGTTAGCGGCCGCGACCAGTCCCGGTCAGCAGACCAATCTCGCTCGCCCGGCGGACCGCTTCTCGCCGGCTGTTCACGCCGAGCTTGCTGAAGATGTTCTTCGTGTGCGTCCGCAGCGTGTTCAGCGACACGTACAGCTCGTGCGCGATGTCTGGGCCGTCCAGGTCGCTGGCAAGGAGCCGAAGCACATCGAGCTCCCGTTCGCTCAGAGGCTCAACCAGGGGCTGCCTGGCTGACGTTGGCGGCGTAGCTGATGCCCCCTCGTCCGCCACGTTGCGGACGTACCCCGCAGGCCCGGCCATCGCCATCGCGCGCCCCAGCGCCGCGCGACCGCCCGCGGCGTCGCCCGCCGCTCGACGGGCGGACGCCAGCAGGACCAAGATCTCGATGACGCTTCCGTTTCTGCCACCGTTCTCGGCCGCTGTCAGGAGGCGCTCCAGCAGGGCTGTCTCGTGCGCTCCCTGTGCCAGCAGCAGCCGGGCGAGCGTGATGTGCTCAAACTCGCGGATGTAGCTGAGCTCATCGGCGACGGCAACACCGGACGCACGCGCCCAGTCGGCGGCTTCGGCCAGCCTCCCTGCGGCGATCAGCACCCTCGCCTTCACGGCGGCCACCGGCCGAACATCAGGCGAGAAGTCGTTGACGTAGAGGCGCTCAGCCGCGGTGAGCAGTTCGAGCGCTCCGTGAAGGTCGCCCTCGGCCCGCCGCACCGCGGCGAGCGCCACGCGCGATCGATACGCGTTCTGCGGTAGCCCGTTGTCCTCGCCAAGCTCGTCGGCCTGGATCAGGTGCTGTCGGGCGCCTGCGATGTTGTCCCGCTCAAGGAAGATGGTGCTGATCCCGACATGCATGTCAGCCGCGCCGCGCAACACGCGGCCACCCTGCCCCGTCGCGAGCGTGAGCCCCCGCTCGTAGACGGTGAGCGCCTCAGCAAGCCGGCCCTGCGCAAGACGGATGTCAGCCAGCGCGAGCCCGCACCCAATGACATCGGAAAGGTGACCGGCTCTCGCCAGGCTCGCCATGGCAGCTGTGTACCAACCCGATGCGGCCTCGAGATCCCCGCCTCTCCAAGCGGCAAGCGCCAGGAGCCCGGCGGCGCCGCCACGCGCACGGTGGTCGTCCGCGCTGACAAGGTCGAACGCCCGCCTGGCGTGGGCAACGGTCGCGGCCACATCGCCGAGCATCAGGGCTTGACCGGCGCGATGGACCGCAACCGAGCCGGGCAGCTGGCGAAACGCCGCCGCATCAGCGACCACCATCTCGCCGATTCCCGCGTCGGCCCGCCCGTCAATCCATCGTTCGGCGTCCTGCAGGCGCTGCTCGACACCCGCAAGTTCGCCTCTGGAAAGGAGGGTCCCAGCGTAGGCATTGCTCAGCACCGGCCGGAACTTGAGCAGCTCATCGGGGAGCGCCTCAAGCCACTGACGCAGCTTGGCCTCGCCACGCGCCTGGACGGTCGCCGGGATGGCGAGCTCCACCAAGTCTGCGGCGCGCGCCAGGTCCCCGCCCGCCATCGCGTGGCGGATCGCCTCCGGTCGATCGCCGTGCGCCTCATGCCACTCGCATGCCCGGCGGTGCAGCTCGTGCGCCATGCTCGGCCGCTCGTCGAGCAGCCGCACCCGGAGCACATCTGCGAACAAGTGGTGGTAGCGATACCACTGGCGCCGATCGTCGAGGGGGACGAGGAACAGGTTGCCCCGCTCGAGGGCCTCAAGCGTTGCCTTGCCCCCGGCCTGCAAGGTGACCGCGTCGCAGAGCGAGCCGGTGAGGCGCGTGAGGATCGACGTCTCCAGCAGGAAGGTCCGGACCTGCTCGGACTGCCGGTGCAGCACCTCCTCGACAAGGTAGTCAACGATGTAGCGGTCATCCCCGGCAAAACCGGCGATGAAGCCCGCGATGTCGTCGCGCCCCTGCATCGAGAGCCCCGCCAACTGGAGGGCGGCAATCCAGCCCTCGGTCCGGCGCTCGAGATCGGCGACGTTCGCATCGGTCAGCGCAAGCCCCATCGTCCCGTTGAAGTACGCGGCCGCCTCGTCGGGCGTGAAGCGAAGGTCGGCCGCCCGGATCTCGGTGAGCTCGCCTCGCGCACGGAGGCGCGCCAGCGGCAGCGCGGGATCCATTCGCGTGGTGATCACCAGATGCAGGTTTGCAGGCAGGTGCTCGAGGAAAAACGCCATGCCGTCGTGGATCTCGGGTGCGTCAATCGCGTGGTAGTCGTCAAGGACCAGCACAACCTGGCCGGGTACGGCGGCAAGCTCGTTGATCAGGGGAGCGAGCACTGCCGCAGCCGGCGCACCAGACGACCCCAGGAGCGCCAGTGCGGTCGTGCCAACGCCGGGGAGGGCGCCTTGCAGCGCCGCGATCACGTGGCTCCAGAAGACCGCCGGCTCGTTGTCGCCGACATCAAGCGACAGCCACGCCGTTGCAGATCCCGCTTCGGCCGCTTCGCTGAGCCATTCGGCCAGCAGCGTGGTCTTGCCAAACCCGGCCGGCGCCGAGACAAGCGTCAGCTTCGTTTCGGCCCCTCGTGCCAGCAGATCCGTCAACTGCGGACGTGGCACTAGGCCGCGTCGACGCCGTGGCGCGTAGAGCTTGGTCTGGAGGAGGCCGGTTGCCATGAGGGCGTCACTCTACCGGCTGCCCCTTAGCGCGTCGGCGGGACACCCACTTTTCAATCTCGACTGCAAAGAAGGCCAGCGTGGACGCGGCCAACATCACGGCCAGTTCTACCGGGGCGAGCGCCTCTGTCTCGAAGATCGGCTGCAGGGGCGGCAGGTAGATGATGGCCAACTGCAAGACCACCGTCGCCGCAACGGCGCGCGCCAGTGGCAGGTTTGTTCGCCACCCGAGCGTGAAGAAGCTCTGGGTCTCCGAGCGGACGGCCAGCGCGTGACCCAATTGCAGGAACGCGAGCGTCGAGAAGACGATGGTCTGCCAGTGCCAGTTGAGGTTGATCGCGAGTGCCTGCATGCCCAGGCACACCGCTCCAATGAGCAGCCCCACCCAGAGCGCGTGCTGCCACAGGCCGCGGGCGAAGATTGATTCGCGCATGGGGCGCGGCGGCCTGCGCATCGTGTCAGCCTCGGCTGGCTCCACGCCAAGCGCGAGCCCGGGCAGGCCGTCGGTCACGAGGTTGATCCACAGGATATGGACCGGCAAGAGGGGCATGGGCAAGCCGACAAACGGCGCGAGGAACATGACCCAGATCTCGCCCGAGTTGCCCGTCAGCGCATAGCGGACAAACCGCCGGATGTTGTCGTAGATCCGGCGACCCTCCTCGACAGCCGAGATGATCGTGGCGAAGTTGTCGTCGGCGAGGACCATGTCGGCGGCTTCCTTGCTCACCTCGGTCCCGTTCATGCCCATCGCCACGCCGATGTCGGCCAGCTTGAGCGCGGGCGCGTCATTGACGCCGTCGCCGGTCATCGCGACAACTGCCCCGCGGGTCTTCCACGCTTGCACAATCCGAAGCTTCTGTTCTGGATTTGTTCGGGCGTAGACGGCGACGTCGCCCACGATCTTGTCGAACGCCGCGTCGTCGAGCATCTCGAGCTCGGCCCCCGTGAGCGTGCGCTTGTCGTCGGTGAGGATGCCGAGACGACGCGCGATCGCCTGCGCCGTCAGGGCGTGATCGCCAGTGATCATGACTGGGGTGATGCCCGCTGCCCGGGCTGCGGACACGGCGCCAGCCGATTCGGGTCGCGGCGGGTCTGCCATCGCGACAAGTCCAAGCAGCGACAGGTTTGTCTCGGCCACATCGAGATCGGTAGGGAGCTGGTTCAGCCGCCGTTGAGCAAGGGCCAGTACGCGGTAGCCATCGGCAGCGTATCGGTCGGCAGCGGCTTGCGCCTGCGTCCAGGCCTCGTGGTCCGCAGGGTCGCCGAGGGGCGCGAGCGCCTCAACGCCACCCTTGGCCGCGACCCAAAGCCCGTCCTGATCCTGATGCACGGTTGACATCCGCCGACGGGTTGCGTCAAAGGCAAGCTCCGCGACGCGCGGCAATCGGGCCTCAACGCTGGCGCGGTCCACGCCAAGCTTGCCCGCCAAGGCAAGAAGCGCTCCCTCGGTGGGATCCCCGGTGATCGTCCACGGATCCCCCTGACGCGATGGGGCATGCAGCGTCGCGTCGTTGCAGGCGGCCGCGGCGAGGGCGAGGCGCGGCAGGTAGGGATCGCCAGCCTGCGCATCTCCATCGGCGACAGATCCCACAGGCTCGTAGCCTGCGCCATCGACGCGGTGCTCGGCCGTGGGCGTCCAGACCCACGCAACCTGCATCCGGTTCTGGGTCAGGGTGCCGGTCTTGTCAGAGCAGACGACGTTGACCGATCCGAGCGTCTCAACCGCCGGCAGCTTGCGGGTCAGGGCCCGCCGGTTTGCCATGCGCTGGGCCCCCAGGGCGAGCGACACGGTCACCACGGCGGGGAGCGCTTCCGGGATGGCCGCAACGGCGAGGCTCACCGCGGTGAGGAACATCAGCTCGATGGGCTCCCCGCGGGCGACGCCAACCACAAAGACGATCGCGCAGACGACAAGGGCCGCACCCGCGAGCCCCTTGCCAAGCGTTGAGAGCCTGCGCTGGAGCGGCGTTGGGCCGGCCTCGTGGGCCTGGAGCAGGTCAGCGATTCGCCCCAGGGCGGTGGCCATGCCGGTTGTCACGACGATCCCGGCGCCGCGCCCGTAGGTCACCGCCGTGCCCTTGAAGGCCATGTTCCGCTGCTCGGCCATGAGCGCGTCCGTGACATCGGGAAGCGCCCCGACCACCTTTGCGGCAGGCTCAGATTCGCCCGTCAGCGCAGCCTCGTTGATACGAAGGGCGGCAGACTCCGTCAGCCGCACATCTGCCGCGACGACGTCGCCAGTCTCAAAGCGGACCAGGTCGCCGGGCACGAGCGCCGCGGCCGGCACCTCTGCAACCTCGCCGCCGCGCACGACCCGCGCCGTGGGGCTTGTCATCTGCTTGAGCGCGGCCATCGCCTGCTCGGCCCGGAAGTCCTGGACAAACCCGATGACGCCGTTGAGCACCACGATGGCGATGATGACGAGCGTGTCCTTGAGGTCGCCAATGAGCGCCGTCACAGCGGCCGCAACCATCAGCACGACAATCATCGTGTTGGTGAACTGCTCCACGAACAGGCGCCAGGGCGGCTTCCGGCCGCGATCCACCAGTTCGTTTGGTCCAAACCGGACCAGCCGCTCGGCGGCGTCGGCCAGCGTCAAGCCAAGCGCTGCATCGGTGTTGAGCGATGCGGCGACCGCGGACCCGTCGATCGTCCACGGACGACCCGGACCCTGGGGCTGATCGACGCTGGATTGCGGCACGCTAGGCACCTGAGCGGGTGGCTGACGATCGTGCTGAACAGCCATGTGGCTGACCTCCGGCTACGTCAAAACGTTGCCGAAGGTCTCTCCCGACCGCCGAGGCGGTCGATGCCGGCGGGTCCCGAAGGGCCGTGCTGACGCCGGTCACCAGAGTGGGTTACTCCCCATCGGTGCTGACAACAACGGTAGCACCGAGCCAGCAGCCCACCGAATGTTGACAGACCCCGTGGGCGCCAGGCGTCGCGTTCGGATCGCTGGAGCCGTCACGGTCTAGGATGGGGGCGTGATGGCGACTCGAGAAGAGGACGGCGCCCAGACCGATGCCCGGTTCCCGGCCGTTCGCGGTCGGTCCTTGGCGGGGCTTGATGTCGCGCTGCCAGGCGATTTCCCGGCGGAGCTCACCCTTGCCGTGGTGGCGTTCCAGCGTTGGCACCAGGATCGCGTGGACCGCTGGATCGCCCGCGCGGTGGCGGCGGGTATCCCGTCAACCACCCGAGGGGCCGTTGGACCGATGCCGATTGCGGTGGTGGAAGTGCCCGTCCTATCCACGGCTTGGCGGCCGGCCCGCCGGTTCATTGACGGCGGCATGACGGCCGGGATTGGCAATCCCGATGTGCTGGCCCGGACGATCACCGTCTACACCGGCGTAGCCGCGTTCCAGCGGGCGCTGGGCATCCCCGGGAGCGAGGATGTCCACGCGCTTGTTGTGCGCCGTGACGGTGCGATCCTTGCCTGCGGCAGCGGCGAACCGGACGACACGTCGTGGGCGAGGATTGCGGCGGTGCTCTCGCCCGCCTGACGCCGACGCGGGCGTCTCCGGTCAGTACCCGCCCTTGATCACGAAGTACGAGCCGCGGATGGTCCCCGCCAGCTCGTCCGGGATCTCCATCCCGGCGAGCGCATCCATCACTGGCGGCATTCCCAGGCCGATGGTGGAGACGTGGACGGAATCCACGGCGCACGACAAGCGACGCTCATGTGTGGCCGGGACCCCATTGGGGGTCGGATGTCGCCTCGCCGCGCGCGGCTCGCCTCGCCGTGTTCGGCTCAGCTCGCCGTGTCGTCCGTAATCGCGGTCCTTGCGCCGGCGTCAATTGGCGCCATCAGGTACCGCGTGAGCTGGGCCCGCTCGCGTTCGTGGCCGCCGGCCAGGAGCATCTGGAAGTAGGAGCGCACAAGCTCCGGGTCCTTGAGGGCATGGACGAGGATGTCGGGCGCCAGACGCGCCGTTGCCTGATGCTCCGCCCCAAGGAACAGGACGCCGATCTCGCCGTCCTGGAGCGACGCGTCGATCGTCTGCGCAATGAACTCGTCGCGCTCCCGCAGGAGTCTTGCCCGACCATCCGCATCGGCCGCGCTGCCTTCCGCCGCGGCGCCTTCCGCCAAGGTGCGAGACCCGTCGTGGGTGCCCGCCGCCTGGGAAATGGCGTCGTACTCCTGCCGCAGGAGATCCGTGTCCTCGGTCCGACACAGCTCGGCGCCCCGGTCAATCAGGTCCAGAAGCAGGCGGTAGTTCCGGCTGCCCCGCCGCGCAGCCTCCTCCACGACCGAGCGGCCGAGTGATCCGCCCACTGGGAGGCCGTCCTGGAAGAGCTTGAGGCGGGCCGGGTCCAGCGAGTGGAGGAAGGTGGAGACCTCCGCCCAGTAGCAGGTCAGCGCCTCGGTATGCTCCGCCCATCGTCCGGGGCCGGCGATACGGATGGTCTCGGCAAGGAGCGCAGGCCCGGCGGAGCCGAGGTCTGCCTCATCGTGGACCAACGGCACCAGGACAACGTGTCTCATCGTTGCCCGGGTATACGGACTTCAGCCAGCGCCGCCTCGAAATGCCGCGCCGTCACCAGCAGTTCGCGCTCCTCGCCAGCCTCCCCGCTCGGGCCGAAGACCTCCCGGATCGCCATCATCGTCGCCCTGCGACACGTCGCCTCAATCTCGGCTCCGCTCACGCCTTCGGTGCGGGCCGCGAGATGCCCGAGGTCCACGTCCGCCGCAAGCGGCTTTCCGCGGACGTGGATTGCGAAGATCGCCCGCCGGGCTGCCTCGTCGGGCAGGCCAAGCTCCACGATGACCTCGAGCCGACCGGCACGAACAAGCGCTGGGTCAAGCATGTCGGGACGGTTGGTTGCCGCGACAACGGTCACGCCTCGCAGATCCTCAACACCATCAACCTCGGTGAGGAATTGACTCAGCACCCGCTCCGCAACCTCGGCACCGGAGCCGCGGGTTGGGACAAGGGCGTCGATCTCGTCAAAGAAGATCACACACGGGCTTGCCTGGCGTGCCTTCCGGAACACCTGGCGCAGCGCCTTCTCGGATTCGCCAACCCACTTCGAGAGCAGCTCTGGACCCTTCACCGAGATGAAGTTGACGCCGGTCTCGTTGGCGACCGCCTTGGCGAGCAGGGTCTTCCCGCTCCCCGGAGGCCCGGTGAGCACCACGCCCTTGGGCGGCCGTGTTGCCGCAAGCCGGAAGATCTCCGGCCGCTGCACTGGCCACACGATGGTCTCGGTGAGGATTCGCTTCGCGTCCTCAAGCCCGCCGATATCGCTCCAGCGGACGTCTGGGATCTCTGTGAAGACTTCCCGCAGGGCGGAGGGCTCCACCTCGGTCAAGGCTTGCCGGAAGTCATCCATCCCAACTTCGAGTTCCAGGAGGGACGCGTACGGGATCTCGCCATCTTCGAGGTGGAGGCGGGGCATGGCGCGGCGCAGGGACGCCATCGCCGCCTCCCGGCCAAGCGCGGCAAGATCCGCGCCGACAAAGCCGTGGGTGGTCTCGGCAAGCCTGTCGAGGTCCACGTCCGACGCGAGCGGCATGCCGCGCGTGTGGATCTCGAGGATGCCCCGCCGGCCAGCGCGGTCCGGTGCGTCAATCTCAATCTCGCGGTCAAACCGGCCGGGCCGCCGCAGCGCCGGGTCAAGGACATCGGGGAGGTTGGTTGCGCCGATCACGACAACCTGTCCGCGCGCCTCGAGGCCGTCCATCAGGGCCAAGAGCTGGGCGACGACGCGTCGCTCCACGGCCTGGTCGCCCCGGACGTCCTCGCGCTTGGTTGCGATGGCGTCAATCTCGTCGATGAAGATGATCGACGGGGCCTTGGAGCGGGCCTGCTCGAAGATGGCGCGGAGGTGCGCCTCGCTCTCGCCGTAGAACTTGTGGATGACCTCGGGTCCGCTCACGTGGAAGAAGGTGGCGTCCGTCTCGTTTGCCACGGCCCGGGCAATGAGCGTCTTGCCGGACCCGGGCGGCCCGTACAGCAGCACGCCGCGCGGCGGCTCGATGCCCAGCCGCTCAAACAGCTCCGGGTGCTTGAGGGGCAGCTCCACCATCTCGCGGATCCGCGCGAGTTCGCCGTGGAGCCCGCCGACGTCCTCGTACGTGATGCTGCTTGCCTGTGGCCTGCTGCCCGGGCTCTCTCCCTTGACGGAGATCCGGGTCCCGGGCCCCACAAGCACAATGCCGTCCGGGGTGGCCTCGGTGACGATGAACTCCCGGGGCTGGCCGCCCAGGAGCGTCGCGCGGACGCGGTCGCCGGACGTCACCGGCAGGCCTTCGAGCATCCTGCCGAGGTAGTCGGAGGCCTTCGCGTTGTCAGATGCCGCAGAGGTTGGCGTGAGGACGATGGCCACGGCGGCACCACATGGGCAGCGCTGGAGTCTCACGGGTTCGCCCACGGCGGTCTGGGCGTTGGCGCGGGCGATGCCGTCGATCTGGACGATCCCCTGGCCGCGCTGGTCGGGGTAGGTGGGCATGGCCCGCAGCCCGGTAATGCGCTTTGGTCCCAACTCCACGATGTCGCCGGCGCCAACCTTGAGCTGCGCCATGGCGTCCGGATCCATGCGGGCGATCCCTCTGCCCACATCCTTGGGCAGAGCCTCTGCGACCGTCAGGGAAATCGTGGTGCGTGCCGCACTCGCCATGCTGGAAACCTGCCTTCCAACCGCTGGCCTCGCGGCCACCGGCTTCGCCGCGAACCGGCGTCTCAGCCGTCCGCGGACTCCCGGATCGGGCGCTGGCCGAAGGCGGTGGCGCGGGATCCCATGCTACCTGTTAGGGGACACCGGCGGCCCTGTGACAACCCTGGCGACCGTGATTGCGGCCCGCGAGGCGTAGGGCGGCAGAAAAGCGATGCGGGGGTGCGCGTCCCGAGCGGGCGGGGCCCGCGGTCGTCAGACGTGGCGCCCCCGCATCCCTCGGAGCCGCGAGGTAGAAAGCCTCGCGGCGGGAGAGGTGCCCTCTATTCGGGCTTCGCGGCCGGGGCCGGCGTGGCCGCAGCCTTGGGCGCAGGCTTCGCCGCGGCGGCGCGCTTCGCGCCGAGCGAGACGGTCATGTCCTGCCACAGTTTGCGTGCACCGGCATGGTCTGCGGTTACCGCGCCCAGCCAGGCCTTGACCTGAGTGGCGCGAGCGGCCTCGCCCCGTGCAAGGTTCGGCCGCACCCGGCCGAGATCTGCGCGGAGCGTCTTGCGAAGTCTCGCCCTCGTTGCCAGCCGCGCATCGCGCTCGGCTCGCCCCGACTTGCGAAGTCTCGCCGTCGCCGCCAGGCGAGCGTCCTGCGCGGACGTGATCTCGCGGGCGAGGGCGTTCATCTCCTGGGTCAGCATCAGGTGCTCCTTTGGCGGGGGTGGGGCGTCCGGGCCGCGCGGGCGGCCCGGACCTCCCCGAGTTGTGTCCGCGGGGGTTGAACCCGCAGGCTACGCGGCAGCCGCCGTGAGC
>CAIYHO010000300.1 GCA_903925955.1 uncultured Chloroflexota bacterium
GGGGCAGGGGCAGGGGCAGGGGCAGGGGCAGGGGCAGGGGCAGGGGCAGGGGCAGGGGCAGGGGCAGGGGCAGGGGCAGGGGCAGGGGCAGGGGCAGGGCCAGGGGCAGGCCGTGGCGATCACCTGATGCCCCGCCGCCGGGGGTGCGCATCCGGCGTGGCGTAGAGTTGCGCGGTCCACGCCAGCGATACCCGCGCTGACCCGGAGGGGACAACGGTGGTTCTGCACTACTGCGAAGACGGCGGCTGGGTGGTTGCGGCGGACATCACTGTCCCCAACGACCCCACGGATTACCGATCCGGCGCGGCCATCCTTGGCTGCAGCAACCTGCGCTGCGCCCGATGTGGGGCGCCTGTCCGCAACCAGGCCGGCATTGAGTGCCCGGGGCTCCAGGCGCATCTGGAGCAACTTGCCGAGACGCCGGACTGGACCACGCTCCCCTTCGTCAAGCCCTTTGGCCCCGGCCGCCTCTACGCCTGCCGTTGCATCGGCTGGCTGGAGTCGTCGTTCCACGCGTGCGGTGACCCGGAGCCGGATGCGTCCGCCGGTGACCCGTCACTGCCATGGCGCTGCGATGGCCACCCGGTTGCCACGCTGCCCGTGACCGTGGACGGCGAGGTCATCGATGCCGATACCGACATCGCGGCGCTGGTCCGGCGCGTCCTTGGCGGCTGGTCGCCAGACGCGTCGCCCCCGCCAAGCCCGTGGTCGCCCACGGCGTGGCTGCATCGGCTTCGGCGCCGCCTTGCGGACCTTGCGGTGGCGTCGCAGTTGGCCAAGGCCGTGGCGCTCTGTCTGGACGACCCGCTACGGCGAGCGGGCGCCATCGCCTACTACTGCGGCTTCCCGAGGGACCCGGGCTTTGCACGCGTTGTGGCGCTTGCGGCCGGCCCGGGCGGGCTGTTCCTTCGCTCGCCCACCGTGGTGGAGGATGGCGCGGCCATGGAGTACTGGCCTGCGTGGGCCCTTCGGTGCCGGCTGTTCTCCGTCCGCGGCAAGCTTGATGCGCTTGACCGCGCGGCCCTTGCGCAGCTGCAGGAGGCCCTGCTGCGAGGCGATGCCGGGCTTGAGCCAGAGGACATCGATGGGGTTCGCAGCGTGGCCGGGCCGTGGCTGGCGGAGCAGGCCGGGGCCATCGCGCGGGTGGACCCGTCGCGCACCGTCCCCATCCTGCAGTCGCTCAAGGACCTTGATGACGCTGCGCTTGTTGCCATCGCCGGCGTGGCGCTTGCCGCCGAGCCTGGCGCTGACCACGCCGCCCTCCGCGAGTGGCTTGCGGACTGGCCAAACCGCAACGAACCGTACGCCGGTCCAATCGAAGTAGCGCTGGAGAGGGCAAGCCGATGATCCCTGTCGATAGTGCAGCCTGGGAGCGCTTCGCCTCAAGCCTGGACACCACAGATCCGCGCGAGCTCACGTACGACGTTGCCGCGTTGCGCGATCTGGCGGTCGATGAGCGCGCACGGGCAGTCGAAACCCTGGCCGGGCGCGTGGCGAGCGGGGACGTGCGGGCCATCGAGACCGCCCTCGCGGTGCCCCTGCCGGAGCTTGAGCCCGCGATCCGCGCGCTGGGCGACACCACGTCCGGCCCGGCGCGCGAGGCTGCCGCCCGAGCGCTTGCGAGGTTTGGCGATCAGGGCGCGGTCCTGCAGCTCATCGACCGCCTCGCCAAGGGCCATCCGATGATCCGCATCAACGCGGCCTACGAGCTTGCGCAGTCAAACGATCCCGCCGCGATGGACGCCCTGCTTCGCGCGCTGGTGGACACGGAGGTCATCGTCCGCGTGCACGCCTGGCACGGCCTGCTCCGTTTCTGCGGTCTCGACGCGCTGGCAGAGGTCCGGCACTCGCCGCTGGGCACGCTGTTTGTCCTGATCTGCTGCGACGTGCCCGCCACCACGGCCCGCGGCGCTGAGCGGTTCGCCGAGATCGTTGGCCGTCTGCGGTCCGGCGCCAACCCGGCAGACCTGGGTCTGGATGTGCAGCCACCGCCGGATGACGCCGTGACGGACGCCTTCGTCGAGAGCATGCGTAACGACGGCCAGGCGATCGACACCGGTGCCGTGGTGGCCATGGACCCGCTCCACCGCGAGTGGGCCATCGCGATCATCGTGGCCGCTGCTGGCCGTCGTGATCCCCGGGTTGTGCCCGCTCTCGAGGCTCTTGACCTGCCGTGGGCGCTCCAGGACGTCAGGGACATGCCCGCGGAATAGCCGCGCGTGTAGGAAAACGGCCCCTGCCGTGGGGGGTCAGACGGTAGGACTTGCGGTCGATTTCGCACTAACCGGTGCGGTTGATTGGTGACGACTATTGGGTCACCTTCGGCAAGCCCGCCCTGCGTCGCTCCGTCCCGCGACCATTCGCGCACCTGCTGGGCATCGTCAAACCACAGGGAGGCGTTGGCACATGCGTGCAAAGCAGGACATGGCGAGGCAGTTGTGGGCGAGCGCGGCGGCGTGGGTACGCACGTCGATGGCGTCCGGCAGCCAGTCCCGCCATGCCCCGCGCCAGCGCATGTTGCTCCAGCGCGGGGTCACCATGCTGGCAGTGGCGCTGCTGCTGGTGTCGTTGCTCCCTGCGTCAAACGCGATTGCGATGCAGCCCACGCCAACGCCTACCCCACCGGCGACGGAACAGCCCACGCCCACGTGTGCCGATGACGTCAGCTACTGCACCGATCCGGTGGAGCTGTGCGCGAACTGGCCGGACGACATTTCCTGCCAGCCCACGCCCACGTGTGCCGATGACGTCAGCTACTGCACCGATCCGGTGGAGCTGTGCGCGAACTGGCCGGACGACATTTCCTGCCAGCCCACGCCCACGTGTGCCGATGAC
>CAIYHO010000301.1 GCA_903925955.1 uncultured Chloroflexota bacterium
GTGATGCCGCCGGCCGTGTACCCCGTGGTGTTTGCGCTGACGCTGGTTCTGCTGGTGGCGGAGGGCCGGCGACAGGGCGCCACGGCCCTTGGCCGATACTAGGCCCATGCAGCCCACCCCCATCCGGCGCGATCCCCCCGGCCCCGCAGCCCGCTCCGGACCGCTGACTGCCCTGCGCAGCGGTATAGACCTAGAGCCCGTCACGATGCTTGGCCTTGCTCTGGCCGGTCTTGCGTTTGCCGTGTACTGGCTGAGCAACCGCTCGTTTGACGCTGGCCGAGGCGATCTCTTCTACCTGGCCGATGCCTTCCTCCACGGTCACGTCTGGATTGCGCAGGCGCTTGGGCCCAATGACGTCATCTATGTGGGCAACCACGTCTATGTGCCGTTTGCGCCGTTTCCGGCCGTTGTCCTGATGCCCCTTGTGGCGATCACCGGGCCGGTCACCGCGGATCAGTGGGAGTCCGGGATCAACGCAGGGCTTGCCGCGGCAGTGGTAGGGCTGGCATGGTGGGCGTCCGGCCGGATCGGCGTGAAGCAGCTGGGTGATCGCTTCCTGCTTGCCCTGCTGTTCGGGTTCTCCACGCAGATCTGGTGGGTCACCACCCGCGGCGGCGTCTGGCACACCGGCCACCTCGTCGCCACCATCCTGCTCCTCCTGCTGATCGGCGAGATGTTTGGCCGTCGGCGCCCGGTCCTGCTGGGCCTGCTTGTCGGCGCCGCCTTCCTCACTCGTCCGCCAACAGCGTTTGCAGCACCCGCTGTCGCGCTGTGGCTCATGGACCCAGGAGCCGTTGGGGAGGCGCGGATCGCCCTCGCCCAGCGGCTTGATCGCCTGCCGTGGCGCGGCTGGGTGCTTCTTGCGCTTGGCGCCGCACCGGCGCTGGCGGCGTTCTTCCTCTACAACTACCTGCGCTTCGGGTCGCCGCTCGAGTCCGGCTACGCCCTCGCCACGCTGCCCGACTGGCTGCAGGCCCTGCGTGATCAGGGGCTCTTCTCGCTGGCCCACGTCCGGATGAACGTGGACTACCTGTTCCTCAAGCTGCCTGCCCTCATCCCTGACTTCCCGTGGTTCCGGCCGGACGGGCTGGGCATGTCGGTGGTGTTCACCAGCCCGGGGCTACTGCTGGCCGCGCGCGCCCCGTGGCGTGACCGACGCTCGTGGCTGCTGCTCTGTGCCGCGGTGCTGGTCCTGATCCCCACGCTGCTCTACTACGGCGGCGGCTGGCTGCAGTACGGCTACCGCTACTTCCTGGACTCCATCCCGTTTGTCTGGGCGCTGGTGGCGCTGGGCGTGGCGCAGCGGGGATCCTTGCGTCGCTGGGCGCGGATCCTCGTCTGGTTTGGCGCGCTGATTGGCTTGGCCGGCGTCTATTGGGCCTACCACCTGTGACATCGGCGGCCGGCGACGCTGGTCAAACCGCTGACCGGGCGGCGCGGCGCCGCTGGCGTCTGCCGCTCCCGCCTGTCCGCACCGAGGCTCCCGGCCGCTGGCTAGACCTTGCCAGCCTTGCCATCACCGCCGGTCTGCTGGCCCTTCTTGCCCGCGACCTGATCGTGCTGCTGCCGCATCTGGACCCGGCCAAGATTGCGGTGGACTACCACCTGTACATGGACGCCACCGCCCGGTTCTTTGGCGGCGGCGGCTACTACCTTCCGGACCAGCTGCACGGCCCATACGACGTGGTCCCGGGCCACATCCTGTACCCGCCGCTGTTCACGCTGGTGGTGGCACCGTTTCTGGTCCTCCCGGCGCTGGCCTGGTGGGTGCTGCCGGTGGCCGCGGTGGCGTTTGTGACGTGGCGTCTCCGGCCGCGGATCACCGCCTGGCCCGGCATTGCCCTGTGCCTGTGGTTCCCCGGGACCACCGTGATGCTGGTGGCCGGCAACCCAACCATGCTGATCGTGGCCGCCCTTGCGCTGGCAGCACGCTGGTCGTGGCCGGGCGTACTTGTTCTCCTGAAGCCGTCCCTCCTTCCGTTCGCTCTGCTTGGCATCCGCAGCCGCGGCTGGTGGGTTGCCCTTGGCGTGCTTGCGCTGCTTGGCCTCCCGTTTGGGGCGATGTGGCTGGACTACGCCCGCGTCCTGCTTGACGCCCGCCAGCCGCTGGGGCCGTTCTACAACCTGGGCCAGGTGCCCACGATGCTCCTCCCGGTCATCGCCTGGGCGGGCCGCCGGCGCTAGGTTGCAGCCGTTGGCCTACCATCTGCCGGACCGATGCACCCCCAGCCGCCCGCCCGACGTCCAATCCCGCAGCGCGTTCTGCTGCTGCTCTTCGTGCTGTCCGGCGCCGCCGGCCTGATCTACGAGGTGGTCTGGGCGCGCCAACTCGTCCTGGTCTTCGGCAACACAAGCCAGGCCGTCTCAACAATCCTCACCGGCTTCTTTGGCGGACTCGCACTGGGCGGCTGGGCTGGCGGACGCCTGGCGGACAGGGTGGCGCGGCCGCTGCGCCTGTACGGCCTGCTGGAGCTGGTCCTCGTTGGCGTCGTGCTGCTGACGCCTGTCACCTTCCCGCTCATCGGACAGGCCTATCGCGACCTGTATCCGTCGCTTGCCGCGGCGCCGTTTGCCCTTGGCCTTGTCCGCTTTGCGCTCTCGATCCTTGCCCTTGCCCCTGCCACGCTGCTGATGGGCGCCACGCTGCCAACCCTGACGCGATACCTCGGGCGGGACGGCGGCGACATGGCCGGGTCATTCCGCCGGCTCTACACGGCCAACACCGTCGGAGCGATTGTGGGCACCCTGCTGGCGGGCCTCGTGCTGATCGAGATCCTCGGCCTGGCGGGTGCGCTTGCGGTTGGTGCCGCGTGTTCCGCACTCGCGGGCATCGTGGCCCTGCTCCTGGATTGGGCCGCGGGTCTCCAGATCACGGCGCCCACGCCCCGCACGTCGCCGGCCCCGACACCATCAGGGATGCATGCCAGCATCGACCGACGCCGGCTTGCCCTCTCCCTGGGCTTTATCTCCGGCCTGACCTCGCTTGGCTACCAGGTCACCTGGAATCGTCTTGTCGGGGCTGGCACGGGCAGCTCCACCTACGTCTTCACGATCATCCTTGGTCTCTTCCTGCTTGGCATCGCCCTTGGAGCGGGGCTGCTTGGCCCGCTGCGCCAGAAGGTCCGCTCCACGCCGGTGCTGATCGGGACTGCGCAGCTGGTCACGGCCGTGCTGGTGATCCTGGGAGCCCTGACGCTGTCGTCGCCCCAGTCGCCGCTCGTTGGCGGTGAGTCTGACTTCGTGCTCAGGCTTGTCTGGTTTGCCGCGCAAGTGGTGTTCATCGTCCTGCCCGCCACCATCGCGATGGGCATCACCTTCCCGGCCACGGCTTCGCTGCTGGGCGAGTCCCAGGACGCGGAGGGCGCCTCAAGCGGATCGCTGCTCGCGGTCAACACGGCGGGCTCCCTCGTGGCGACGTTCGCCCTGCCGTTCCTCGTCATGCCCCTGATCGGCTCGCCCGCAACCCTCGCGTGTCTCGCCATCGTCAACGCCGTGGTGGGGGCGTCCCTGCTGGTGGGGGAGCGCCGCCTCTCGCTTGGACTGCGACGCGTCTCGGGTCTCGCGGGCGCCGCCATCGCCCTGCTTGTCGCACTGGCGATGGCCAGCGGCCTCGCCTTCACCAGCCCAACCGTGAAGCTCATCTCCTCACTGGGCGGCGAGGTCTATGCCACGGCTGAAGACGATGTCGCCACTACGGTTGCCGGGCAGGTCTTCGGCTCGCCCCAGGTCTGGGTGGCTGGCACCTCGATGACCGCGCTGACCGTGGACACCAAGTTCATGCCCCTGCTGCCGCTGGCGATGCGCCCCGCCGCCACACGCGGCCTCGTGATTGCGTTTGGCATGGGCACCGCCTTCCGGACATCGCTGCGGGCAGGCATCGAGACCGATGTCGTTGAACTGGTGCCGTCGGTGCCGGGGATGTTCCACTGGTTCTACCCGGACGCGGCCGCGGTGTTGGCCAATCCGCAAGGGCGCGTGATCGTGGCCGATGGCCGCAACCATGTTGAGCTGACCGCCTCCACGTACGACTTCGTGGTGGTGGATCCGCCGCCGCCCATCGAGAGCTCCGGTGTGTCGGTGATCTCCAGCCTCGAGTTCTACAAGGCCGCCAAGGCCCGTCTTGTCGCAAACGGCGTGATGGTCCAGTGGGTGCCCTTTGGCCAGACGCTGGACGAGCTGCTGGCCCACATCCGCACCTATGCGCACGTCTTCGCCAACGTCAGGGTGGTGGCCGGGGCCGGAGGGGCAGGCGTCTATCTGCTTGGTTCTGACGGCCCTGTGGACCTGTCCGCCTCAGCCATCGAGACGGTGCTGGCGCGGCCGGGCGTCCTGGCCGATGTCAACGAGGCACCCGATGCGCACGGGCGCACGGCGGCAGCGTGGGGCGAGA
>CAIYHO010000302.1 GCA_903925955.1 uncultured Chloroflexota bacterium
ACCCACGGCGATCTGACCCACCACGCCTTGACCCACGGCGATCTGACCCACCACGCCTTGACCCACGGCGATCTGACCCACCACGCCTTGACCCACCACTGGGTCAGATCGCCAGGCTCCGTGCTGGGTTCATACCGCGGAACGCGCGCTTGGGGTGCAGACCGTGCACGCCGATGCCTGTGGTGACCCATGGCTGGGTCAAGGCGGAGGGCAACACCGGGGCCGGGGCCGGGGCAACACCGGCGCCCGGGGCCGGGGCCGGGGCGAACACCGGCGCCCGGGGGCCGGGGGCCGGGGCCCGGGCCCGGGGGCCGGCGATCAGCCCCCGACTACGCCGTTTCCCGTGATCAGGCTCACGATCACGTCCACGTCCGTGCTGCCGATGATGCCCTCATACTTCGCCCGCACAATCCCCTGCCCGTCAACGATGAACGCCCAGGGCATCTTCACGGCCGGCCAGACGGCATCGCCAATCCCAAATGCCCGCGACCACTGGTTGAGCGGCGGATTGTCGATGGTGCCCGAGAGCACGGGCTCCTCTGTGATCACCTGGTACTCAAACGGCTCAAGGTGGATGAACGCCACATCCGGCCAGCGGTCCAGCAGGTAGCGGACCATCACCAGGGCACGCCCGCAGAGCGGCGACACCTTGAAGCGCGCCGAGTCCACAACCAACACGTAGGGCTTGCCGGCCGCCCGGGCATCCGATGTGGACGTCTGCGAGAGCCGCAGGTCCGGGTTTGGCTGCGTGGTGACGGCGCGTTCCACGCCGCCGACATCAGCCAGCGTGGGTGTGTGGATGTCGGGGGCCATGGCGCCAAGCGGGGCGGAGGTGCCCTGGTCCAGCGCATCCACGGCAGCCGAACCCGTGCGGCCATCCCCGCTCTGGAGGACAAGCTGCCACTCGCCCGGCGACGGGATGGACACCGTGGCGACGTAGTAGACAACCTGCTCGCCCCAGGGCTTCACCGCAACGGCCCGCACTGCGGGGCCCGCCGCCGCACCGCCCGCGCCGGTGACGGTGACGTCCACGGGCACTGTCCCGTCAAGCAGGACACCGGTGCTGTCGCCCACGGTGAGAATCACCGGGCTGGGACCGCCGGCCCACACGGCCGATGAGATGACGCGGGCCGCTAGTGCGCCGGGAACAGCCGTTGGCGCTGGGGTCAGCACGGCCGAGGCGGTGGGGGCGCCGCCGGTTGGGGCCGTTGTGACCGGGGCATCCGAGGGCACGGGGGTCTCGGCAAGCAGCGCCTTGAGGGCCGATATGACCGGTCCGGCCTGCGTCCCAAACGGGAAGTGGGCTCGAAGCCGACCCTGCGCGTCAACGAGGTAGAGGTCAGCTGTGTGCGCCATCGCGTAGCCACTGGCGGAGCCCGTCTCCACCTTTGCGTACTGCACGCCCCAGCCCTGCGAGTTCTGCTTGATCTGGTCGGGCGTGCCGGAGAGCCCCGTGTAGAACGGCGGCAGGTACTTCAGGTACGACTTCATCGCCGCCACGCTGTCGCGCTCGGGGTCGATGGAGACAAAGACCGCTCGTGGCCCGGCGCCGGCGGCCGTGACGGCCTCGTTGACGATGCCCACAGTGGCCGGGCAGACGTCTGGGCAATGCGTGTAGCCAAAGAACACCAGCACCGGGTGGCCCTGCAGGCTCGACAGCGTGAAGGGGCTGCCGTCCTGGTCTGTCAACTGCAGCACCGGCGCGGCTTTGGCGTCCGCGTAGGTGAAATCGGACGGGTTGGGCGTGGGGCTTGCGGCCGCGGTGCCGGATCTCGAGACGAAGACCGCCGCCAGCAGCCACACGGCGAGGATGCCAAGACCGCCAAGCATCACGCCGCCAAGGATGGCGCCGCGACGATCCATTCCCGGCTTGGGCGCCTGCGCGGGGGCGTCAGCCACCTTTGACCTCCGCCTTCACCCGGACCACACCCACTTGCTCAAACGTGAGGACAAGGTCAATCGACCCGCCCACCACCAGATCCTTCGTCACCCCGGTAAGCATCACGTGGTAGCCGCCTGCCTTGAGTTCAACAGTCCCGCCAGCCGGGATGGCAATGGAGTCCGTGTGCGCCATGCCGGTCATGCCGCTGGCGTCCGTGGAGGTCTTGTGGAGGCCCGCGGTCTGGGCATCGGGCGTGGAGACGCCCACCAGCACGTCGTCGTGGCCGCCCGCGTTGGTGACAGTGAAGTACGCCGCGGTCTCGCCCCCGGCGGGTGCGGGCCGAACCCAGGCGCCGGCAACGACGATCTTGGTCTCGCTTGCGGACGAGCACGCCACAACGGCAAGGACGACGGCAGCGAGAACAGTTGCGAGGGTCGCGACGCGGCGCGGCGACATGACTGCCTCCGAGTTGGGACGCTGGACGCCCACATCGTACGGCCAAGCCGTCACCAAGCGTCCCGGCATGCAACCATCGTCGCCATGCGTTTCGGCATCGTCCTCCCCATCAGCGACGCGCGCGGCTGTGCCGATCTGGCCGCCAAGGCCGAATTGGCCGGCTGGGACGGCGTCTTCACGTTTGACGGGCTGGCCATCCCCGGCATCAACCTCGACGATCCGTGGATCACGCTGGCCGCGATGGCGATGCGCACGTCACGGGTTGTCCTTGGCGCCATGGTGTTTGTTCCCGCGCGTCGCCGGCCCTGGCTGTTTGCCAAGGAGGCCATCACGCTTGACCGGCTCTCGGGCGGCCGCCTCGTGCTCCCCGTGGGGCTCGGCGCACTTGACGATCAGGGCTTTGGGACTGTCGGCGAGCCCGTGGCGGCACGGACCCGCGCCGAGCTGCTGGACGAGACGCTGGCGATCACGGAGGGGCTGGGGCGAGGAGAGCCCTTTGGCTTCGCGGGGACGCACTACCGGTTTGCGCCGCTCACACTGCAGCCCGCCGCGGTACAGCAGCCGCGGATCCCCGTCTGGACTGTGGGCGCGTGGCCACACGAGAAGTCGCTCCGCCGGGCGCTGCGCTGGGACGGCATCGTGGTGCAGGCGCCCGTTGGCAGGCAGTCCAGCGAACCCACGCTCATCGCCGAGGTTGTGGCGTGGATCCGCGAGCACCGCGACCCGGCCGATGCGGCGCGTGCGTTCGAGATCGTCGTTGACGGGATCACGCCAGCCGATGACCCGGTTGCCGCAGCCGCCAAGGCACAGGCCGCAGCCGATGCGGGCGCCACGTGGTGGATCGAGGCCAACTGGTCGCCCGAAGGCGCCGCGCGTCTCGAGGCGCGGATTGCCGCGGGACCGCCCCGGACCCGGTAGGGGTGAGCCCCGGCCGCTACTCGCGCCCGAGCAGCGCGTCCAGCCGACCGCGCCGGATCCAGATGGCCAGCGCCACGAAGAAGCGGGCGATCAGCGACAGGCCGTAGGTGACGCACCAAATGCAGACCGCGCGCAGGATGAACACCTGGACCGCGATGAAGTAGATCTCGAAGATCACGCCCACGAGCGAGATCCCGTAGTGGAGGTCCAGCAGCCCGGGCTTGTCCGAGCGAACCCACGCGATGGCCAAGATCAGCAGCGTGACCGACAGGAACACGCCGAAGACCGCAACCGGGATCCCGCCAATCCGCGCATAGGAGCTCATTGCCACGGTCTCGCAGCCGTGGAACGGGCCACACGACGGGATGCCGTTGCCAAGCTCCACCCACGAGAGGTAGCCCGCCACGAGGAGCCCGATTACGTCGAGCACCCCGAGGATGACGCCAGGATGGATGCGCCGAAGACGCTGCGTGAAGGCGGACATGGGGCGGACCTGCTGCTTCGCTCAGATGTGTTGACTGAAGTCTAGGCCGTGAGCGTCTGCGGCGCCGCCACGGGTGCCAACTCACGCCGACCGGCCCGTGCCGGGGGGCCATGCGTCCCCGCCAAAGCCACCCTGCACGCCCCAAGCGCGCGCCGTGTGGCCCATCGCGCGCGGGGCCCATCGGGGGCACCCTGTACCTGCGGCACCACACGCCGTCAGCCAGCATGCCGTCCCGCCTGCTCCGCACACATCCGAGGCAACGATGACCGCCGCGAACACCAACGCAAACCAGGCCAACCGCGCAGACCACGCCGACGCCCCGCCCGAGCGCAATCCGCTTGACGCGATCTTCCACCCGCGCTCCGTCGCGGTGGTTGGGGCCACCGAGAAGGAGGGTTCGGTTGGCCGGACCATCCTGTGGAACCTGCTGAGCAGCCCCTTCGGCGGCACGGTCTACCCGGTCAACCCCACGCGCCCGGCCATCCTGGGCGTGAAGGCGTACCCGTCCATCACGTCCATCGGGGAGCCCGTTGACCTTGCGGTCATCGTCACCCCCGCCAAGTCCGCGCCCGGCCTCGTTGAGGAGTGCGGCAAGGCGGGCATCAAGGGCGTGATCATCATCAGCGCCGGCTTCAAGGAGGTTGGCGCCGAGGGCGTGGAGCTGGAGCGCCAGGTGCTGGCCGCAGCGCGCCGCTACGGGATCCGTGTGGTGGGCCCCAACTGCCTGGGCATCATGAACCCCATCGGGTGGTTCAACGCCACGTTTGCCGCCGGCATCGCCAAGCCCGGGCGCGTGGGCTTCATCAGCCAGTCCGGCGCGCTCCTCACGGCCATCCTTGACTGGGCGGCACACGAGGACGTGGGCTTCTCCAGCATCGTGAGCCTTGGCTCCATGCTGGACGTGGGCTGGGGCGACGTCATCGACTACCTGGGCAATGACCCGGACACGGACTCCATCGTCATCTACATGGAGACCATCGGCGACGCCCGCGCATTCCTCTCAGCCGCACGCGAAGTGGCCCTCCACAAGCCCATCATCGTGATCAAGCCCGGGCGCACCATGCAGGCGGCCAAGGCCGCGGCCTCGCACACAGGGTCGCTCACAGGGTCAGACGACGTCCTTGACGCCGCGTTCCGCCGCGCGGGCGTCCTGCGCGTGAACTCCATCAGCGAGCTCTTTGAGGTCTCCGAGATCCTCGCCAAGCAGCCGCGGCCCCGCGGCCGGCGCCTCAGCATCGTCACCAACGCGGGCGGTCCGGGCGTCATCGCCACGGATGCGCTCATTGGCGGCGGCGGCGAGCTCAGCGAGATCAGCGACGAGACCATGGAGCGCCTCAACAAGGTGCTGCCGGTGGTCTGGAGCCACAACAACCCCATCGACATCATCGGCGACGCCCCGCCCGAGCGGTACGCGCAGGCCCTTGAGGTGGCCGCCGCAGATCCTGAGACGGACGGTCTGCTGGTCATCCTCACACCGCAGGCGATGACGGACCCCACGGCCACCGCCCGTGCGCTCGTCAAGCACGCCCACATTGAGGGCAAGCCCGTGCTGGCCTCCTGGATGGGCGGCGAGGATGTGGCCGAGGGCGCCGCGATCCTGCGGGCCGCCGGCATCCCCACGTTTGCCTACCCGGACACGGCGTGCGTGCTGTTCAACTACCTCTGGCAGTACGACGCCAACCTGCGCTCGCTCTACCAGACGCCTCGTCTGCCCGTCGCGCCCGAGCGCGGCGAGTTCCGCGAGGAAGTGGACCGGATCATCGCTGAGGTCTCGGCCGAGGGCCGCACCCTGCTCACCGAATACGAGAGCAAGAAGGTCCTCGCGGCCTACGGCATCCCCATCACCGACACGGAACTGGCCACCACGCCCGATGAGGCCGTGGCTGCTGCCGATGCGATTGGCTACCCCGTGGTGGCCAAGCTGCTGAGCCGGACCATCACCCACAAGACCGATGTCGGCGGGGTGGTGCTCAACCTGCGCGACCCCAACCAGGTGCGCGAGGCGTATGAGCGCATCCGCGCCTCGGTTGCCGAGAAGGTGGGCGAGGAGCACTTCGAGGGCGTCACCATCCAGCCGATGATCAACTGGACCGGCTACGAGCTGATTGTTGGGTCAAGCCCCGATGCCCAGTTTGGCCCGGTGCTGCTGTTTGGCATGGGTGGCCAGCTGGTTGAGGTGTTCAAGGACCGCGCGCTGGCGCTGCCGCCGCTCAACACCACGCTTGCCAAGCACCTGATTGACGAAACAAAGATCAGCCACGCGCTCCGCGGCGTCCGCGGGCGCAAGCCTATTGACCGCGAGGTCCTGGCAGCACTCCTGGTGCGCTTCAGCGAGCTTGTGGCCGAGCAGCCGCGCATTGCGGAGATCGACATCAACCCGCTGCTTGCGTCACCCGAGCGCGTCATTGCGCTGGATGCGCGCGTGGTGCTGCACCCGGCATCGATTGCGGACGCGGATCTGCCGCGTCTGGCCATCCGCCCGTACCCGCACGAGTACCAGCGCGAGGCGACAACCGACGACGGCGTGGCGATCGGCGTCCGGCCCATTCGGCCTGAGGACGAGCCCGCCATGGCGCGCTTCCACGCGTCGCTCTCCGACGCCACGGTTCGCGCCCGGTATGGGAAGGACCGCTCGCTGGCCGAGCGCACCGCCCATGAGCGCCTTGCCCGGATCTGCTTTGTGGACTATGACCGCGAGTTTGCCATTGTGGCCGAGGCGCCCGGGATGACCGGCGGCGTGGCCACACCGGAGATTGCCGGTGTCGCGCGGCTCAGCCGTGTGCACGCCACCGATGACCGGATGCTCACGATGGTGGTTGCAGACGCCTGGCAGCGGCGCGGGGTTGGCGCCCAGATCGTCAAGTTGGCGGTGCAGGTTGCGCGGGGCGAGGGCGTTGAGCACCTGATCGCCGAACTGTCCCCGGGGAACGCCGGCATGCGCGAGCTGCTGGCCGA
>CAIYHO010000303.1 GCA_903925955.1 uncultured Chloroflexota bacterium
CCCTGCGCAGGAACAGCCGCCACGCGACTGGATGCCAAGGAGGTCGTTGAGCAACGCCACAATGAAGTTGTGGTGCAGGTATCGGCCGTCATGGCGGACCACAAACGACACAATCGAGAGCCGCTCCGCCTGATGGCTGCCCAGGATCTCGATAGCCGGGTTGGCCTCCCAGCGGTGGAGCGCGCGGTGGATGAAGTCAGACTCGCGCTCGCGGATGGCGTCCACGCCCACGGCTGCCTTGAGCTGGAAGACCAGCCCCGCCCGGATGGACTCCACGATGGCGGGCGTGCCGCCCTCCTCGCGGTGCTCCGGGTCCTTCACGTACGCGTGCTCCAGCGGGTTCACGAAGAGCACCGTGCCGCCCCCGGGCATAGCGGGGACGCGATTGCGGAAGAGCTCCCGGCGGGCCACCAGAACACCGGGCGTCCCCGGGCCGCCGATGAACTTGTGGGGCGAGATAAACACCGCGTCTTTGTACGCGCCGGGGTCGCCGTCGGCATCCATCTCAATGGAGACGTAGGGCGCGGCGGCGGCAAAGTCAAAGCAGGCCAGCGCGCCGTGCTGATGAAGCAGGCGGGCGATGCCGCTGGTGTCCGAGACGATGCCTGTCACGTTGGAGGCGGCGGAGAAGCTGCCAATCTTGAGCGGCCGGTCCCTGTAGCGCTCCAGCTCCTCGGCGAGGCGCGTCTGGTCAATCTCGCCGTCGGCGTCCTCGCGGATGGTCACCACGTCGGCGATGGACTCGCGCCAGGGCAGCTCGTTGCTGTGGTGCTCATACGGGCCGATAAACACCACCGGCCGCTGGTCCGCCGGGATGGACGCGCGGAAGCCGTATCGGTCGTCCATCTCGGATGGGATGCGGATGCCAAGCACGTCCACCAGCTTGTTGATGGCCGCGGTTGAGCCAGATCCCGCAAAGATCACGGCATGGCGTTCGCGACTCCCGCCCACGCCCTCCAGCACCAGCCGGCGCGCCTCCTCGCGGAAGCGGCTGGTCTGGAGCCCCGTCCCGGACGATTCGGTGTGCGTGTTGGCGTACAGCGGCAGGACGTTGTCGCGGATGTAGTCCTCGATGAAGCCCAGGCTTCGGCCAGACGCGGTGTAGTCCGCGTACGTGACGCGCCGGATGCCGAAGGGGCCCGGCACGGCCTCGTCGTCGCCAATCACAGACGCGCGGACAAGGTCCAGCAGCGCATGCCGGTCAGGCGCCGTGGCTGGACGGGTGGTGGGCTGGGGATCCATCGCTCTGCAGTCTAGGGACGCCGACGCTATGGCGCTCGCGGGCTAGGGCGCGGGCACCGGCGTGGGGACGGGCGTGGGCGTGGGGGTAGGCGCCGGCGTAGGGGTGGGCGCCGGCGTTGGCGTTGGCTGCGGTGTGATGGCGGTGATCGTCACGGCGCTGAAGTCGCCCAACGCCGCCTTGGAGTTGAAGTTGTCGAGGTCCACGCTCCCGGTGATGCCGGGGACGCTGCCCACGCTGGAGTACTGCCAGAACGTCCAGCCGTGGGCGCTCCAGTTGGACGCCGGGACGGACGGGGTGGAGACGCCCCAGTGGGCAAGCCACAGCGGCTCACCTGCGGCCGCGGGCACGGTCCAGTTGCCAATGTCGGTGGTCCAGGTGCTGGGGCTGGTGTAGATGATGGTCTTCAGGCTGGTCTTGGCGAAGACCTCGTTGTAGAACGCCTGCACAAAGCTCTTGGCCTCCGCGACGGTGACGGCGTGCGTGCAGGAGCCCGACGCATTGAGGCCCCCTCCTTCGATGTCGAGGACCGGGAGCAGCTCGCCCACCTTCGGCGTGGCACTGGTGAGGAACCAGTCAGCTTCGGCAACCCCGGCCGCCACGGGATCGTTCCCGTACGCCGGAATGGTGCAGTTGGGATAGGCGAAGTGGTAGGCGCCAACCTTGAGCCCAGCCGCCTTGGCGCCGGCGCGGAACGCGGCGTATTTGGAGTCAGCGTACGGGGGGCCTGAGCCCCAGCTGGCCCGGATGAACGCGAACTGCTTCCCGGAGGCCGCCACCGACGGCCAGCTGGTGATGGTGTTCCAGTAGCTGACGTCGATCCCCTGCACGTAGGGGTTGGGCGTGGGCGTTGGCGCAGGGGTTGGCGTTGGGGTGGGAACCGGTGTCGGCGTGGCGGAGGCAGGGGCGCTTGCGGACGGGCTGAGTGATGGGGCTGGCGTTGGACTGGGCGACGGTGGCGGTGACGGTGTGGCGACCACCGGGGGCGTCGAGGTCAGGAGCACACGCGCGACATACACGTACGTGACGCCGTAGAGCGCCTTGACGCTCTTGCCGTTGATGCTGGTGATCCGGTACCAGCTGGTGCCCGTGGTGTTGGTTCCGCACCCGGCGGTCCACTTGCCCCCAGCCACTGAGCCCGTGGAGACCACCTTGGCGCCCGATGCCAGCGTGGTCTTCTTGGTGGCGGTCATGGAGGGGCTGACGCGCACGCCAACGCTGCCGCACCGTGCGTAGAGCGTCGTTGCGATGCTCACCACGTTGAAGAACCCCGTGGCGGCGTAGAGGTAGGTGACGCCGTAGACCGTCTTGACGCTCTTGCCGTTGATGCTGGTGATCCGGTACCAGGTGCTCCCCTTGCGGGTGGCCCCTCCACACGGCGAGGAGTAGGCGGCGCCTGGAACGGTGGCGACGGCAACCACCTTGGCACCCGCTGCAAGCGTGACCTTGCGCGTTGAAACTGACGTGGGCTGCGTCCGGACGTTGACGCCCGAGCAGCGCGCCGTGAGCGACCAGGTGGAGGCGTCAACGGGGGCAGGGCCCCCAGACCAGACGCCAGTCATGGCGATGACCGCAGCGAGCGCCGCTGCCGCAAGCGTTCGTGCCGGAAGGGCCAACCGCAGCGACAGCCCGCGCACGGTCAGCCGCGGCCACACAGCCCGAAGACGGGTTGGGGCTGGCGGAGCGGGACGAACGGGCGAGATGGTCAAACGGCCTCCAGGTGCGCCCCAAGGGTAGCCGACCACCACGCGATCCCGCATGGGCGCCTTCGGCTGCCCTGCTTGAGCCGATGGTCCCACTGCCGTTTGGCGCACGCCACGCGGAACCGCGGCGCAAGCGGCGGCGGGGGTGGCGGCTACAATCGCCAACGTGTCCCGAACCTACACGGCCGACCAAGCCAACGCGCTGATCCCCGAGATCGCCACGCTCACCGAGCGTCTGCGGCTGCTGCGCGACGAGGTGGTGGGGCTGCGCGACGCATACCGCGAGCGCGAGACGGTGGTGCTTGAGGAGCTTGTTGACGCCGGGGCCGCCGACCGGGCAGCCCTAGGCATTGACGCCGGGCAGGAGCCGCCGGACGCCGAGCTTCGCCGCCTGCGGCTGCGCATGCGCGGTCTTGTGGACCAGATGCAGGCCGACACCGCGTGGCTCGATGACCGGGAGATCGTCCTGCGCGACATCGGCGCGGGCCTCCTGGACTTCCCAGCCGAGGCGTCGGGGCAGCCTATCTGGCTGTGCTGGCGGCGCGGGGAGGTGTCGATCTCGTTTGCGCATCGGCACAACCAGGGCTTTGGTGGGCGGCGACCCCTCCGGTTCTTCTTCGGCGACGCCAGTACGTCCGCACTGGCATAGGCAGAGCGAGGGCTTGAAGCCAGAGCCCGAGGTTGCCCGACTGCCTTGCGCGTGGACTGCGACGTGCACCCCGCGCGCGCCTGTTACGATGGACCCGCTCCGGCTCGATGATGCGTCTGCAGTCAGGGGTGGGTGCTCGCTGGCGCGTGGAGGACCACGGAATGTCAACCCGGTGGCGGATCGCCGGCCTCGTGCTGGCAGTGCTTGCGTTCCTTGGGGCGCTGGTTGGCGCAATCAGCCTTGGCGCCTTCCTCTCCGACCTCCCGCTCCTGCTCCGCGCGCTGCTGGTGGCAGTTCAGACCTTCATCGCGGTGTGGCTCTACGAGGGCATCTACCTTGGCACGCTCCGGGTGGCACGTGCGCTTCGATCGGTCTTCCGGGCCTAGTCTGCCTCTGCCTCGGTTGGCGAGTTCCAGTGGGGCGACTCAACCATCAAACTCATCGTGCGCAGGCGTTTCGTGCGCAGACGTTGCTGAAGTCCGCCCCCTATGTCCCTTCATCACCGCTCGTGATAATCGCCAGCTAATTCTGCCTCGCGCCTCGTCTTGGCCGGTCATCTGACCACTGCTCCCGCCCGAATCCGACCAATAGACACCGTCGCATCACGAGCGGTGATACTTCGGGCGGTAAGGGCGCCCGCAGACCCCGCGGCACGCCCGGCGGCCAGCGCCACGGCGCGAACCAATGGCATTTATCACGAGCGGTGATACGCCGGCATGATCGCGGCGCGGTGGGCGCGGTGGGCGCGGTGGGCGCAGCCCGGACGAGCTAGGCGCGCAGCCTCTTGAACAGCCGGCGGATCGCCGTCGGCACAACCCGCCGCCCAAGACCGCGCAGCCGCGCACCCGCGCGCAGCCCCTGCTCTCGCAAGCTGATCGGCGTCATGCCCAACTGGGAACGCAGTTCGTGCTCACGGCGGCGAGACCGCTCCAGTTCCACGGTGACGCGGTCAAGACGCTCTGCAACCAGTTCCACCTTGCGGGTGCGATCCACGGACACCCAGTCCGGCATGATTGGCCGCGGCCGGTCCGGGCGGGGCTCCCTGTAGCGCTCCAGCAGCGCAGCCGCAACACGATCGGCATCGTGGTCTGACGCGACAAAGGCGCGCCCGCGCTCCGCGAGCGCCTGGCGTTCATCGGCATCGAGGACGAGCCGGCGAACAGTCTCGCGCAGCGTGTCTGGGTCCACCACGACAACTGGGCTCGTCGGATGCGCCGCTCGCATCGCCGGCGACATGCTGGACACGGAAACCTTGTTGAGCGACAGCGCCTCCAGCGAGACGATCCCGTATGAACCCGCAACCGTGTTGTCGATCAGGATGTCGGCATCGGCCAGCGTCTGGCGGACCTGCTCATGGGGAACGCCCTCCAGGAGCCGCAGCTCAAAGTCCAGGCCCTCTGCCCGCAGTGCCTCAAGGTCGGCAAGGATGCCGTTGGTCCCCTTGGTGCCGCGCTTGGTGGGCGCATGGACGATGACGGGGCGGACGCGGCGCTGGGCGGCAGCCTGCGCGGGCCACGCCGACATGTCGATGACGCGGGGCAGATACACAGCGTCAGGGACGTAGTCGAGCGAGTTGGCCGACGCCACGAACAGCCGGTCTGCGTACGTCCGCATGACGTGGAGGTACTTCTCAATGCGGTCGTCGTCGGCGGCACCGGGGACGAGAAACTGCGCCGCCCATGGGTTGCGCTCCGCGAAGACGCGGCTCAGGCGGACATCGGAGCCGTGGAACGTGAAGTACACGCGCAGACCCAGGGCCCGGTACACCGGCAGATCCCAAAACGGCGGCAGCCCAGCGGAGGCGGCTGGCACCAGGGTCCGGGCAAAGTGGAAGTGCAGCACGTCAAACTGCTCTGCCGCCTCGCGGACGTAGCGCCAGGTTGCATGGTCGTCATCGGCGGGGGCGTCAAGCAGGCGGTCGGCAGAGCGTCCAAACGCATCGGTCCCGCGGACCCAGAGGTGGGCGTCCTGTCCCGCGCGGCGCAGCGCCGCAACAACGTCGCCGCCCTGCCCCGCCACGTTGACAGGCGCATGCAGGATCCGCAGAGGCTTGGGGGGCATTGCCATAGGTCCGGATGGTACGGCACACGTTGCGCGTAACCGGGGTCACTCCGCCGCGCAGTTGGGCTGCCCGAATCGAAACGGCCGCCGGTTTCCCGACGGCCGTCTGCGTTGTGCGAGATTCTGGGCTTGCGCCCGGAGCTAGCCCTTGCGGCGCAGCTTGCCCAGCAGCTCGCGCGTTCGCTCCTTGTGGTTGAACGCCCAGCCGATGAGGATCATGATCACAAAGTTCACCGCGCCCACGGTTGCCGCGTTCAGGTAGCCAATCTGCTGGCCAACTTCACCGTCAAGCTTGAGGGCCGGGATGGTGAGGCCCAGCAGACCCACCTGGAAGAACGGCTGCTGCGGAGCCATGTTGGCCCGTGCAGAGCCAGCGGTGACACCCTTGGAGGTCTGGCCGCCCAGGATGAACGCATAGGACCCGGCCGCCACGCCGGAAGCACCCTGGATGCCCTCGCCAAGGTCGGTCTGGGCCAAGTGGTTCCAGGCAGGGATGACGCCCTTGGCGTCCGGGATGGCCCACAGGGTCTCCGTGCGGCCACCAACACCGTCTGAGCCGCCGGTGACGTAGATGCTGCCGTTGGCGACAAATCCTGCGAGGTTGGTGCGCCCGCCCGGCAGGTTGGTCTGCACGCTGACACGTGAGGCGATGATGGCGTTCGGGTCAGCGACCGTGGCGTTCGGGCCGCCAACCAGCATCTGCTGGACGGTGGCCACAACCTCGTTCTTGTCGTTGCGTCCGCCAATCACAAAGATCACGTCGCCGACGTGCGCCCCGTAGCCGTCAACGTTGGCCTCGGCCAACGGGTACTGCTCCTTGAGTGCGCCGGCCACGCCCTTGGCGTCCACCTGGGACTTCCAGACGCTCTTCGTGGCAGCCGTCCCGTCGGTGCCGCCCAAGACAACGAAGCCGTCCGAGACCGCAACCGCGGAAGCACCTGCGCGGGGAGCCGGCAGCGCAAGCGCGTCGGTCTTCCATGCCCCAACCGTGCCGTCGTTGGCGACGGTGAGCGTGTAGATGGTGCTGGTGGGCTTGCCGTCGGGGCCGTAGCCGCCGATGACGTAGAGCGTGTTCCCCACAACCACGGACGCAGCGTCGGCGCGAGCCTCGGGCATCGCAGGCGCCGCGGCCCACTTGTCGAGGTTGCCAAGCCCCACCACATGCGAGATGTAGGTGGCGGTCGAAGCTGCCTGACCGTCGGAGCCGCCTGCATACAGGTAGGTGGAGCCGATCACCGCGGCAACGCCATCGGTGCGCGAGGCCGGGAGCTGCAGTTCAGCCGGGGCGGGGTGCCAGGGAAGCGAGGCTCCGGCTGGCGCGGGGCACGGCACGGTCTCGTTCTCGGGCGGGCAGAAGTTGATGGGCGCCCACTTCAGGACGCCAATGTCCACCGTCTTCTGGACGGTGAAGTAGTACGCCCGGTCTGGGATATACCCAAGCATGACGATCAGGACGATGAACCAGAACGTGGCCTTGACGCCGGCCCAGGCCCAGCCGTCGGCATCAAACAGGCCAAAGAACGTCCGGCGGCTGCCGGCGTGCGGCGCGGGGAGTGCGGTCTGCGTCATGGCTCAGTTCCCAACCTTGAGGGTGCCGGTCATGTTGGGATGGACCGAGCAGATAAAGGTGTACTCCCCCGCTGCCAGCGCCTTGACGCTGTAGGCAATCTGCTTTGGCCCGGTGATGAGATCACCCGTGAAGATCGTGGCGCCGCTGGCGTCCTTGATGGCGATGTTGTGCGGGATCCCCGCATCCTGATTGTCAAAGTTGACGGTGAACGCCGTGTCCGCCGGGGCTTTGAGTTCGCCGGTGCCAAACGCGATGTTGAGCGCGGTCTCATTGACCATGGCGCCGGACGGCGCCTGCGACGCGGGTGCACCGGAGGCACCAGCGGACGGGGCCGGGGTTGCCGTACTGCCACCGGACGTGAACTCCGCCTGCCAGCAGGCCGGATACGGCGTTGCGCCCGCGGCGGGCTGGTACGCCGGGTCAACCCAGCCGGTGAACGTCTGCGCCGTGGCCCCGGGCGTGGGGATGACCGGCTCAAACTTGGACGCGTCCCGCACGGTGAAGGTCTCGGCCTTGGACGCCCGCAGGAACGCGATCAGGTCGTTGACCTGCTTGTAGTTGAGGGGTCCCGGCGGGGTTCCAGTGTTGGACCAGATTGGCATGATCGAGGTTGCCGTACCGCACGCGTAGCGACCGCCCACCTGGAGCATGTTGCGGATGTAGTCAGGGTTCAGGTGGGCAAACAGCTTGTCCTGGCGGTTGAGCACAGGTCCCTTGCCGCCTTCGCCCTGGATGCCGTGGCACTGCGCGCAGTTGGCCTGGTAGATGTTGTAGCCACGCTCGACGTCGATGACCTGCTGCTCCTCGGCGGCGGCCTGCATGCGGGGCTTGGTCATCCCGCCGGGCAGCCCCAGCTCGTAGAAGTAGTAGCCAATCACAAAGAGCGCCACGACTGTGACGGCCAGGAAGCCTACCCACCGCGCGCTTGCGGACTGGCGGACGATCTTGGCGGCACGCTCGGGCGTGAGGTCGTTGCGGTGGGTTGACGGCGGCGCAGAGAAGCGCGCACCGGGCACCGGCGCGGACGACGGCCGCGGCGCGGACAGGCGCTCCTCGGGCGGGCGGCCGGGCTGGTCAGTCATCGGACTCCTCGGTGGGCGGGTTGGCGATGCATGGCGGATCTAGATGCAGCCGGTGGCGCTGCGCGGCGGGATGATCCCGGGCTGGCCAACCGCGATGGGCAGGGAGCCAAGGGTGATCTTGCCGGTGTTGATGACGAGGGTGCCGTCTGCCTCCACGCGGGTGGCGAAGCGGTCCATGCTGCGCGGCGCCGGACCATATTCGGCGCCGAGCGCCTTCTGGCCGAGGCGGTCGTAGCGGGAGCCGTGGCAGGGGCATTCCAGCCAGAAGTTCTTCTGGCACGGGTTGGGCTTGCAGCCAAGGTGCGGGCAACGCTGGTAGAGCGCCCGGACGTTGACCGCTGTGCCGTCGCCCGTGAGGTCCGCGCCGGGGATGAACCGCGGCTGTGACGGATCCACAAGCACCACAAACGCCTTGGCGGCCGACACATAGGCCGGGAAGCCATCAGCGATGGGAAGGCTGGAGTTGTCGGACTTGATGGTGTCAAGCGTGCCGACGTTCACGTCGCCGCCAAACTTGCCCTGAAGGTTGGGCCACAGGAACCCGATGGTTCCAGCGGTGACCTCCAGGAGCCAAAGGCCCATGCCGGCGGCGAGGGAGCCGCGGAGGAGCTCGCGCCGTGAGACGCCCTGAACCTGCTCATGGCGGAGGGCCTTGAGGGCCTCCTTCGTGAGGGCCTGCGGCTTGTTTTCTGGCTCTACCTGGTAGTTGCTCATGACTCCGGTTTCCTTCGGTCAGAGGGCGAAGTGAAGGCCCGGCGTCCCGATCTTGAAGAACTCGAGATACGGGATGACGAACGAGTAGCCGGGACCACGGAAGAAAATCCCAACGAAGGTGACAAACAGCCCGAGGCCCGCGATCAGCGAGAACAGGACCACGATGGTCTTGCGGTCCGAAGGCCGCGTGGCCTGCAGGTTGCCCCGGTCAAGGAACGGGATGAGGCCGGCGCCAACAAGCACGAACGTGGGCACAAGCACACCCGCGACGGTGGGGTGGAAGTAGGCCAGCAGCTCCTGGAGACCCAGGAAGTACCACGGCGCCTTTGCCACGGCCGGCGTGATGTTGCCGTTTGCAAGGTCTTCCAGCGGCGCATTGATAAACAGGCCCATGGCGAGCAGGAAGATGCTCATGAGGGCTGCCGCCATGAACTCGATGGCCAACAGGTGTGGCCACGTCATGACCGTGTCGTCCGGCTCCTTCTGGACCCGGACAACCGCATCCTGCTTGACCAGCGCCAGCAGGCGGTATGGGCGCGCCGACATCGGCACGCGCTGCTTGTCAATCTCAGTCCGCCGCGCAGGATCCACAGGTGTCACCACCCGGGCCTCGGCAGGCTTGTTCTCGGTGTCAGCCATCTCTCGTCGTTCCTCGTCGGCTCAGAGCGGGCCGCTAATGCCGCCATCCTTGCGGATCCGCCAGAAGTGGACCGCGAGGAAGATGGCAGCAACGAGCGGGAACACCATGATGTGCAACACGTAGAACCGCAGCAGCGTGTTCTGGCCCACCTCGATGCCGCCCAACAGGAGCAGCTTGGAGGGGGTGTTGAACAGCGGCGCGTAGCCCGCCATGTTGGTGCCGATGGTGATGGCCCAGTAGGCGATCTGGTCCCAGGGGAGCAGGTAGCCCGTGAAGCTGAGCATGATTGTGAGGAACAGCAGCACCACGCCGACAACCCAGTTGAACTCGCGCGGCGGCTTGTAGGCACCGTGGTAGAAGACCCGCATCATGTGCAGGAAGACGAAGAACACCATGAGGTGGGCGGCCCACCGATGGATGTTTCGCGTCAGCAGGCCAAACGCCACGCGTGACTGGATGTCCAGGATGTTGGAATACGCCTGCGTCTCCGACGGGATGTAGAAGAACATCAGGTAGACGCCGGTGACCGTCAGCACAAGGAACAGGAAGAAGCTGAGGCCGCCGAGGCAGAACGTGTACGCGAACTTGACCGCGTGCTGCCGAACCCGCACAGGGTGCAGGTGCAGGAACACGTTGTTCATGACCGCGTACGCCCTCGACCGCTCGTCGTTGGGATACGGGTTGCGGAAGATCGACCGCCAGACGGGGGACCGCCTGATGCTTTGGTCGACCCGCTCGAGGAAACTCACCTGGGTCCTCCTGCAACGCCGGCCGTCCCGGCGAGCTGCGCGTCCCGGTACGACTCCTTGTAGAGCCGCCCGTCACTTGAAATCTCTTGGAGCTCAAACCGCTCCATGGTGATCGCGTCAAACGGGCACCGCTTCACGCACAGGGCGCAGCGGATGCACCGCTCCTCGTCAAGGACCATGGCCGCCCCCTGCGACCATCCGTAGGCCTCCTCGATCTCCGGCAGGAGCCCTTCGGTCTTGAGCTGGTTCACGTCCAGCATATGGATGACCCCCTCCGGGCAGACGTCGGCGCACGCGCCGCACAGCACGCACCGGAACGGGTCAAACCAGATGTTGTAGTTGCACATGAGGCAGCGAGTGGACTCGGCCACCGCGGCCGTTGCCTCGTAGCCCAGCTCCACCTGCGTGGTGAAGTTCACCGTGGGGTCTGTCGAGGGCATGCGCGCCGCCACCGGCAGCACCGGGATGTGCTGGCGCGGAAGCACGTCGTACAGCTCGGGCATCTCGTGGCGCCAGGAGCTGGTGATCTTGACGTTGGGGGTGACCGTGACGTCCGTCCGGCCGTCCAGGTAGCGGTCGATGGCGTAGGCGGTCTTCTTGCCGTGGCCCGCCGACTCAATCATCGTGGTGGGGCCGGTAACGAAGTCCCCGCAGGCAAACACGCCGCGGACGTTGGTGGCGTACGTGGCCGGGTCCACCTTGATGCGGCCGCGGTTCACTTCAAACACGGACTCAACGGGCAGGAACGTGAGGTCTGCCGCCTGGGAGACCGCGGGGATCAGCGTCTCGCACGGGAGCGTGAACTCGGAGCCGGCAATGGGCACGGGCGAGCGGCGGCCCGACGCATCAGGCTCACCCAGCTTGTTGCGGATGAACTTGACCTCGGCCAGCTTGCCGTCCTTGCCGATGAGCTCAACCGGGCTCACCAGGAAGTCGATCGCGACGCCCTCGCGCTCGGTCTCGCCCAGCTCCTCCTCGTCCACGACAAGCTCGGAGCGGGTGCGCCGGTAGGCGATCTTCACGTCCGCGGCGCCAAAGCGAAGGCTGGTGCGCGCGCAGTCCATGGCGGTGTAGCCACCGCCGATGACGATGACGTGCTCGCCAACCTCAAGCTCATGCCCAAGGTTGGCCTTCTTCATGAAGTCAACGCCGTACTGGACGCCGGGCAGGTCCGCGCCGGGCAGGTCCAGGACCACCGCGTTCATTGCACCCGTGCAGATGGCGATGGCGTCAAAGTCCCGCTGGAGCTGCTCAAACGTGATGTCCACGCCGATGGTTGTGTCGTAGACAAACGTGACGCCCAGCCGCTCCACAAGGCGCACGTCCATCTCGATGGCCTCGCGCGGCAGGCGGAACGCGGGAACGCCCATCAGCAGCGTGCCGCCGCCAAACGGAAGGCTGTCGTAGACGGTGATCTGGTAGCCGCGGGTGGCAAGCTCGCGGGCAACGGCAAGACCGGCAGGCCCGGCGCCAATGACGGCAACCTTCTCAGCGCGTGCAGTGATGGCCGGCATGACATCCGGGATGCCGGACGCCTCGTGCCACTCAACCAGGAACCGCTTCATCGCGCGAATGGCCAGCGGGCGGTCGATGTCGCCGCGGCGACAGGCGCGCTCGCACGGGGCCGAGCAGACATAGGAGCACATCGCGGCCACGGGGTTTGGCTCGCGGGCGAGCAGGTAACCCTCCTCAAACCGCCCTTCGGCGGCGAGGTTCAGGTACCCGCGGCAGTTCGTGCCAACAGGGCACGCCTCCTGGCACTCGATGTTGCACTGCAGCCAAGAGGCATCGACCGGCTGGACGAGGAACTCCTGGGTCTGATCGAGGGTCACGAGGGAGTCGGGCTCCTGCTTGCGGGACTCTGGGGGCTGAACTCGATGGGCACCGGAACAGGTTGGCAGGGGCGCCGCCAACCGCGGAAGAGTACCAAGACGCGCCGCCTCGTGCACACCCCTTCTCGCCCGCCACACCGGCTACGAAGCTGCGGCGCCCTCGCTCTCGCCGGCCGCGGGCTCATCCTCCTCAATGACGATGACCCGGAAGGCGTCCGCCGCCTCTGATCCGATGGCCGCCCCCTCGTCCCGGGCCCATGCGCGCATGCGCTCGGCAAGCTGCTCGGGGTGGCGGATCTGGCTGGCGTGTGCGCGCAACGCGTCAATCCGGCGCTGCAGCGTGGCGGTTGTGTCCACCCACGCGCCGGGGTGGTTGGTCCAGAACAGGTACAGGCGCCGGACGGTGTGCGGCGCCAGACCGTCTCGGGCAAGCCACGGGAAGGACATCGCGTTGCGCGCGGCGGGATACACCGCATCCACGGCAGCAATCCCCGCCGCCCGGTGATCGGTGTGGTTCACGCCGCCATCACTGTGGAAGAGCGTGTCCGGGTCCACCGCAAGCACTGCGTCCGGCTTGAAGGTGCGGATCTCCCGGACCAGCTGCTCGCGCAGGGCCAGATCATTCGCGAGCGCCCCGTCCGGCTGATGGAGAAACGCCACGCCCTCGTACCCCACAACGGCGGCCGCGGCAAGCTGCTCCGCCTCGCGGGTGGCCGCAAGCTCCAGCGGATCGGTCCGCCAGTCATCACCGCCTGCGTCACCGCTGGTGCAGCAGACCAGGCGCCCAACCGAGCCTGCGTCAATCCACTTGGCGGCCGTTGCGGCCGGCCCGAAATCCGCATCATCGGGATGCGCGACGATCACCATAAACCGCAGGGGCCGCCAGTCATGCGGCTCGGGAGGGGGGGCGCCGGGGGTCACATTAGGCACAATGTCACGATTCCTTACCCTGTTCAGGACGTGGATCAGGCCACAGATCGTGTGGTAATCTGCGCCCGGAGGTCTCGCCCGTTTCCCCCCACGTGCGAGGCCTCTCTCCATGTCCCGCGCCCCGTCCACGCTTGGGGCAGGGCGCAGCGGCTCACGAGACGCGCGCCGCGATGGCCGCCTGCAGCGCCGCAAGCACCTGCGCCGCGTGCCCGTCTGCCTGCACCTTTGGCCATGCGGCGGCCACGAGCCCGTCTGGTCCAATGAGGCAACTGGACCGCACGATGCCCATGTACCGCTTGCCGTAGTTGACTTTCTCCTGCCACGCGCCCCACGCCTCGGCGGCCGCATGGTCCTCGTCGCTGAGCAGCGTGAACGGAAGGCCAAACTTGGCGCGGAATGCCGCATGGCTGCCAGATCCGTCAGGGCTGACGCCCCAGATCACGGCGTCCAGCCCGGCAAGCTCAGCGTGGAGGTCCCGGAACTGGCAGGCCTCCGTGGTGCAGCCGGGGGTGTCGTCTGCCGGGTAGAAGTAGACGACGGTCCACGAGCCGCGGCGATCCGCCAGACGGTGGATGACGCCGTGCTCATCAGGGAGGGCAAGGTCGGGTGCCTGGTCGCCAACTTGGGGGGTGCTCATGCGGGGGAGTTTAGTCCGCGTCCTCGCCAGATGGCGCCGACAGGGCCGCAACGTCGGGCACCGCTCCCTCCACAACCAACAGCTGGCCCGATACCAGGGTCACAGCAGCGTCAACTGCGTCGCGCACATTTGAGAGCCCGCGGGCCGGACCCACGCGCAGCGGCTCGCCGCGGAGGGGATAGCGGAGGCCGCGTGTGGTGACGCCAACCGCATCGCCGCCAAACGGGAGCAGCGTGACCAGTGCGCCGATGGGACCCGGCAGCTGGGCGGTGACAGCGGCGCCGGCCGCATCTGGGGCGCTGATGAGGCTGGCGCGGGCAGCCCCGTCAAGCAGCGCAACAACGGCGCCCGTCAACCCTGGATGCGCAAGGAGCCACAGGTTTGCCAACGCGTGGTCCAGACGGGGCCCGCCAAATGCGCCCAGCACGGTGATGCGCGTGGCGCCCCGGCGGACCGCCTCAAGCAGCGCCAGTTCGGCATCGGATTCGTCTTTGGCCACCTCGGCCCGGAGCACTGCTACTCCATCGGCAATGGCCGCGGCAAGCGCGCCCGCTGAGAGCGAGTCGAGGTCGCCCACAAGCAGGCTGGGCCGCAGGCCAAGTCGCACCGCCCTGGCATACCCGCCATCAGCAGCAATCACCTCGGCGACACCGTCCGACCAGCCGGGCCACGCAGCGTCAAGGACGGCGCGCGAAGGCACGTCCCCGTCCGCAATCACAATGGCGTGGCGGGAGGTGGTGCCCGTTGGTGTCGCGTGGACCATGGATGCGATCGTACTCGCCCATGCGGATCCCACGCGGTAAGCCGCCAGCGTGCCTCAGGTGGCTGTTGCGGTAGACTCGCGGCCGTGTCCGAAGCCACTCTCCACCCGGCCGTTCAGCGTGTGCTTGACGCTGCCGCCCGCAAGGGGGTCCAGCTCAAGATCCACGTCTTCCCGGAGGGAACGCACACCGCGGCAGAGGCGGCTGCGGCCGTCGGCGCTGAGCTGGGCCAGATCGTGAAGTCACTGATCTTCGTGGCCCGTGCGGATGGCGGCAGACCTGTCCCGGTGCTGTGTCTGGTTTCGGGCCCCAACCGCGTGGATCTGGCAGGGCTGGCGGCCGTGACCGGAGAGCCCGACATCAGGCGCGCAACCGCCGCCGAGGCCAAGGATCTCACCGGCTACACCATCGGCGGGATCCCGCCCATTGGACACCCCGCGGGCATCCGCGTGGTGATGGATCCGGACCTCGGCCGTTTCGAGACGGTCTGGGCTGCAGCAGGCACGGCCACCGCGGTGTTCCCAGTGCCGCCGGGCACCCTGCGCATGCTGTCAAACGCCCACGTCGCCCCCATCTGCGAAGTGCGCGCCGACGGCGAGGCCGTCCGTGCGGCCGACCCAAGCGCCAGCGCCTGACCAACCCGCGCCGCGCCCGCACACCCTGATGCCTACCGATGTCCAGCATGCCGTCATCGGGTTCCCGGGCGGCATCCGCGCCTCGCTGCGCTGGACAGGCAGCGGCGGGGCCGCAGCGGTGTTCGCCCTGACCGAGACCGGCGGGACCCTCGAGGACCACGGCCTGCTCGTTGGGTCGGATCCGGATCGACGATGCCGCGCCGAGATGCGTGTCGAGTCACCGGCGGGCATCTGGACGGCGCGCCTCGCATCCACAATCAGTGATGCCCCGGCCGGACTCTACTGGGACACCGAGGGCCTGCTGATCCTCAAGTACGGCTTCCACGTCTACGCCTTTGACGCACGCGTGGGCACCCTGCGCTGGCACCACCGCTCTGCCTCACCGATTGTGGTGGTGCTTGGGTCCTCGCGTCTTGCCCACATCCTGGTGCAGGCCGAGATTGAGACGTTTGCACTAGAGCCCACGGGCGAAGTGGGGTGGCGGGTTGCCCACTCCGATGTGGTGGCCGAAGCCGAACTGGTGGGCGGCAGGCTTGTCCTGACAAGCTTTGCAGGCGAGATCCGAGCCCTGGATCCGGCCACCGGACGCGGCGCGCACTGACCGATCGCGCGGCGTCAACGGCCATTGTGGACGGACGGTGGACAACTCCTCACCCATTCGCCCCCGATTGGTGGACAAGCACGTTGACCCGCGCTGCCTGCGGCGGGTAGGTTTGTGACCGGTCCGGAGGGGCTGAGCGACACTAACGGCGGCGATGACCTCAATGTCCATGTGTCGAGTAGGTTCCTCCGGGCTTCTTGATTCCCGGACGTGCCGCGCCGGCGGGCTATCATCCCGGCCGTGAGTCCCCTCCTTCTGCTTGCCGCCGGCCTTGTTGCGCGTGCCGCCGGATGGCTGCTCCTGCGCCGGCTTGGCGCGCGGGGCCGCATCGGCCGGATCCTCGCCTCCACCCCAACTGTCACGGTGGACGAGGCCGTGCGCCTTGCCCAGACGGGGAGCCGCCGGTATGTCGCGGTGGGTGGCCGGCTGGACAGCGATGCCGAGTTCACCGACGAGAACGACCGGCCGCTGGTGTTCCGCCGGTCACGCCTCGCGTTGCGGACCGGGCGACGCGGCGTCTGGACCGTGGTTGCCGATGTTCGCGACGCCGTCCCGTTCTCGGTGGCCGGCGGACTGGCGGCCATCGGCGTGGACGAGACGGCGCTGGACCAGGGTCTCGTGGTGGTGGTCCGGGAGTCCGTGGGCACAGCGAGCGAGATCACGGACCGCGTGCCCGAAGGGACGCCACCCGAGACGCCTGCCCGTCTTCAGGTTGAACTCCTGAGCACCGTGGATCACGCGCTGGCGCTCGGCGTCCCAACGCTGGACCCCGTGCGCGGCCCGATCCTGCGAGCCGGGCTGGGGCGACCGCTGGTGGTGACCACCATGGAGCCCGCCGACGCGATGCGCGTGCTGGCGGAGGGCCACCGCGCCACCACGCGGGCCGCGGCCGCGCTGTTGGCCGCGGGCGCGGCCGGGATGGGCGCCGGCCTCCTGTGGGCCGTCATCGGCAGCATCCGGTGACCGTGCGGACCTGGGCGGCCGTTGTCCGCACGCTGCTCGTAACCGTGTCGCTCCTCCTGACGCTGGCCGGTGCGCCGCTCGCCGCCGCCGCATCGCCCGATCCCACCAGTGCCACCGCTGGCGATCCGCGCAGCTCCGGGCAGGGGCCAGGTCTGGTGGGCGATCCCGGGATGGCGGTCCTGCTTGTCTTTGGTATCGCGGCCGCAAGCGTCCTGGTCACCGTTGCCTACCTGCGCTTCACAACGCCGCGTGGTGCCTCCCGCTCCTGACGCACGCGTCGGCCGCTAGGCGGCGGGTACGGTGCGAATTGCGGCGATCGGCCTATTGGCAAGCGCTGTTAAGTGGCTGACAGTCATGTGACTGCAATGCCTGCCAATTCCGACACCCGAACCCGAACCGCCAGCCGGCCCATCAAGCCCGGCGACGCAACCCTGTCCGTCACCCGTGCCGCCGCCATGCTGGGCGTCCACCCCAACACAGTGCGCACGTGGAGCGACGCCGGGCGGATCCGGTATTTCCGCATCAACGAGCGGGGCGACCGCCGTTATCGGGTTGCTGACCTTCAGCGGTTTCTCGCGTCGGCCGAGGCGGAGCCGCTTGCCGGGTCCGACCAGGGGCAGAACCGCTCGCAGCGACGGGAGGCGGCCGCGGCAACCCTGGCCGACACGCCCGCAGGTCTTGACCTGCTGGCAGACCTTGCCGAGATCGCCTCGTTTCCCAGCGGCGTGGACACGGCGCTGGACGAAGCCTGCCGACGCATCCGCACCATCACCGGCGCCGCATTTGTCGGCGTCTGGGAGCAGCGTCCCGGCGGTCTGGTTGCCAGGGCGGCGGCGGCCGAAGGCAACGTAGAGCCCGTGATCCGCGGCGTGCATCCCGACAGCGATCCGCTGACGCTCGCGATGACTGCGGGCGAGCCCGTCCACGCACGTCCGGGTGTGCCGGGCCCTTCGCCGATGCTTGGCCTCGGCACCGACGAGCTGGCGGTTGCCATCCGCGGCGGTGAGACGCCGTGGGGCGTCCTCGTGCTGGCGGGTGCCGTGCAACTGGGGCCCGATGACGGCAAGCGCCTCGTCACAGCGATTGCGCGCACGCTGGCCACCCTCATCCACGGCGCGTGGGCAACTGAACAGGCAGCCGCTCGGCTGCGGCGCTCCGAGGCGCTGCGCCACATCTCCACGGATCTCGCATCGCGTCTCGATATCAACGACGTCGCCCAGGACTTGGGCGACCACGCACGGGTCCTGTTCGGGGCCGACCGAGTTGCGATCGTCCTCCACGACGGGGACCGCCGCGTGACCACACCACCCGGCAACGGGTTCTCGGAGGCATTCATTGAGCAGGCCCGCCGGATTGAGGAGGAGCGTCTGCTGGCGCACGACGTCCCGTCACGGCGGCCGGTCCTGCTGACGGGTCCTGACGCACCGCGCGCAACGAGCCACCTTCGCGCCGCGGCCCTTGCCGAGGGGATCGACACGCTGCTTGTAGCGCCGCTCATCGAGGGCCACCAGCACCACGGATCGCTGTACCTCGCGCACGACCGGCCGCACCGGTGGCGCCAGGCAGACCTCGATGCGGCGGAGGCGCTGGCGGGCGACGCCGCCATTGCGGTGCGCTCCGCACGGACCTTTGGCCGGATGGCTGCGTGGGCCGCCCAGCTCCAAGCAATCCAGCGACTTGGTGTCCGCCTCTCGGGACTCTCAGACGTGGTCCAGATTGGCCATGCCATCGCCACCGAGCTGCGCGAGCTCATCGAGTACGACACGGCACGCGTCTACCGGGTTCGCGCAGGGCGGCTGGTGCCTGTCGCGTGGCAGGGCCACGGCGGCACGCTCAACGCCGGGGCAGTGGCGGCAATGTCGGTGACCGTTGGCGAGGGGATCACCGGCTGGGTGGCGCAGTACCGCGTCCCGCAGGTTGTTGACGATGTGGCGGCAGATCCGCGAGCCATGCGCGCACCGGGTGCCAAACCCGACGCGCCGGAGTCGCTGCTGCTTGCCCCGATGGTGCACGAGGGCGAGTGTCTGGGGGTTGTGGTCCTCGCATATGCGGGCACACGCCACTTCACCGAGGACGACCTGCGGCTGGTTGCCATCTACGCCTCGTTTGCTGCCCAGGCCATGGCCGTGGCCGACTCAACCGAGCGCCTCCGCGCCCAGTCCGTCACCCTTGAGCGCCGCCTCCGCGCCCAGCACGAGTTGCTCCGCACCACCGAGGACATCCTCACGATCCTGGACCGGCGGACCATCCTGAACCAGATCACAGACCGGCTCTGGACGCTTGTGCGCTGCGACAACATCCTGATTGAGGTGCTGGACCCAGTCACCCGGCTGCTGGTGCCCATCTCCGCGCACGGCGTCTCCGCGCCCGTGCTGATGAAGCCGTGGCTGCCGGGCGAGCTGGGCATCGCCCCGTGGGTGGTGGAGCACAACCAGGCGGCCCTTATTGAGGACGAGCGCGCCGACGAGCGGGTCTTCATCGATCCCGGCGTTGGGCCAGTCGAGGGCAGCCTCATCGTCGTGCCACTTCTGGGCGGGACAGCGGGTGCCGCAACCGGCGTCCTCACCGTGGAGCGGCTTGGGATCCGCGAGCCGTTTGGCGGAGAGGAGTTTGACCTCGTCAAGCTCTTCGCAGCCCAGGTCTCCATTGCCCTGCGCAACGCCCAGACCCTCGAGGCGGCAGAGGTGCGGGCGCGCACGGACCCGCTCACGGGGCTGCTCAACCGGGGCGCGTTTAGCGAGCACTTGGTGCGGGCCGTCCAAACGGGCGAGCCGTTTGGCGTGGTGATGATCGATCTGGACCGGTTTGGCACCTACAACAACACCATGGGCCATCAGGCAGGCGACAGACTGCTCCAGGAGATTGCCCGTGCAATCCCCGAAGCCGCCCGCACCACGGACGCCGCATTCCGCTACGGCGGCGACGAGTTCACCGTCCTGCTGCCGGGCAGCGACGGCGCTGGGCTTCGCCAAGTGGGCGACCGCATCGAGGCGGCCGTGGCCCAGGTTGGCGCGCAAGGGTCCATCTGGGCCGCGGAGGGGTTCCGCGTCAGCGCGTCGATTGGCACGGCGTCGTTCCCGGCCGACGGCGACACCCCTGAGTCCGTGCTCCTCGCTGCTGACCGCGCCTGCTTTGTGGCCAAGCGTCGGGGACCCGGCCGGGTGGCCACGGCGGAAGAGGGGCTTGCGCTCGCAGGCGAGTTCGTCCTATCCGAGCCAACGCCGGTGGACCCGCTGACGCCAGCTCCCGTGCCGGCCTGATTGAGCGCAGGTATGCTGCCGCGCATGTCAGCCCAGACTGCCCGCCCGCCCCGCATCGTGGTCACAGTTGTGGTCGCCGCCCGCCAGCCGGAGCCTGCCATCGCAGCGCGCAAGAACGCGCTCTTCGTGGACTCCGTGGTCCGCCATGGGGCAGCGGCCATCGCCATCGATGCCTCCACACCCGCGTCCGAGCGGGCAGGCGCGTTTGCCACGATGGACGGGTTGCTGCTCACCGGCGGCGCAGACCTGGATCCCTCGCTGTATGGCGAGGCAGATCAGGGCTCCGAGGGGGTTGAGCACGACCGCGACGAACTGGAGCAGGCCGCCTGGCGTGTGGCCGTGTCGCGCGGGCTGCCGGTCCTGGGGATCTGTCGCGGGCTTCAGGCAATGAATGTGTTTGCCGGGGGCAAGCTCCTCCAGCACGTGGATGGGCACGCCGGGCCCGGTTGGGGCCATGGGCCTGCGCTCACGCACCCGATGCGCCTGGTTGCGGGGTCGCAGCTCGCCCGGATCATGACGCCCGCGGGTCTGCCGGCCGGGCTGATGGTCAACAGCTACCACCATCAGGCTGTCCGGCCAGAGGATCTGGCGCCGGGGCTGGTGGCGTCAGCGTTTGCAGACAGCCCCGCGGGCGAGATTGTGGAGGGTCTTGAGGCGGCGGCTGGCCCCTTTCGGATGGCGGTCCAGTGCCACCCAGAGCGGACCGAGTCCACGCCCCGGGTCTTCGAGCAGCTGTTCGCAGCCTTTGTGGCCGCCTGCCGGCGACCGGCTACAACCCGCTAGGGTTGGACCTAGGCCGCCTAGATCCGCCTAGAGCCGCGCGACAAGCCCCAGCGCGGGGCTCGGCAGCTCCAGCGCATCGGCGCGAACCTCCACGCCGTCGCGCGCAGCGCGGACCATCGAGAGCGCGAGATCCGCGTGGATCCGGCACAGGCGCGTGAGCGTGAGCGGCCCCGTGGGGACATACCAGTGGGCAACGCCCGTGCACATCTGGAGCAACGCCGTGGTGGCGATGCGCGGATCGTCCACGCGGAACACGCCCGCAGCAACGCCATCGGTCACCACCCGCCGCCAGATGGCCTCGTACGCGTCGCGACGGGCGATCACGGCCGTCCGCGCCTCCCCGGTGAGCGCCCGGATCTCCGTGTCCGCAACAACCGTGGAGAGCTGGTTGACCGCGTGGAACCAGACGTGGCTCTCTGCCAGCGCGGCAAGGTGCGCATCGGCCGGCGCCTGGTCCTCAACAATCTGGCGAGCCGCGGCGATCAGCCGGTCCAGGACGCCGTCCATGATTGCAAGCAGCAGCTCCTGCTTGGTGCCCACGTAGTGGTAGAGCGCAGCGCTGGTGACGCCCGCCTCCGCGGCGATGTCGCGAATACCGGTGCCGGCGAAACCCTGTTGGGCAAAGAGGCGGACGGAGGCATCGCGGATGCGCGTATCAGCCAGGCGCGGCTTGCCGGCAGCGTGCGCCAGATCCGTCGCGGGTCCGCCTGCCACCAGTGCTCCTCGAGATGCTGACTAATCACTTGATAGGCTAGCGACGTCAGCACAACTGGTCAACTGCTCTTGACGCTGGTCTAAGTGCTCCATACTCTTCTGATCAACTGATCACCAGACACCACAGGCGTACGGAGGAGCCTCCATGGGCGAGCAGGCGTGGACGGACGTCAGCGACGGCGAACTGCCGGAGGCGCTGATCCGCTTCCGCCTGAGTCCGGCAGATGCCCGCTATGGCGGCAACCTGGTGGCCGGCTCCACGTCGATGGCCATCTTCGGGGACCTTGAGACGGAGATCGCGCTACGCGAATACGGCGATGAGGGCCTGTGCGTGGCGTACCACCTGGTGGAGTTCCTCGCGCCACTGCGACCGGGCGACTACGTGGAGGCGCGGGCGCGGATCATCACCCGCGGCCGAACCAGCCGCCGGATCCGGGCCGTGATCTACCGCGTGCTTGAGGCCGGCCCTGACGGGCGCGGCAAGGCACTGGAGCAGCCGGTGCTGGCGGCACGGGCAGAGGCAACCATCGTGTCCGGCCGACGGGGTGGCGAGTGACGCAGGAGACCCTGGTCCAGGCGCTGGGCCGCGTCGTCGCCACTGGCCCCCACCGGACCGCCATCAGGGCGGGCGGCGAGATCTGGACCTTCGGCCAGCTCTGGGAGCGCAGTGGACGCATCGCTGCGGCGCTGCGGGGGCGCCACGGGATCCAGACCGGTGACCGCGTGGGCATCCTGGGCCAGAACGACCC
>CAIYHO010000304.1 GCA_903925955.1 uncultured Chloroflexota bacterium
ACACCAAGTTGGGCCCGGAGGAGATTACCTACGACATCCCCAACGTGGGCGATGAAGCGCTGCGTGACCTGGGCGAGGACGGCATCATCCGCGTCGGCGCCGAGGTCGGGCCGAACGACATCCTGGTTGGCAAGATCACGCCCAAGGGCGAGACCGAGCTGACCGCCGAGGAGCGGCTTCTCCGCGCGATCTTCGGCGAGAAGGCCCGCGAAGTGAAGGACTCATCCCTGCGCCTGCCCCACGGCGAGCGCGGCAAGGTGGTTGAGGTCCGGGAGTTCCGCCGCGAGTGGAACGACGACCTGCAGCCCGGCGTGAACCGCCTGGTCCGCGTCTCGGTTGCCCAGAAGCGCAAGGTCTCGGTTGGCGACAAGATGGCCGGCCGCCACGGCAACAAGGGCGTCATCGCCAAGGTCCTCCCCGCTGAGGACATGCCGTTCCTGCCCGATGGCACCCCGGTTGACATCATCCTCAACCCGCTCGGCGTTCCGAGCCGAATGAACATCGGCCAGATCCTTGAGACCCACCTCGGGTGGGCGCTCTCGGCGCTTGGCTACAAGGCCGCCACGCCCGTGTTTGACGGGGCGACCGAGCACGACATCGCCGAGGCCCTCGAGGAGGCGGGCAAGCCCAAGGAGGGCAAGATCGCGCTTCGCGACGGGCGAACCGGCGAGGAGTTCGACCGCGTCATCACGGTTGGGCAGATCTACCTGCTCAAGCTGCACCACCTGGTCGAGGACAAGATCCACGCCCGGTCCACTGGCCCCTACAGCCTCATCACCCAGCAGCCGCTTGGTGGCAAGGCGCAGTTCGGCGGCCAGCGGTTTGGCGAGATGGAGGTCTGGGCGCTCGAGGCCTACGGGGCCGCGAACATCCTCCAGGAGCTGCTCACCGTCAAGTCGGACGACGTCCTCGGGCGCGTCCAGACGTACGAAGCCATCGTCAAGGGCGAGGAGATCCAGCCCCCGCGGGTCCCCGAGTCCTTCAAGGTCCTTATCAAGGAACTCCGGAGCCTCGGCCTCAACGCCGAGATCCTCGATCAGAACGACGAAGAGATCGCTCTGGCCGAGGACGACACCTCGGGGTACCTCTCACCCGATCTCGGCGGGATCAACCTCGCCGGGTTTGAGGACTAACCCGAACCAGCCCAACCCGCACGAGGGGGATCGGCGTCCGGCCGGCCCGGTCCTACCTCGCCTGAACTGGAAGATCGCGCCGCCAGGGCCGCGGCGGCGCGGAGGAGACCGATGCTCGAGGTCAACAACTTCTCGGCAATCCGCATTTCCCTTGCCAGCCCGGATCAGATCCGGGAGTGGTCAAAGGGAGAGGTGACGAAGCCTGAGACGATCAACTACCGCACGCTCAAGCCGGAAAAGGACGGGCTCTTCGACGAGCGCATCTTCGGCCCCACCCGGGACTGGGAATGCTATTGCGGGAAGTACAAGCGCATCCGGTATAAGGGCATCATCTGCGACAAGTGCGGCGTCGAGGTCACACGCTCGAAGGTCCGCCGCGAGCGCATGGGCCACATCCAGCTGGCGAGCCCTGTCTCGCACATCTGGTACTTCAAGGGCACGCCGAGCCGTCTGGGCATTCTCCTGGACATCAGCCCGCGCAACCTTGAGCGGATCCTGTACTTCGCGCTCTACATCGTCACCCACGTGGATGACGATGCTCGCGTCCGCGCCCTGCGTGCACTCGACGAGCAGGCCGAAGGCCGCGGCGGAGCAGGCGGCGAGAAGCTGGCCGAGCTCGAAGCCAACCTGAAGTCCGAGATCAAGCGTCAGGGCGAGGAGCTCCGAGCCCAGCTCGCGGCAACTCGGGCTGAGCTTGAGCAGCAGCGCACCAAGAACACCGAGGACGTCGTCCTTGCCGCGCAAGCGGTTGAGGCTGCCCTCCACGCGCTTGGCGCGAAGGTCTCCGAGGAGACCATTGCCTTCGCAGCCACAGGCGAAGTGATCCTGCCGGCAGGGGAGAAGGGCGGCAAGGACGCCCTGGCCCGCCTGCGCAAGATCGTTGGCGCCGAGACCGAGCGGATCACTGCCGAAATCCAGCAGCGTGAGGCTGACGAGGAACGCGGCACCGAGCAGAAGATCGCCGACCTTCAGGCCGGGATGGCGGACGCCATCGCGCGCCAGAAGGAGGAGCTCGTCAAGGAGGCCCAGGGCCAGAAGGAAGATCTCAAGCGCCAGCGCGAAGAGATTGAGGGCCTCAAGCCGCAGACCATGTACAGCGAGATGGAGTTCCGGCTTCTCGACGAGAAGTACGGTTCCGGAGCTCGCACCGGCCGCATCTTCTGGGCCGGCATGGGCGCCGAGGCCATCCGCGACATCATCGTCCGGATGGATCTGGAGGAGTTCTCCCGCTCCCTCCACGCCGAGGTCAGGACCAGCTCCGGCCAGCGTCGCAAGAAGGCCATCAAGCGGCTTCGGCTGATCGAGGCGTTCCGCCGCTCGGGCAACCGCCCTGAGTGGATGATCCTCTCGGTCCTGCCGGTGATCCCGCCTGACCTGCGCCCGATGGTGCAGCTCGACGGCGGTCGCTTTGCCACCTCGGACCTCAACGACCTCTATCGCCGCGTGATCAACCGGAACAACCGGCTCAAGCGACTGCTGGAGCTGGGCGCCCCGGAGATCATCATCCGCAACGAGAAGCGGATGCTCCAGGAGGCCTGCGACGCCCTGATCGACAACGGCCGCCGCGGCCGCGCGCTCGCCGGCACGGGCAATCACCGCCTGAAGAGCCTCTCCGACATGCTCAAGGGCAAGCAGGGCCGGTTCCGCCAGAACCTGCTTGGCAAGCGCGTGGACTACTCCGGACGTTCGGTCATCGTGGTCGGTCCGGATCTCAAGCTCCACCAGTGCGGCCTGCCCAAGAAGATGGCGCTCGAGCTGTTCAAGCCGTTCGTCATGCGCCAGCTTGTTGAGAAGGGCCACGCCCACAACATCAAGAGCGCCAAGCGCATCGTCGAGCGCGTCGGCCCCGAGGTGTGGGACGTTCTCGAAGAGGTCATCAAAGAGCATCCGATCATGCTCAACCGTGCGCCTACGCTGCACCGCTTGGGCATCCAGGCGTTCGAGCCGATTCTGATCGAAGGCAAGGCGATCCAGCTGCATCCGCTGGTCTGCTCGGCTTTCAATGCCGACTTTGACGGTGACCAGATGGCTGTTCACGTCCCGCTGTCCGTGGAA
>CAIYHO010000305.1 GCA_903925955.1 uncultured Chloroflexota bacterium
CGAGGCGCAGCGGCGTCCAGCGACGCGCAGCGGCAGACACCGGCGCCTACGGGTTGGCGACGGTCACCTTGGTCATCGCCACCGGATTGGTGGGGGTCTCGGCGTCAGCCGCTGCGGCGATCTTGTCAACGGCATCCATGCCGGACGTGACCTCGCCGATGATCTGGTACGTGTTGACTGATGCCAGCGCCGCCTGGGCGCCGTCATCAAGCACGATGAAGAACTGCGAGTCCACGGAATTTGGCTGACTCGTGCGCGCCATGGCCACCGTGGCGCGGTGATACGGCTGCGTGACGGGCTCGTCCTTGATCGTGTACGACGGGCCGCCACGCCCCATCATGCTTGCGTTGAGGTTTGGCGAGCGCCCGTACTGGCCATCGCCGCCCTGGATCACGAAGCCCGGCACGACGCGATGGAAGACCACGCCGTCGTAGTAGCCGCACGACGCCAGCGCCACAAAGTTGCCCGCGGCGATGGGCGACCAGTCCGCGTGGATGGTGATGGCGATGGCGCCCTTGTCCGTCTGGAGGGTGACGGTGCGCGTCTGGCCCGCCGCGAGCGCTGCAGGCTGGCTTGTGGGGCAGCCCGAGACGTCCCCGGGCGCAGCGGTGGCCGGCGCCGGCGTGGGCGCCTTGACGTCCGATACGGCCGCCGACGGTTTGGCCACGCCCGATGAGCAGGCGGCGATCAGGATCGGGATCGCCAAGATGGCGACCAGCCGTGTGGGTCGTGTGCGGGTCATGCGGCGGCCTCCAGCGCGAGGATCATGTCTGCGGGTCAGGTTCTGTCGCCCCGAAGAGTACCGGCTCGCAGAAGAACGCCTCAGGCACGGGTCGGCGGCGTGCAGGCGTCGTCGAAGCCATCGGTGCGGCGTTGCGGTGTCTCGCGGCCGCCCGCTGCCGTCGTACACTCGGAGGCAATGGATCTGCGCATCGCCGACATCGTCCCGTCGCCAGCTGAGCGCGACGCCATCGACGGCTTCCTCACCCCGCTGATCGGCCCTGCCCGCGGCGGCTGGGACGGCGGTGCCTTCGATGTTGCCGTGGACGGGCGTGTTGCCCGCGGCGGCCACGACGGCCGTTCCAACCGCACGCTGCTGCTGCCGGTGTTCCATGCGGTGATGGACCGCGTGGGCTACATCAGCCCCGCAGCCCTCGCCCACATCTGCCGCCGCCTCACGGTGCCGCCGGCAGAGGCGTACGGCGTCGCCAGCTTCTACGCCCTGTTTGTCACCAACCCGCAGCCCCGCGCCGTTGCCCACGTGTGTGACGACATGGCGTGCCGCCTGGCCGGTGCCGAGAAGGTCTGTGCGGACCTTGAGCGCGATCTGGGACCCGCTGGCCATCCGCCCGAGGGCGCCACCATGACCTGGCATCGCAGCCCGTGTCTGGGCCAGTGCGAGCGGGCGCCTGCGGCGCTTGTCACGGTTGCCGGCGAGACGCCCATCCGGACCTCGGACGGGCCAAACGACGCGGCCCGCATCGTGGAACGGCTGACGGACGGTCTCCACGGTCAGGATGACCACGATCCGCTTGAGGGCCCGCTGGGCACCGCTCCCACGGACGAGCGCATGGCGATGCTGCGGCGGATCATCCCCCAGGCAGGCGGCCCTGGGCTGCGACTGCTGGCCCGAGTTGGCCGGATCGACCCCACCAGCCTCACGGACTATCTCGCCAACGACGGCTACCGTGCACTGCGGGCGGCCATCGAGATTGGCCCGGAGCGGGTGATCGAAGAGGTCATCACCGCCGAAGTCCTTGGCCGTGGCGGCGCCGCCTTCCCCGCCGGCCGCAAGTGGGCCTCCGCCCGCGCCACGCAGGCATGGCCAAAGAACATCGTCTGCAACGCGGACGAGGCGGAGCCCGGCACCTTCAAGGACCGGGCGATCCTTGAGGAAGACCCGTTCTCCCTGGTGGAGGCGATGACCATCGCCGGGTTTGCCGTGGGCGCGGAGCTTGGCTTCGTGTACCTGCGCGGCGAGTACCCGCTGGCCGAGGCGCGTCTCCAGCACGCCATCGATGCAGCCCGAGAGCGCGGCCTGCTTGGCGCCGACGTCATGAGCGCGGGCTTCGCCTTCGACATCGAGATCCGCCGGGGTGGTGGCGCCTACGTGTGCGGTGAGGGCACCGCCATCTACGAGTCCATCGAGGGCAAGCGTGGCGAGCCCCGCAACAAGGCGGCCCGATCCACCACCGCCGGGCTCTTCCAGAAGCCCACCGTGCTCAACAACGTGGAGACGCTGGCCAACGTGCCCTCCATCATCCTTGAGGGCGGCACCGCCTACGCCAACCTGGGCACGAAGGGGTCGAAGGGCCACAAGCTCTTCAGCATCTCCGGGCACGTTGAGCGGCCAGGCGTCTACGAAGCCGAGTTTGGGATCACGCTGCGCGACCTGATTGACCTTGCAGGCGGCATCGCCGGCGGCAAAGCCGTCAAGGCAATCAACCTTGGCGGTGCGGCGGGCGTCTTTGTGGGACCCGAGGCGCTCCACATGCCGCTCACGTTTGAGCACGCCAAGGAGGCGGGTGCCACGCTGGGCGCCGGCGCCATCGTGGTGTTCGACGAGACCACGGACATCCTGGACATCCTGCGGCGCATTGCGGAGTTCTTCCGCGACGAGTCATGCGGGCAATGCGTCCCGTGCCGCGTTGGCACCGTTCGCCAGGAGGAGCTGCTTGCACGTCTCGCCGCCGGGCGGCCGCGCGGGTCCGTGGCGGACGAGATCGCCCTCCTCAACGACCTTGGCATCGCCATGCGTGACGCGTCCATCTGCGGCCTGGGCCAGACGGCAAACGACGCGCTGGCATCGGGTCTAAAACTCCATGGCGTGCTCGAGGGCGTTGGCGCATGAGCGACGAGGCGGCCGTGGGCGCCCACGAAGTGGAGCAGCACGAGACCTGGATTGGCCCTGATCCGCTGATCTACACCACATCGCCCGCACGCTCGCCCAAGATCCCCGGACCTCCCGGACGACGCGCGCCGGAGCTGCTGGAGATGACCATCGACGGCGTCCCCGTCATGGTCCCCAAAGGCTCGAGCATTCTCGCGGCCTGCCGGGCCCAGGGCATCGACATCCCCACGCTCTGCCATGGCGAGACCGTGGAGCCAGAGGGCGTCTGTCGGCTGTGCGTCGTGGACAGCGGCGGCAAGGTGCTCACGCCGTCGTGCTCGGCCAAGGTGAGCCAGGGCATGAACGTCAACACCGAGAACGAGCGGGTCCGCCACTCGCGCAAGCTTGTGCTGGAGCTGCTGGCCTCCTCAGTGGACGTGGACCTTGCGGGGCCTGCCCTGCCGGACCAGACCATCGCCACCTACATGGCGCGCTACGGGGCCGATCCCGAGCGGTTTGGGCCTCGGGGCGGGGCTGCTGCCGCCAACGAGCGCGACGAACGCCACGCCGGCCACCACCACATCACCGATGGCTCTACCGCAGAGACGGTGGCCCAGCCGGTCAAGATTGACAACGACCTCTACATCCGCGACTACAGCAAGTGCATCCTCTGCTACAAGTGCGTTGAGGCGTGCGGTGTGGACGCGCAGAACTCGTTTGCCATCTCGGTGGCCGGGCGCGGGTTTGACGCGCGGATCTCCACCGAGTTCAACGTGGGGCTGCCCGAGTCCGCGTGCGTCTACTGCGGCAACTGCATCAATGTCTGCCCCACGGGCGCCCTGATGTTCAAGTCCGAGTTTGACCTGCGGGAGGCCGGCGAATGGCGACCCGAGGAGCAGAAGGTCACCAACACCATCTGCCCGTACTGCGGTGTTGGCTGCACGCTGCAGCTCCACGTGCAGGACAACAGCATCGTGAAGGTGCTCTCGCCGGCCGGGTCCGAAGTCACCAGCGGCAACCTCTGCGTGAAGGGCCGCTTCGGGTTTGACTTCGTCCAAGTGCGCCCCAAGGGCCAGCGCGAGGGCTGACGCTCCTGGCGGGTCTCGGGCCGCGCGCCGCGCCGTGCCTGCGCTGCGGCTAGCGCGCCTGCGTTGCGGCTCATCCCGTCCGCGCGCCGCGCCGTGCCTGCGCTGCTCCCCGTCCTGCGCCGCCGGCTCACCCCGTGGGTCATCGCGCGCAGACGGGACCCAGTTGGCTCACCGCGCGGGTCATCCGTGCTGGAGGACCCCCTGGCACCGTGTCTCGTGCATCGCCTGGCTCATGGCGTGAGCCCGGGATCTGGAAGGCTCACCGGGTGAGCCGCCGGCCGGCGGGGATGGCGCCCAGCTCGCGTCGGTCAATCACCGCTCGTGATAATCGCCACCCAATTGGCTCGCTGGCGCGATGGCGGACGTGCGCGCGTTGAAGATGACGCGCACACGATCACAAGCGGTGATATTCGGGACGAGATAGGCGCCTCGGTGACGCGATCAGCGGGGACACCGACCCGACGGCGCAGAACTACATGCGATTTATCACGAGCGGTGATCAGACGACATGGTGTGGCCGGCCGCCGATGGCCAGCGACGGCCGCCGATGGCCGACGGCGCGTCAGACGGCGCAGGCCGCTCCGCGTGAGATCTGGCGCGACCGCCACACGACGGTCCCGGCCAGCAGCGCCAGCGATACCGCGCCAAGCACGGGCTGGATAGGGGCCCACACGGACATCGCCCCGCTTGCACCAAGCAGGAGCAGCGCGATCTTGTTGCAGACCGGGCAGCCGATAGCGAGGAAGGCACCGAAGCCGCCGATCGTGCCCAGAAGCGACGTTCGGCTGTCGTCTCGTGCCGCCGGCGTAGCGCGGGCTGGCCCAAGCGTCACCAACTGGATCGGCGTGGTTGCCACGGCCGGAGCCGCGCTATAGGTGGCGCCCAGGAACCCCATCAGTGGCGCCGACACCAGCCAGATGACGATGGCGAAGGCCTCAGGCGGAACCGATCGGCCAAACACAGGATTGGGGATGATCGCCGCCACCAGCCCATAGGCAACCAGGGACAGCGCCGCCCAGCCCAGCACGTGCAGCCGGAACCGGGCAGTCACCCAGACCGGGCACGCGAGCGACAAGGCGCCCAACCGCATCAGCGCGAGACCTGGATGATCTGCCGCCCACTCGCGGACCAGGCGTTCATGCCGCCGTCGAGGTTCTCGATGTTGGTGTAGCCCAGGTCCAGCAGCGTCTGCGAGGCGATGGCGCTCTCGTTGCCCGAGCGGCAGTACACAACGATGGGCGCGGTCTTGTCGGCCGGCAGCTCGGCCGCGCGGGCTGTCAGGTCCGTGTACGGGATGTACAAGTCGGTGCCCTTGATCTCGCCGATGTACGGGGTCTTCACGTTGAGCAGCGTGAAATCCTGGTCCACCTTGATCTTGCCGGCGAGGACATCGGGCGAGATGTTCACCCACGAACCGCCCTTGCCCTGGACAGTGGTCCCGTCGCTGCTCCCCCACAGGTTGGGCAGGACAGTCGCGGCGAAGCCACCCACGACCACGATGACGACAACCGCGACGATGCCGATGAGCCAGTTGCGCGACGAGCCCCGGGCCACCTGCGTGGCGGGTTGGGCGGTCTGCGGGCCGCGGGCGTAGCCCTTGCGGCTGTTCTTGCCTGCCATGTCGATCAGCCTTCCGTCGTCGGCGTCAGCGGGTTGAGGTGGGGGCCCATCACCACCACCTCGCCCGTCGTCTCAACACCGGTGGCGGTGTCTGTGACGCGGTAGCCGTGGTGGGTCTCGGTGATCCCGCTTGCAAGCGTTGAGCCCACAGAGCAGTACTTCGTGGCGGACAGCTCCACGGCCCTCGCCACGGCAGCCGGGTCCAGCCCAGCGCCGGCAACAACATGGATCACGTCGATGCGCGTGAACGCGTTGGGGTGTTCGGCCATCTGCGCGCTCTCGGCGTCAACCGAGTACGAGGCCACGTCCTGGCGCTTCTTGCGCAGGATGGAGATCACGTCAAACGCCGTGCAGCCGGCCAGCGCCAGCAGCAGGAGGTCCGCCGGGCGGCCGCCCGTGTTGCCGACGCCGTCGTCAAGGACGATCGTGTGCCCGCTGTTAGTGGTGCCGACGAAGCGGAGGCCCTCACCGTCGAGGGTGACCTTCGCAATCCTGCTGCCCATGGCGTCTCCGACTGGCCGGTCCGACCGGTGCGACCGACGCGACCCGCGCGTCGTGGTTCGCCATCAAGATACGCCTTACTTGCGTGATTGCGCAAGTAGTGGAATGGGCCCAGCAGGCCAGCCTGCGAAGAAGCTAGCGAGCGGTCCCCGCCGTCGCCGCCAGCGCCGCATCGATTGCCGCGAGGCCATCGCGTAGCTCGTCCGGTCCTGGCCAGCCGTAGCCCAGGCGGAAGTGCTCGCGGGGCTGCTCAAACCAGTGGCCCGGCCCAACGATGGTGCCGTGCTCCTCAAAGAGCACGTTGTAGAACGCGTCCACATCCACACGAGACGACGCCCGGATCCGCGGGAAGCCCACCACGCCACCGCGGGGCGCCACCCACTCAAGGTGCTCGTGGCCGTCCATCCAGCGTGCCGTGGTGGCGAAGGCGGCGTCAATCCGCCCAAGGATCGACGGCAGCCAGACCGCACGGCGGCGGAGGGCCGCAAGCGCAATCGTCTCGTCCACTAGGGACCCAGAGATCAGCACCTGCTCCTTGGCCGCAAGCAGCCGCGCCCCAAACTCGACATCGCGGGTCACCGCCCAGCCAATCCGGATCCCCGGCAGCCCGTACGTCTTTGAGAGCGAACTCACCGACACCACCGACGGGCTGAGCGACGCTGCCACCGGCAACGGCCCGTCAAACGTCATCTCGCGATACGTCTCGTCCACCAGCAGGCGCGCGCCCCGCCGCTCAACCAGGTCAATCACCGCCTGCAGCGTGGGCAGGTCCAGCGTGGAGCCCGTGGGGTTGTGCGGCGTGGTGAGGCTGACAAGCTTTGTCCGCGGCGTCATCAGCGCGGCAATCCGGTCCGGATCCACGGCCCAGCCCTCGTCGTGGCTGAGCTCCAGGAAGGACACGGACGCGCCGATGGCACGCGGCGTCTCAACGTTGGTGGCGTAGTTGGGACGCGCCACAACGATGTGGTCCCCGGGCTCCAGCAGCGAGGTATGGAGCAGGAACAGCGCGGCCACGGCACCCGGCGTGACCATGACGTCATCGGCAACAACGCCCGGCGCGTCCGCGGCAATCGCCTCGCGCAGTTCCGGCAGCCCCAGATGGTCGCCGTACTGGAGGACGAGCCCGCCAAGATCCGCGGCAATAACCACGTCGGCCAGGGAGGCGTCAGTGACCGAGCTCTCCGCCAGGTTGCACCGGATGCGCCCGTAGCCAAGCTGTTCGGGCGATTCCGCCTCAATCGGCATCCGCCGGTACCGCATGTGATCCTCCGTTGTCGGGCTGACTGCGCCGCAAGGGTACCCGCGCCGGCGGCCGAGGTGGCACGATGCGCCCATGGACGCCACCGCCTTTCACACCGCGCTTGCCGCAGACGAGCCGATCCTCCTTGACGGAGGCATGTCAAACCAACTTGAGGCGCAGGGCGCCGACCTGTCGGACAGCCTCTGGTCCGCCCGGCTGCTGGCGGACAACCCCGGGCAGATCACCGCGGCGCACCTGGCGTACTACCGCGCCGGGGCCCGCGTGGCCACCACGGCCAGCTACCAGGCAACGTTTGAGGGGTTTGCCGGACGCGGGCTGACACACGACGAGGCGGCCGATCTGCTCCGCCAAAGCGTGGAGTTGGCGATTGCCGCCCGGGCGGCAGCCGATGCCGAGGACGCGCGCGCCGGGCGGACACAGGTTCGCCGCTTCATCGCCGCGTCCGTGGGCCCGTACGGCGCCATGCTGGCCGACGGCTCCGAATACCGCGGACGCTACGGGCGCACGGTGGCGCAGTTGGCGGACTTCCACCGCGAGCGGCTGGCGATCCTTGCCGCCACCTCGAGCGACGTGCTGGCGTGCGAGACGATCCCGGAAGTTGAGGAGGCCGGAGCCATCGCGGCCCTGCTGGGTGAAACGCCGGGGGCGGCAGCGTGGGTCTCGTTCTCCTGCCGTGACGGGGCACACCTCAACAGCGGCGCCACGATTGAGGAGGGCGTGGCAGCGGTGGACGGCAAGCCGGGCGTGGTGGCCGTGGGCGTCAACTGCACCCCGCCCGAGTATCTGGATGAACTGATCGCGCGCATCCGGTCGGCCACGGCCCTGCCCATCGTGGTCTACCCCAACAGCGGCGAGGGCTGGGACGCCGTTGCCCGCCGCTGGACCGGCACAGGGCCCGGTCGCGTGGACGCCGAGGCGGTCCGCCGCTGGCGCTCGCTGGGCGCCGGGCTGATCGGCGGGTGCTGCCGCGTTGGCCCGGACCAACTGGCCGCGCTGGCGCCCGCGATGGCCGCCGGGTGACAATGACAGCCCACAGCGCCAACAGCGCGAACAGCGCCAACCGAACGCCCAATCGGGCACCCAGCCGCCCGCTCACCCGGACGCTCACCCAAGCCTGCTCCCGGAGGTTCCCAGCGTGAATCGCGGACTCGCGATCGCCCTCGCCATCGTCTCGCTCGCCGTCACCGCCTGCGGTGGCGCAAGCGTGCCGCCCGCCCCGGTGGCCACGCCGGGGGCCGCAGCCACGCCAGCGCCCCTCGCGGCAGGCCAGCACACCTCCACAGCGTTCCAGCCGGCCGTCACGTTCACCACGGCCGAAGGCTGGGTCATGTACACGGACACCGCGTCCTATCTGAACCTTGGCCCGGTTGTCGGCGGCGACGTGGTGGGCATCCACCTTTTCGCAAACCCGTCGCCCCTCGCGCAGTCCGCAGACTGCCCCACCACCGCTGAGCCGGGCGTCACCGCCACCAACTCGATCACCTTCCTCGCCTGGATGAAGACGGTGAAGGGCCTCAACCTGACATCGCCCGCCATGGCGTCAATTGGCGGGATGCCGGCAACCGTTGTGGACGCGTCAATCAAGACGGACTGGACAGCATCCTGCCCGTTTGCCGGGGGCACACCAACAGTTCCGCTCTTCTACGGTCCCACAAGCGGGCTGCGCTGGGTGATGGCCTCCGACGAGCGTCTCCGTCTCTACTTTGTGGACCTGCCCAAGGGCGGCTTTGTGGTGGTGGACGTAGACGCGTTTGTCGGCACCGAGATGGACGGCCTGCTGAGCAACGCTGCGCCCATCATCAAGAGCATGACCTTCGCCGCGAACTGACGGCCGTGACGGACCCGGCACCGATGTCCCGCGTTGTCGCGCTCATCCCCGGATACGAGGAGGGGCCGCGGATTGGCGCGGTGGTGGAAGCCGCGCGCCAACACCTGCCGGTGCTTGTGGTTGACGACGGATCCACGGACGACACCGCGGCGCAAGCCGAATCCGCAGGCGCCGTGGTGCTCCGCCAGATACCCAACCAGGGGAAGGGCGCAGCGCTGCGGACAGGGTTCCGCCGGGCCCTTGATGATGGGTACGACGGCATCCTCACGCTTGATGCCGATGGCCAGCACAACCCAGCCGAGATCCCGCGTTTCCTCGCGGCGTTCGGCGCCTCGAACGCCACGGACGCGGCCCAGAGGCCGGAGCTCATCGTCGGCTGTCGCAACTTCGCCCAGATGCCCATCGTCCGGCGCCTCTCCAACACGGTTGGCCGCGCGGCGTTCTCGTGGGCAGTGGGACAGCGGATCCCGGACAACCAGTCCGGCTACCGGCTGATCGGTCGTCGTCTGGCGGAGCAGATGGTGGCGAGCAACGAGGCCGGCTTTGAGTTTGAGGTGGAGATGATCGCGGTGTGCATCCGCCGCGGCTGGCCCTTGGCGTGGGTCCCCATCTCCACAATCTACGCGGGCGAGCCCAGCCACGTGAAGCCGCTCCACCACCTGCGCCACTTCCTCCGCGCCACGCGCGCCGCACGCCGGCTGGTCAAGGAACGCTAGATCCGTCGCAACACGGCATCATGCTGCCAGCCGCCTCTGCCGCGGCCCGCTGCGGACCACCCTCCACCGATGACCGAACCGCTTGACCCCGCTGTCGCCAGCGGCGGCGACACAGCCCCCGTCGAGGAACCCACCGCGCCCCTCGCGCCGGTGGTCCCCGCGCCGCCGCCGCCACCGCTTGTCCGGTTCTCGCCGCCAAAGGGCGGTGTCCCGCGTGCGCTGGTTGCCGTGCTGGCCCCGGTGCTCGCCATTGTCATGTTCACGGCCGGGCTTGCGACGGGGCAGGTCATCAGCCCGTCCGGCGCACCCGCACCCAGCGTGGCGGCGGGCTCGCCCTATCCCTCAGATCCGGATGCGCAGCTGGCGCTGATTGTCCAGGCGTGGCGCGAGCTGCAGGACAACTACGTCGACGCCGGCAAGCTGGACAACCAGTCGCTCGCCTATGCGGCCATCCGCGGCATGACCGACGCCATCGGTGACACCGGCCACACCATGTTCTTCACCGCAGCCGAGTCCAAGGCGATGGACCAGTCGCTCTCGGGCACGTTTGTGGGGATCGGCGTCCAGGTGGTGTCGGTGGACCTCAAGGCCGGGACGGGCGTCAAGATTGGCGTGCTCATCCCCAAGACACCCGCCGAGGAGGCTGGGCTCAAGCGCGGCGATGTTGTTGTCAAGGTGGACGGCACTGACGTCATGGCGCTTGCAACCGACGCAATTGTGTCCAAGATCCGCGGCCCCGATGGCACGGCCGTGACGCTCACCATCCAGCGCGCAGGCGCCGCCAACTTCGATGTGACCATCACGCGCCGCAAGTTTGACCTGCCGCTATCCAGCTGGGCGATGGTGCCGGGCCAAGACGTGGCGATGATCAGACTCGACAGCTTTGCGAGCGGTTCTGGCAAGGCCGTCACGGATGCGATTGCGGCAGCGCAGAAGGCCGGCGCCAAGGGGATCATCCTGGACCTGCGGGGCAACCCCGGCGGCTACGTCAACGAGGCAATCATCGTGGCCAGCCAGTTCGTCCCCGACGGCGTGGTCTACCAGTCCACGGATCGCAGCGGCACAAGCACCGACAACAACGTGATCGACGGCGGGCTCTGGACACAAGGGCCTCTCGTGGTGCTTGCCAACGGCGACAGCGCCAGCGCCGCGGAGATTGTCACCGGGGCCATCAAGGACGCGGGGCGCGCGCAGGTTGTGGGCGTCAAGACGTACGGCACCGGCACCGTGTTGGGGCGTTTTGACCTCGCGGACGGGTCGTCGCTCCGCATTGGCATCGAGCGCTGGCTGACCCGTGACGGATACCCCATCTGGCACGAGGGCATCGTGCCGGACGTGGCGGTGACGCTGCCGGCCACGGCCGTGGAGCTCTACCCGAACGACCTCCTTGACCTCACCGCAGCCCAGGTGGCGGCGTCCACGGATGCGCAGTTCCTCAAGGCGCTCGAGGTGCTCAAGACCGCGAAGTAGCGGAGCGGTGTGACGAAACGCCACACTACAGCGTCGAGTATCTAGACATTGACGCCGTGATGCGGCATTCTTGGCCGCATGTCCCATGACGACGCCGATCCAAACCCGTTGCTCCGCCTTGGCCAAGCGGCCGAGATGCTGGGCGTCTCCGTGGAGACGCTTCGGCGCTGGGAGGCGTCAGGCAAGCTCCTGACGGAGCGATCCGAGGGCGGCCAGCGTTTGGTGGGCATCGCCGAAGTCACGCGCCTGTTGAGCGAGCGGCGCCGATCCGCCACGGACCGCCCCATCGTTGCCCAGTCCGCCCGCAACCGCTTTGCCGGCATCGTCACGCGCATTGAGAAAGACCGCGTGGCAGCCGTGGTTGAGGTGCAGGCCGGACCACATCGTCTGGTCAGCCTGATGACCGCCGAGGCTGTGGACGATCTCCACCTCGAGGTGGGCATGGAAGCCGTGTGCGTGGTGAAGGCCACCAACGTCATCGTTGAGATCCCAGCCGCCACCTAGGAGCCCGCATGTCTCTGTATCGTGCCGCCGCGGCAGCCGCCCTCGTGCTCGCCATTGCCGCCTGCTCCGCCGCGCCGGCGTCGGTCGCATCGCCCAGCCAGTCCCCCATCCCCACGGGCGGGCCGCCGGTCACTGCGGCACCCGGTGGTCCGGCTGAACTCCAAGTGTATGGGGCGGCATCGCTCAAGGCCGTCCTTGCCAAGGTGAAGGAGGCCTACGAGCTGGCCAACCCGGGCATCACGCTCAGCATCTCCACGGACTCGTCCGCGGCCCTCGAGACCAAGATTGAGCAGGGGGCACCCGCCGATGTCTTCCTCTCCGCGGACACCGCTGGCCCGCAGAAGCTTGTGGACGCGGGGCTGGCCACAGGCGGCGTAGTCAAGATCGCAGGCAACGTGCTCACCGTGATTGTGCCCGTGGGCAATCCGGCAAAGATTGCCTCGCCTGCGGATCTGGCACGGCCCGGGGTCAAGGTGATCGCCGCAGGCGACGCCGTTCCCATCACCAAGTACGCCGCCAAGCTCATTGAATACCTGGCCGCCCTGACGGGCTACCCCACCGGGTTTGCCAGCGCGTATGCCGCAAACATCGTGTCGCGCGAAGACAGCGCAGGCGCGGTGGCGGCCAAGATTGCGCTGGGCGAGGGCGATGCCGCCATCGTCTACGCCACCGACGCGGTGGCCTCGGGCAAGGTGGAGAACGTGGCCGTCCCGGCTGGCGCCAACGTTCCGGCAACCTATGGCGGGGTAGCGCTCGCCCGCTCCAAGTTTGCACAAGCGACATCCACGTTCCTCGCCTGGCTCACCGGCGCCGAGGGACAGGCCGTGTTCGCAGGGTTTGGGTTCCTACCGGGGAAGTGACAATGCGTGCGCGCGGCGTCCCGGGCACGGCCTTTGAGCTGGTGGCGTTCCTGGCGGTGCTGGTTCTGGGCCTGCCTGTCGTCGCGCTGGTGGCACGAGCGCTGCTCAACGGCTCACTGGCCACGGCGGCGGGCCTGCCTGCGGTGGCGGATGCCCTGACGCTCAGCGTGCTGACGACGGGCGCCAGCCTGGTCCTCACCGTGGCGCTGGGGCTCCCGCTCGCGCACCTGCTGGCGCGGCGCAAGATCCCCGGTGCGGCGCTGCTTGAGACCGTCATCGACCTGCCCATCGTCCTCCCGCCATCCGTGGCAGGGCTGGCGCTGCTGCTGCTCCTTGGGCGGCGGGGCGTGCTGGGCGAGCCGCTGGCGGCCCTGGGGATTGAGCTGCCGTTCACCGCGGCGGCCGTGGTCATCGCCCAGACCTTTGTCTCGGCGCCGCTGTTCATCCGCTCGGCCCGCAGCGGGCTGGCCGCCGTTGAGCGCGAGCTGGAGGATGCCGCCCGGGTTGATGGGGCCTCGGAAGGTCAGGTGCTGGCACGGATCTCACTGCCCATCGCCGCCGGTTCAATGGCTGCTGGGTTGGTGATGGCCTGGGCGCGCTCGCTGGGCGAATTTGGCGCAACGATCATGTTTGCCGGCAGCTTTGAGGGGAAGACGCAGACCCTGCCGCTCCTCGTCTACGGCGAGTTCCAGTCAGGCTCGCTGGAGACGTCCATTGCCGCAGCGGCCGTGCTGGTCCTCGCTGCATTTGGCGTGCTGGCAACCGTGAGGCTGCTTGGGCGAGGCGCGGTGGCGGGGGCAACGCCTGGGGGCAGCCGCGTGGGAGGCGCCGTCAACGACCTCGAGACGTCCCCCGCGTAGGTCGAGCCGCACCAGCGGCGGGACCAGCGGCGGCACATCAACCGAGGGGCGGCGGCTCCAAGACCCTCACCTGGACCCGCGTTGGCGGCTCTGCTCCCGATTGTGTGCAGGTGAGGGCGGCGGCCCGATTGGCAAACTCAAGGCTTGCACGCACGTCGTCCGCGCCAAGCCTGGACAGCGCCGCACGCGCAAGCAGGCCACGCCAGGCGAGGCTGCCCAGCAGCCCAGCGGTGAACGCGTCACCAGCGCCAACGGTGTCATGGACCATGACGTGAACCCCGGGGACGTCGATAACGGCCCTGCCCGTCATGGCAATCGCCCCGTCGGCGCCCCGGGTCATCACCACCAGCGCTGGTCCGCGCGCCAGCCAGGCCGCAGCTGTGTCTTCGGGCTGCCGGTCGGGATACAGCCAGGCAAGGTCTGCGCGGCTCACCTTCACAATGTGGGCGAGGGCAACCAATGCCTCGAGCCGCGCCCGGTAGGCGTCGCGATTGGGAATGACGCTTGGGCGAACATTGGGGTCAAGGCTGATGACCCGTCGTCCGCTCTCGCGTCGCAGCAGGTGCTCATAGGCTGCCGCGGCCGGCTGGCGGACCAGCGAGATGGAGCCAAAGTGGAGCGCCTGCACGCTGTCGTCTAGGTTGGCCGGTGCCGGCAGGTCGTCAAGCGCAAGCAGGGAGTCCGCGGCGCCATCGCCGTAGAAGGTGAAGTGCGGCTCGGCGCCCGCCGCAAGATGAACGACAGCAATGGCCGTTGGCTCTGGGCCTGTGACAAGCCGGGAGTTGTCAACGCCCTCCGCGCTCAGGCGATCACGCAGCTGCCGTCCGAATGCGTCATCTGACAGACGGCCGAAAAAGCCCACGGGGACGCCAAGACGCCCAAGGCCGATGGCCACGTTGTAGGGCGAACCACCCGCGCGCGGGGCATAGAGCGTCTCACCGCCGGCGGACACTGGGACAAGGTCCATCAGCGCCTCGCCGCACACCAAGATCACTGTGGTGCCCGTCCCCCGTGCTGGTGCGGTGGGCCAACCCGTCTGGGCCAGCCCACCGGCAATACCGTCAGTGCGGTCAGTGCGCGACGGAGAGCTTCTTGAAGTCCTCAACCTGCCCGCGGATCGCGCGCTCAGTTGGGAGCCGCTCAACCGACGAGGCGCCGAAGAAGCCGTGCACGCCGGGCATGCGCAGAAGCGCCTTGCCAACCTGCTCGGGCTCGTCAAACGGTCCACCGTGGCAGATCACGATGATGTCCTTGCGGACGCTGCGGCCCGCCTCGGCAATCGCCATGACCTTGTCGATGGCCTGATCGAGCGTGAACGCAACGCCCGCCCCAATGGAGCCTGCGGTGGTGAGTCCAACGTGGGCAACCAGCTGATCGGCGCCCGCCTTGACCATGGCCTTGGCCTGGTCCGGGTCAAAGACGTACGGCGAGCAGAACATGTCTGCGGCGTTCGCCTCCGAGATCGCCTCGATCTCCTTGTCGTAGCCCATCCCGGTGGCTTCAAGGTTCTTGCGGAACTCGCCGTCGATGAGCCCCACCGTCGGGAAGTTCTGGACGCCGTCGAAGCCAATGTCCTTGAGCTGGCGCACAAACACCTTCATGATCCGGAACGGATCGGTGCCGTTGATGCCGGCCAAGACGGCCATGTGCTTGACGACCGGCAGGACCTCAGAGGCCATGTCCACAACGATGGCGTTGGCATCGCCGTACGCCAGCAGGCCCGCAAGGGAGCCTCGACCGGCCATGCGGTAGCGGCCGCTGTTGTAGATGATCGCCATGTCGGCGCCGCCTGCCTCAGCCATCTTGGCCGAGATGCCGGTGCCAGCGCCGGCGCCCACGATTGGGGTGCCCGCGTCGATGTTGGCGCGGAGACGGCGCACGAGTTCTGCGCGCGGAATGAACGGCATGCCGGGTTCTCCTAGTGGTGACCGGGACGCGGGATGGGTTGTCTGGGACGCGATTGCCGGTATGAGGGGCAACCCAACCCGGGGTCAGGTTGCCCGGTGGGTCAGCGGGCGGCAAGCATCTCGAGGAGACGCGTTGTCATCGCGTCCGAGAACGCCGGGTCGTTGACGTCCAGGTCCAACTCAACAAGCTCAACCTTTGAGCGGTCCACGTTGGCGCGGATGGCGTCAAAGAGCGCCTTGTCCGCCTCGGGCGACCAGAACGGCGCGCCCTCAACGTCAATCATGCTGACGCCCTTGAGCGGCAGGTAGAGCGCGGTGGGACCCGTGGCGGCATTCAGCTTGGCCGCGATGATCTTGCCAAGCTCTGCGTTCTCCTCGGGCGTGGTCCGCATGAGCGTGACCTGGGGGTTGTGCTTGTAGAGGTTGCGGTCCTTGAACTTGGCCGGGATCGAGTCGATCGGGCCCCAGTTGCACATGTCCAGGGCGCCAACCGAGACCACTTGCGGGATCCCGGCCTTGCCGGCTGCGTCAAGACGGTCAGGGCCGGCGGAGAGGACGCCGCCAATCAGCTCGTCGCACCACTCGGTGGTGGTGACATCGGCAACGCCAACGATGAAGCCGTCAGAGATGAGGGCCTCCATGGCCCGGCCGCCGCTGCCGGTTGCGTGGAAGACGAGGACCTCAAAGCCCTTGGCCTCAAGCGTCTCCCGCACACGCGTGACGCACGGCGTCGTGACGCCAAACATCGTGGCAGAGATGAGCGGCTTGTCTTCGGCCGCCGGGATCTCCTGCTCGACGGCGCCGCACACAGCACCTGCCGCGTTTGCGAGGATCCGCCGCGAGAGCCGGTTGAGCCCGGCAACGTCCACAACGGAATACATCATCGTGATGTCCTTCACGTCGACGTAGACCGATGTGTCGCCCGACGCCATCGTGGAGACCATGATCTTGGGCATGCCCACCGGCAGCGCACGCATGGCGCTGGTGGCAATTGCCGTCCCGCCCGATCCGCCAAGGCTGATGACGCCATCGATCCGGCCTTCCGCCAGGAGCTCGATGGCCACGGCTTTGGCGCCCCGGCACATGACGTCGAGGGCGTCGGCGCGGTCGTGCGCTGCGCGCAGAGCGGCAAGGTTGCCGCCGCCGGCCGCCGCAACACGTTCGGCACTGATGTCCGCCGCCCACTGCGGCTCTGAGGTGCCAGCGTCCATCACGAGCGTCGCATGGCCGCGCGCCTGGATCAGGTCGCGGACATAGGCGAACTCAGCGCCCTTGGTGTCGAGCGTGCCGATGATGAGGATCGTTCCGGACATGTGCGCCTCCACGACCTGCGGTTGATTGGCCAGTTTGGTGCTTGATGATGCCTTCTGGGCTTGTGCGGCCTGTGCCAGTTGTGCGGGGCGGGCAGCCCCATGGTCACGCCGCCGGCAAGACAATCAGACGACGGCGACCGGATCAATCATGGACCCAGTGGCGCCACGGATCTTGACCGGCAGCGCAACAAACAGGAACTCGTACACGCGCTGTCGTGCGACCTCCTCCAGATCCAGGCTCTCCATGATGTAGACGCCGTTCTCAATCAGCAGCGCCGTGTGCACCGGCTGTGGGTTCCCCGTGGGTCCAGGGTCTGGCGCCGGCTGAACCTCGTAGGTTTCGGTATCGGTCCCCGTTGCAATGACGCCGCGCTCGAGGAGCCACCGCGCTGCCGACACGTCGGGCCCAGGAGTCTTGTGGCGCGCCATCGCCTCAGCGTCAGGCCACAGGCTCATGTAGCCCGTCCGGATCAAGACGACGTCCCACGGCTTGACGGTCACGCCCTGCGCCTGGCAGACCGCCTCCATCTCCGCCGCGTCAATCGGCGAGCCCGCCGGCAGACAGTCCACGCCGCGGAACGCCGGGACATCAAGCAGCACACCGCGGGTGAAGAAGGGCGGCATCTTCGAGGCGTCGCCGTGCACGGGTCCAAAGTCCGTGAGGTGGGAGTCGGCATCGCCGCCGCCGTACCAGTGCATGTCGTCGCCGATGGTCATGTGGGCCAAGGCGTCCATGTGGGCGCCCGAGTGCGACGTGGCCATGACGTACTCCGCCATGTACCCAAGCCCGGCGTCATTGACCGGGCCCCAGGGCTTGGCCCCGGCGACGCGGATGCCGCGCGGTGTGCGGTAGTTGAGCACCTGAAACGGCGGGTGCCCGGGGAAGAGCGGCATGCCCGGGAAGCGCGCAGCGGCAAGCGAGATCATGCGCCCTTCACGGACGAGTCCGGCGGCCCGCACAAGCTGCTCGGCGGGCATGGCGCCAACCGGGCCAATCTCGGTGTTCAACGGCATGGGTGCAGCCTCATTCGCGCTCAACTTGATGGCTCTTGCAGCGCTCGCCAAACGCGCTCCGGGGTCAGCGGCAGATCCCGCATCGGCACGCCGATGGCATCCCGGACGGCGGCGCCAACCGCCGACGAGATGCAGAGCAGCGCGCCTTCGCTCATGCCCTTGGAACCGTACGGGCCGGGCCCGTCCTCGTTCTCAATGGTGGCGCCAATCAACTCGAGCGGAAGGTCCATGCTGGTGGGGATCCGGTAGTCAATTGCGCCGGGATTGCGGAGTCGCCCCTTCTCGTCCCAGATGTAGTGCTCCATAAGGGTGTGGCCCAAGCCCTGGATTGCTGCGCCCTCGTCCTGCATCCGGACTTGGAGCGGGTTGAGGGACTTGCCCACGTCAGACACCGTCACGTGCCGCGCAATGGTGATGTCGCCGGTCTCGCGGTCAACATCCACTTCGATTGCCGTGCAGTTGAATTCAAAGAACGCGGGGGCGCCGGAGAGCGGGTGGGTGGGGTCTGCGTCCTTGCGGACCTCGCCGTTGCCGGTCAACTCGCCGCCAAGACGGCCCAACCCAGGAACCAGCACGTCAAGGACGGTCAGGTCTCGATCGGGCAGGTGGATCACGCCCCGGTCCATCGTGACCTGGGCCTCGTCCAGACCGTGGAGACGCGCGGCCATCGCGGAGAGCTGCTTCTGGATAGAACGGCACGCCTGCAGCACAGAGTTGCCCATCAACACCGTGGAACGGCTGGCGGACGTCTGCTGGTCATACGGGACCACAGCCGTGTCGCCCATGACCACGGCGACCCAGCCAAGCGGCGCCCCAAGCTCCTGCGCGGCGATCTGGGCAAAGACAGTGCGCGCGCCCTGCCCCATATCGGAGGTGCCGGCAAAGACCACAACGCTGCCGTCGCCGAGAAGCCTGACCGTGGAGTAGGAGAGCCCGGTTGTGGGGCCGGACTTGACGCCCAGCGCAATGCCGCGGCCACGGCCCTCGGGCAGCGGCGAGTCCCAGCCGATCAATTCGGCGGCACGCAGGACGGTCTGCTCCCAGTGGCCGTCAGCCGGGGTGTCGAAGGGGATAAACGCGTCGCCCTTGCGGGCAAGGTTGTGCAGGCGGATCTGCAGCCGGTCCATGCCGATGGCCCTGGCCGCCTCGTCAAGGTTTGATTCGACCGCCCAGTTCACCTGGGGGTTGCCAAAGCCGCGGAACGCGGTTGACGGCATGGTGTGCGACAGCACGCTTCGGGCCATGATCCGCACGTTGGGAACGTTGTAGGGGCCAGCGGCCGGGTAGCTGCCCTTGCCAACCACGCGGTCCGCGATGTCCGCATAGGCGCCAATCAGGTAGTCAGCCACGATGTCCTCAAACACCAGGCTGCCGTCGCGGTTGACACCGGTCCGGACGCGGACCTCCGCTGATGCGCGGCGTACCGCCTGAAACGTCTCCTCAAGGGTGAGGACGAGGCGCACAGGACGGCCAATATGCATCGCCGCAAGCGCAACCAGCGGCTCGTACTTGGCGTGCTGCTTGCCGCCAAAGCCGCCTCCCGGATCCGGGGCGAACACGCGCACCTTGGCGAGCGGCATGTGGAGGACCTGCGCGATGACCTTCTGGAGCCAGTTGGGATGCTGGATGGTGCTCCAGACGGCAATCCCGTCGCCGTCCGGGGCCGCCATGTAGGCGTGGGGCTCGATGGCGAAGTGGGTGACCATCGGGAAGGTGTAGGTGTGCTCAACCACGACATCGGCGGTTGCCGCGTCAACATCGCCCCAGCCGATGGGGTGCTCGCGGAGCACATTGGTGGAGGCGAAACGGTCCTTGGGACGGAGCGACGGGTCCTGCACCAGCGGCGCCGATGGATCCAGCGCCCCTGCCAGCGTGAAGACTGCGGGCAGCTCCTCGTACTCAACGTGGACCAGGGCGGCTGCCTGCATGGCGAGATCCCGCGTCTCGGCCACCACGATGGCCACAGGATCGCCGTGGTACTTCGTCTCGCCAACCGCGATGACCGGCCGGTCCTCCAGTTGAGGGCCAAATCTGGGCACCGGCTGCGGCATGTCGGCCGCCGTCATCACCGCCAGGACGCCCGGCAGCGCGAGTGCCGCAGACGCGTCAACCGAGATGATTCGTGCATGGGCGCAGTCAATGGTGACGAACTTCGCCTCGAGGGCGTCCGCCACAAGGATGTCCGCAACGTACTCGTGCTGTCCGGTCACACGCGCGATGCCGCCAACGCGGTTGGGCGAGCTTCCGATGATCGGGGCGCTCATTGCTGGCCCGCCTCAGCTGTGGCCATGATGGCGTCAAGGATCTGCTCGTAGCCTGCGCACCGGCACAGGTTGCCGGCAATCGCCTCCTCGGCGGCCTCCCGCGTTGGATGCGGTGTCTCGCGCAGGAACGCCTCCGCGGACAGCAGCTGGCCCGGGATGCAGAACCCGCACTGCGCAGCGCCCTTGTCCAGGAACGCCTGCTGGAGCGTGCTCAGCCCGCTGTCTGTGGCAAGACCCTCGACGGTGGTGATCTGGGCGCCGTCCGCCTCCACCGCCAGAACAAGGCAGGAGTCCACGGTCCGCCCGTCCATGATCACCGTGCACGCCCCGCACTCGCCCACCAGACAGCACTCCTTGGTGCCGGTCAGGCGAAGGTCGTCGCGCAAGACGTCAAGCAGGCTGTGGTGGACGGCCACGTCAAGCGCCCGGTGGCGCCCGTTGACGGTGAGGTCGATGTGTCCGAGGTTGGTCATGTCAGTCGCCATCTGCGTGGAGTCGGTCGATTGCCCCTTGGAGCGCGCGCGCGCCCAGGACGCGGAGCATGGCCAAGCGGTATTCGGGGCTGGCGCGCATCGAACGCGGCGACGGGCTGGCGCCCGCAAACATCGCCTCGAGGATGGCCAGCCGGGCCTCGCGGTCCGCCGATGGATCGGCGAGCACGCCGGTCGCGTCGGCGTAGACAACAGGCCTGGGCCCCACGCTGCCGTAGGCAAGCCGGGTCATCCCCGCCTCATCCACACAGCAGGACACGGTGACCGAAGCGAGATCGTGACCGCGCCTGCGGGTACGGCGCTGGTGCATCGCACCCCGCCGACCTGTCGGGACTGGCAACTCGATGGCCGTGACCAGCTCGCCTCGGGCAAGCGTTGTCACGCCCGAGCGCACAAAGAACTCGTCAATGGGGATCCGCCGGGTGCCGTCGGGTCCCTGCGCCACAACAACAGCGCCGTACACAAGGAGTGACGGCGCCGTGTCTGCGGCGGGCGATGCGTTACAGATGTTGCCGGCAAGCGTTGCCCGGTTCCGGATCTGCACGGAACCCACCACCGACGCGGCCTCCGCAAGCGCGGAGGCGTAGCGCCGGATCAGCGGATCGGCAGCGACGTCGGTCATCACCGTGGTGGCGGAGATGACCAGATGGCCGTCCTCTTCGCGGATCCCAGGCCGAAGCTCGGCGATCCGCTTGAGGTCCACCACGACGGACGGCTTCGCTGAGCCGTCGCGGAGACGAATAACCAGGTCCGTCCCACCGGCAAGAACGCGGGCGTCGGGACCGTGGGCCAGAAGAATGGCCACCGCCTCGGCGACCGTCGCCGGTCGAACGTAGGCAAACGCGTGCATCGTGCCGACGTCTTCTTTCGCTAGAGGATCTTGTCAACCTCGTCAAGGAGAACCTGCGGGTTGGCCGCCCGGATGAAGAAGAACGGCCGCTCGCAGAACCGGTTGACAAAGTCTGCCCGCTTGGCCCGGAGCTCGTCGTTGTCCACCATCGGCATCACGTGGCCCGGGGCCAGGAGTTCGTTGGTGAGGAAGTAGTTCTGGAGCGAGTGCAGCATCTGGAACTGGCGCTCAAACGGGATAAGCGCGTTGGTCGCCGGGTCGAAGTTGCCATCGATCGCCGGGACGATGACGATGTCGATGTTCGGCGTGCCCTCGTACATGCCCCAGGTGGGCATGATTGGACCCCAGAACTTCTCAACGCCCTTGTTGGGGGACGCCTTGTCGGACCGCTCAGTGCCCTCGGTCCGCTTGACGAGGAACGTGTCCACTGATCCCGCGACGGCGTGGCCGTCCTCGCTGATGACCGTGGTCTCAGACGCAACCTGGAGGGCGCCGCGAACGCCGGCCTCGATGAGGCCCATGCTCTTGCCGTGGTTGGATTCGCCGCCCAGGAAGAGCAGCGTCTTGCCGCGGTAGTGAACCGCCGCGCTGTGGGACGGGTGCATGCCCTCGGCTTCCATCCGCAGCGACAGGATGGCGACAATCACCTTCTGGATGGGGCCGGCCGGCCAGGCGCCGGTGAACGTCACCGCGTGGCCGTCATAGCGGACCGACTTCTCGCCATCCTGGTTCCAGATGATGTCTGGGCCCGCGAGGGTCACAACCGGCGAGATCTTCACATCCGCGAGGCGATAGTTGAGGAACGTGAGGTCGTCGAGCACGTGGTGGCGCGGCTCGCCCCCGTAGACGTCAACGCGGAGGCGGGCGGTGCCCGCCGAGAACTCCTCGGTCAGTTGCGGCTTGGCGTTCATGGTTTCCCTTCGCTGGCTCGTGCCGGGGGCGGCACAGGTGCAGTGCGCGCGGGTCGCGCGCCTGTGGTGGGCGGGTCCGCAGCGTTGTCAGCGCTGCTGGCGTCGTCTGCCGATTCGGGCCAGAGACTGGCCATCATCATCTTCGCGTCGCTGAAGTGGTCGCGGATCGCCGCCTCGGCTCGTGGGCCGTCCCGTGACCGGAGTGCGTCGAGTACCGGGCTGTGGAGCCCGGCGATGCGACTGCGGTCCGCACCGGGGACCGCGATGGTGATGTACGTGCGGGAGTACGGCTCCAGCATGCCCCAGACGCGCTTGAGCGTGCTGTTGCCGGACAGGTCAACGATGAGGCCGTGGAAGGCCGCGTCGGCTGAGGCTTCGCCAATCAGATCCCCCGCGTCTGCTGCGCGGTGCATCTCGTTGAGGAAGCCTGCCAAGTGCTCGATGTCCTCGTCGGTCAGGCAAGGGGTTGCCAGCCGGACGACGAGGGCCTCAAGCTCGGACCTGACAACGTACGCCTCCAGCAGCTCGTCTCGCGACGGGCGGCGGACACGTGCGCCACGGAATGGGGTGATCTCCACAACCCCAAGCGCCTCGAGGTCGCGGAGGGCCTCCCGCACCGGGGCCTGGCTCGTGCCGAACTCGCGCGCGGCGCGCGATTCGACAATCCGGGACCCGGGCGGGTAGCGGCCGTCAAGGATCGCCTCTAGGAGGCGGTCCTTGACGGTGTCGCTCAGGACGGCGCGGGAGATGGTGCTCTCTACGGCCATCCTGGTTTCCTTCGGCTTAGGCGCTGTAACGGGCGCGGAGCGCCGGTTACAGGATTTCCACGATGCCGGTGGTGCCGTTCACGCGGAGGCGGTCACCGGTCTTGATGGTTGAGGTGCCCACCGAGGTTCCCACCACGGCCGGGATCTCGTACTCGCGGGCCAGGACGGCCGGGTGCGAGACGGTTCCGCCGGCGTCCGTGACAACCGCGGAGATCTTGCCGTAGAGGACCTGCCAGGCCGGGTTGGTCATCTGGCAGACGAGGATCTCGCCTTCAAGCAGGCTGTCAAACTCGGCCTCGGACATGACGACGCGCGCCACACCCTCAACCACGCCCGGGGAGCCCGCGATGCCCTTGACCTGGCCTGCCACCTGCACCGAAGAGCGGGTGAACTTGTCCGGGAAGCCCCAGAGGTTGAGGTACGGGAACGCAAGCTGCGTTGCGGTGACCGTGCCAACCCAGTCCTTGGGCTGGATCTTCTCGGCCGCGGCGCGCTTGGCCTTGGCTGCGGCCACGATTGCCCGTCCGTCCATGCTGGCCGGGTTGCCGATGAAGGCGCGCAGGTCGTTGTAGCGGAACAGGATCACGTCGTCCGGAGCGTCGAGGACACCCATGTCCACAAGCTTCTCGCCAACGGCGACAAGCACGAGGCGGACGTGGGCGTTGGCGCCCTGGTCGATGTAGAAGTGATGGTCCGGCGTGAGCGGGGCCATCTTGAGGTTGATGTCGTTAGCGGCGCGCATCTCTTCGAGCGCCTCGCCTGACAGCCCGTTGAGGATCTCCTTCGCCGCAGCGGCGATGTCCGCTGCAAGGGTGGCGATGCGGGCGGGGTAGTCGTAGTCGGACGCGAACTGGTCGCGCACAAGCTGGACAACCGGGACCATGTCCTCGCGGAAGCTCGGGAAGATGAACTCGTGGCTCCAGACGGCGTGCCAGCCGAACTCCTTCTGGTACGGCACAACCCGCTCGTCGATGAAGCGGCGGCCGCGGGCGCTCGCCTTGAGCGCGGGCACAATCTCGGCGCCGGAGGTGGCGGCAAACATCGCGGCAAGCTCAGCGTCTGCCTTGACCTCTTCCTTGGCTTCCCACAGGGCCTTGATCTTGTCCCAGTTGCGGTCGTTGGCGGAGTTCTGGAGTCGGCCAAGCAGGGCCTCGTCCACCTTGCCGTGGGTCTTCTCCATGACCGCCCGGAGGTTGAGCGTCGCGCTGAGCTGCGCGAAGTTCAGCATCCAATGGATCTTCCAATGCCGATCGTGCATGTCGATGGCGTCCTCAAGCAGGACGGCCACCTCGGCCAGGGAGAGCTGGTCCTTCTGGTCCAGCATGCCCTCGATGTAGTCGAAGTTCCGCTGCATCTCGGGAACGAAGCGGCTCTTCCACCAGTCCGTGAACTTCAGGCCGTACACGGGCAGAACCGTGCCGAGGTAGGCGCCGATCTTGCCGGCGTACGCGTTGTCCTCGGGGACGATCGGGTGGGTGGTGTAGTTGTACTCCTGCGTCGCGACGTCAACGCCGGCCTCAGCCGGGATGGCGGCGGTGTACAGGTAGCCGTTGATGTTCTTGTAGATCCAGTCCGACGCAAACGGCGTGCCAAAGCGGCGGAACATGTGATCGCAGGACAGCCACCAGCCGCCGATGTCCTCGTACATGGGGGACAGGGGCTTGGGGCAGTGCAGGTCGTCGTAGACCCAGAACAGGTCCTTCTCGGTCTCGGAGACCCACTCCACCGGGAACGACGCGTCCCCGAGGAACTGGCCCAGGACTTCTTCCTTCAGGGGCACGGTGCTTCCTCCTTGCCCGGTCTGGCACCGGGAATGCATGACATCCGACGAGGTCTTCGAGATCTCCGGAACTGCCCGTGTTCGCCGTCGAGGCGACCCCGATCAAGAACCGGCCGTTCGCTGTTGCGCCGAGGAACCGGACACCGCCGTCACTGCGGGCGCCAAGCAGCGCCGCAACGCCGGCAACCGGGCCCGTGTGGCCCAGCGTGCTGTTTTCCCGCTTCACCTCCGCTGTCGCGGTGCAGATCTCACCAATCCGCCCGCAAGGCTGCCCAGCACCAGCGCCCGGACTCAGACCCCTCCACATGGGAGGTTTGGCAGCGGAGCTTTCCCGCGCCACGCCATCCGCGCCCTGATGGATCGATAATCGATTGTTGCAAACAGTAGGCCCGATATCCCCCACTAGTCAAGGCGATTCAGGCGCGATCCTGATGGTCCGAGCGGAGTGATGTGCCCCTGCCTGCGCCGGGCCTACCCGAGCGACGGTGACGCGTCCGGCAACCTCGCCGCCACTGCGCCACTGCGCCGGACAAGCATGACGGCGAGCAGGATGGCGGCGCCGCCGGCCAACTCCCCGGCGGTCAGGCGCTGGCCCAGGACAAGCGCAGCCACCACCACGGCCACAACCGGCTCAGTAAGCAGGACAAGCGCTGCGCGGGCGCTGCCGATTGCGCGCACACCGCCCATCACCCACACCTTTGGCAGCGCGCCAACCGTCCCGGCACATGCAAACGCAATCCACGCGGTGGGCGAGACGATCCATTCCGCAACGCCACCGGCCCCCTCCAGCAGGAGCGCGGCCAGACCGGAGACCGCGAGGCCGCCAAGGAGGACCACGGTGGTGGCCTGGACGCCGGGGACGTCATCGAACCCTCCGCGGATGACCGTCAGGTAGATCGCCTGGCAGAGAGCGGCGGCGGCGGCAAGCGCGACGCCCCCAAACGTGGCGTGCGCACCGGGCGCCAGCTGGCTGCCAAGCACAAGCACAAGCCCAGCGCAGGCAATGGCGAGTGCACCAATGCGCACGGGCGTTAGTCGCTCGCGGCCAAGGACGGCCGACAGCAGCGCGACAAACACCGGGTACAAGTAGTAGACGGCCATCACCAGCCCGACAGCCATTGCCCCGAAGGCGAAGAACAGGACGAGGTTGGTGGCCCCGTTGATCAGAGCGGCTGCCACGAGCGTGGCACGCTGCCGAGGCGCCAGTCGCGTAAGGCTCACCGAGGGCTGGAGGCGGGCCAGCAGCAGCGCACCAAAGATCGTGGCCCCGATCCCCGCGCGGATTGCGCTGAAGGTCGCAGGGCCTACCCCTTGGCTGTAGGCCAGCGCCGCTACCGGACCAAGCGTCCCCAATGCGCCGGCCGCAGCCAGCACTTTGAGCATGCCCCGCGACCCCTGGGGCATGTTGGCGCCCGGATGTGTGGCCATTGATCCTCCAACGCTACGGGCCTTTCGGGTAGGCCGAACCTCCCTTGCAGTGACCCTAACACCGGTGTATCGTCGATAATCGATCATCTAAGTAGCGCCGCGGATGCGACAAGGTTGCGGAACGGTAGCGAGGCTCGCCAGCGACTGGCGGTCACCCACGGCGAGCGGTTCCACGTCAACGCATGAGGACAGTCAATGACCAGACGGGCGGCCCTGGTGGGCACTCAACACTGGCCGGAGGGCGGCGGCGCAAATTGCCCGTCCACCCCGAGTGAACCGCGGCGTAACACCTGATGGACTTCATCCTGCAGTCCCTCGTGATCGGCCTGACCGAGAACGCGCCCCTGGTCCTCGCCGCCATCGGCTTTGCCCTGCTGTACAAGCTCACAGGCCTGATCAATGTTGCGTATTCCGAGACCATCACTCTCGGGGCGTACTTCGGGATGTGGCTCAATACCACGTACGGCCTCGACTTCTACACCGTCCTGATCCCCGCGGGACTGCTGGCGGGCGTCGTCAGCCTTGTCACGTACCTCGTGCTGTTCCGGCCGGCCAAGCGCCGCAACGTTGGCGGGCTTGAGATGATCATCATCTCGTTCGGGCTGTCGATCTTCCTGCGCCACGCCCTGCAGTTCGTCTTCGGATACCCAGAACGGTTCTTCGACGTTCCGCCACCCGACACGATCATGCTCTTCGGCGTCGGGGTGACGTCCTTCCGCCTGCTCGCCCTTGCAAGCGTGGCGGTGATCTCCCTGCTGCTCTGGCTCTTCATCCAGCGGACCAGCTACGGCCTCCAGATGCGGGCCCTCGCAAGCGACGAGGCGTTGGCGAAAGTCAGCGGGATCCGGCCATTGGCCGTCACCATGCTGGTCTGGGCCATTGCCGGCGTTGCCGGAGGGATGGCAGGCGCGTTCTACGGCGTTGGAACGTCCGTCTCGCCGCTGCTCGGCTGGCGCCAGTTCCTCCTCATCCTGATGGTGGCGCTCGTCGGCAGGAACTGGGGCCTGGGCGGCGTCATCGCCGTCGGGATATGCACAAGCGTGGCGCTGGTTGCCATGGCCCTGCAGTTTGACCAGGCGCTGTATGCGCAGCTGGTGCTGATCGTCATCTTCATTGTGATCCTGAAGGTGCGCGGCTCGCGGCTCGCCGAAACGGCAAAGGTGTAGCGCGATGACCTTCGACTTCCTCGACTCCTTTCTGATCACGGGGCTGTTCAGCGTCGTGATGGTGACCGGCCTCGCGTTGCTGCTCCACCTCCAGCTGGGCCTGACCCGCATCGCCAACTTTGGCGTGGTTGGGTTCTGGGGGATTGGCATGTACGTCTTCGGCGTGCTGTACGTCAAGGTGGACTGGTCGTTTGGCGATCCCTACCAGTTCCTTGTCTGCGCCGCGATCGCAACGATCGCCTCTGGCCTCGCCGGGCTCCTCGTCGGATGGCTGATCGCAGACCTCGATACCGATGGCGTGCTTGTGGTCACTCTGGGCTTCGCCACTGCCGTGCAGCTTGTGGCAACGGCACAGGACGACATCACCGGTGGCGCTCGAGGCATGGGTGGCCTCGACTTCCCGTTTGACATCGGCAAGGTGAAGGACAACGAGCTCCTCTGGCTTGGCTTCACCATGGCCGTGGTCGCGGGCATCCTCTTCTACGTCTGGCGGGTCCACCGCTCACCCTATGGGCGCCACCTGATCGCGGTGGGCGCCAACGAACGGCTCGCGCGCAGCCTCGGCAAGTCCACCTCTCGCACGAAGCTGTGGCTGTTTGTCATCGCCTCGGCGGCCATGGGCCTCCTGGGGGCCATGAACGGGGTCATGGTGCGCTTCCTCGACATCGGCAACCTTGGGATCGACATCACCTTGGCCGCGATGGCGGGCCTGATCCTGGGTGGCACGGCACGGGTCTGGGGAGCCGTGGTTGGCGTCTTCCTGACCGTCGGCGTGTTTGACATCGTGATCCAGTCCTACCTGCCGCTCCCCCGTGAGTGGTACACGCAGGCAATCCCGGTCATGCGGGAGGCCATCTTCGGGCTCACGCTGATCATCGTCCTGCTGTTCCGGCCATACGGGATCCTCGGCGACATGCGCCGCGACTCACTGATGAGGAAGATCCATGGTCGCTGACACCGTGAGCGCCGTGGCCCCGGCCCGTCCGCAAATCCGTATCCAGGGAGTCGTCAAGAGCTACGCCGGGCGGGTTGTCGTGAACATCGACGACACCGTCCTTGGCGCCAGCCCCATCGAAGGCCTGATTGGGCCAAACGGCGCGGGCAAGACAACCCTGATGCGCCTGATCATGCACTCCACCGCGCTGGATCGCGGAACGATCTCCCTGCTACCCCCAACGGGTGGCGAGGTGGTGCTCTCAAGCCAGTCCAGCAACCGGATGGCGCACCACGGGGTGGTGAAGTCCAACCAGGTGATCATGGACTTCGACCGGCTGACCGTCCTGGACTCGCTCCTGCTCGCCGCCGCTGAGGGCACATACGAGCAGCCCCACCGCATCTTCAGCGAGAAGACGGTGTACAGGCGCCACAAGGATGAGATCCGCCATTACCTGGACTTCTTCGGGTTTGCGGACCCCACCGCATTCGCGCTGTCGGCCGGCGAGAAGAAGCTGCTCGACATCGTCCGATGCCTGCTCCTGAAGCCAACGTTCCTCCTGCTCGATGAGCCCACTGCCGGTCTGCCGGAAGACCTCACCGACAAGGTGATGGTGGTGGTGAGGGAGTTGGCCGCCGCGGGCACCTCGGTGGTGATCGTGGAGCACGACCTCAACGTCATCTGGAACCTCTGCGATGAGGTCCTGTTCATGGCCGAGGGCAGCGTGATCCTGCGGGGCGACCCGCAATCGATCCGCAGCCACCGGACCGTCGTCGAGAAGTACCTGGGAGAGGGCCATGTCTGAGGAGGCCCTACCTGCCGTCCTCGAGGTTGCGGGTCTGCGCAGCGGCTACCACGGGGTCACCGTTCTCAAAGACCTCGACTTCACCGTCCGCAACGAGATCTTCACGGTGCTCGGCGCCAACGGCGCCGGAAAGACCACGCTGCTCGCGACGCTGGCGCGTCTCATCCCGCTCACGGCCGGGACGATCCGGTTCCAGGGCGAAGACGTCTCGGCGCTGGCGCCCTACCGGACGGCCGCCCGGGGTATCGGCTATGTGCCTCAGGAGAGCGGCACGTTTGCCGACCTCACCGTCCTTGAGAACCTCAAGATCGGGGGCATGATCGGCCAGCGCTCGCGGGAAGAGCGGATTGCGGAGGTCTTCGACCTGTTTCCGGTCCTGCGGAAGCTGCAGGCACAGACTGCGGGGACGCTCAGCGGTGGCGAGTCACGCATGGTGGCGTGCGGCCGAGCCCTGATGCAGGACCCCAAGCTGCTGCTCCTCGACGAGCCCACGGCAGGTCTCTCGCCGCTCTACGTGGACCTGTTCTTCGACAAGATCAAGGAGATCCACGAGACACGAGGCGTCGCCATCGTTCTCGCTGAGCAGAACGCAACCAAAGCGCTTGAGGTCGCCGACCGGGTCATGGTCCTGAGTCTCGGCCAGGCGTTTGCGGCGCAAGACGCCGCCGAGGTGACAACCCAGCAGCTCAAGGAGGGCTACCGGATCTGACGACCCACGGTTAGGGTCAAGCGCAACGAGGAGAAGGCAATGAAGTTTGGTACAAGCACGTCAGGCCGCGCGGTGGTCGCGGTCGCGGTGATCTCCCTGCTCGCGGGGGGATGTGGCGCAACGGCCACCAGCGCCCCCACAGCCGCCCCCACAGCCGGCCCCACAGCCGCAGCAACCGCCGCCCCCAGCACGGCAGCAACGCCCGCGACGACCGCGAAGGTCACCGTCTGCGAGCTCGCCTACTACACGGGCTCGTTCGCCCCGTACGGGAAGGCGCTGACAAACGATGTGCGCTTCCCGATCGACGAGGTCATCAACCTCGACCCGCCGCTCGGTCGTTCCTGGCAGTTGATCTCCGAGGACATCGGTGACGACCGCGAGGGCCAGGCCGCCAAGATCTGCATCGAGCAGCACAAGGCTGAGATCCTGGTGAGCATCGCCCACCAGTACCGAACCTACCGCGACTACATGATGGAGTGGTGGCAGGAGAATGACTCGCCGATCGTGCCGTCCGTGCACGGCGGCGCCATCCCGGGCAACCTCGGCGGCAAGGCGGCGGAGCCGATCTTCCGTGCGCAGGGCCTGGACCAGGCGCTGGGGACCTACGGGAGCCTGTACGCAGAGTCAATCGGCGCGAAGAACATCGTGATCTTCGCCACGCAGGTTGAAGGCTTCCAGTTGGCCGCAGACGCAGCCGAGAAGGCTGCCGCCATCCTGGGCCTCAATGTGCTGGCCCGCCTCGATGTCCAGCCCACACAGCCCTCCTACCGCGCAGAGGCCCAGAAGATCGCCAGCCTGAAGCCCGATGCCGTCATCGTGCAGGCGGGGTCCACCGAGTCTGCCTCGATCATCAAGGCTGCGGCTGAGGCCGGCCTCTCGCTCAACTGGGTTGGCGAGACCGGATGGGCCGAGGCCGAGTTCATGAAGACGCTCGGCACCGCGCCGATCGCCTCGCAGAAGGGCATTGGCTTCCCGTCATTCGCCCCCAACAAGACAACCCCCGCATGGGCCTTCTTCCAGCCGCTCTGGGACGCCCAGACCGATAAGGCATACGACGCCAGCGGCCAGTACGCCTTCTCCACCTACGACCTCATGGTCCAGACCGCCCTGGCGGTCGAGATGGCCGGCTCCTACAAGGCGAGCGCATGGGTGCCCGCGATGCTCAAGGTGGGCGACGCTCCGGGCGAGGTCTGCTACACGTACGCAGACTGCCTCAAGCTGATCCGCGCCGGCAAGGACATCAACTACGAGGGCGTCACGGGCCCCGGGCTGTACACCGATGGTGGCGTCAACGCCGTCACCCCGGCCTACATTCCGTTCAAGGCGGACGGGACAACCGGCGAGCCGGTACTCCTCGACGCCACGAAGGGTCTCGCGATCATCGACCAGATCAAGACCGAGGCGAAGTGCGATCCGGCAACTCCGCCAAACAAGTGCAGCTGGTAGTGCTCTAGCGCTCTGGCGCTCTCCAGATCAGCCAGAAGGGCCCTCCGCCAACGGCGGAGGGCCCTTCTCTATGCCCGCCGCAGCACCAAACCCCGGGCGTCCTCCGCCGGGAGAGACCCGAGACCGGAAGCGCAGACAATCAGCAGATTGACGGGCGCGGCACCGTCACCGTACGGCGTGCAGCCTGCCGGCGTGCAGCGGCTGGGCGTCCCGTCGCGGCCCGACCCACACCCGATACGCGGATCTCCGGGACCGCGCGCTCGCCGTACGCCGCGGGATCCCAGCAGGCACGGGACCCCAGCAGGCGGTGGCGGCTGATCCACGTGCGGGACCTGCAGGCCCAATCCCAGGCCCAATCCCTTGCAGCGGCATGCGGGTTGCAGCCGCGGCCGTCTCGAGGGCATCGAACCCGGCACCGACAGAGATGCGCGGCCAGAGGATCTCCTGAAGGGGGGCGAGGACGTCGTACTCGGCGCCCATCGAATCCGAGGGCGCCGAGGAATGCAGCGAGTGCCAGGAGAGAAGCCCGCTAGGGCTTGGCCGTCTCGGCGACGCCTGTGTCGATGTGCGTGCTGACGCCCAGATATCGGCGCTGGGCAGCCTCGTCGCCCGCAAGCTGCAGTGCCGTTGTCTCCAGCGCGATGCGGCCGGTGACCATGATGGCAATCCGCTCAGAGATCGACAGGGCGACCCCGAGGTTCTGCTCCACAACGAGCAGCGCAACACCTTCACTGGCCAGGTTGTGAAGCGTCTTCACGAGGTGCTCCACAACAATCGGCGCAAGGCCTTCGGACGGCTCATCCATGATGAGGAGCCGCGGGTTGAGCAACAGCGCCCGGGCAATCGCGAGCATCTGCTGCTCGCCTCCGGAGAGCTGGGTGCCGCCGTTCTTGCGCCGGGCCTCCAGCGATGGAAAGAGCTCGTACACCTTCTTGATGGTCCAGCCGTCGCTTCCACGCCGGGCAACCATCTTGAGGTGCTCCTCAACGGACAGCGACGCGAAGACGCGGCGGCCCTGAGGGACGTAGCCGATGCCGGAGCGGGCGATCTCGTGCGGCTTGAGGCCAACGAGCTCATCCCCGTACAGCTTGATTGAGCCGCCAAACGCCGGAACCAGGCCGGTGATGGCGTTGCAGAGGGTTGACTTGCCCATGCCGTTGCGCCCGATCAGCGAAAGCGGGCGCCGGTTGACCACAAGATCCACGCCCTGCAGGACATGACTCTGCCCGTATCGGACGTCAAGGCCCGCGATGGCAAGGACCGGGACTGCGCCGGGCTCTCCATCGGGTGCAGGCGCGGGTGCGGCGACTGGCTCAGCCATGGTGCACTCCCACCGCATGCCCAAGATAGATGTCCTGAACGGTGCGGTTGGCCTGGATCTCGCTGGGGTTCCCCTCGACGATGGGCGTCCCCTCCGCCATGACCGTCACGCGATCCGCCACGGCAAGCGCAACGTCCATGTCGTGCTCAACCAAGATCACGGTGATGTCGCGCGGCAACCGCAGGAGAAGTTCAGTGAGGACAACCCGCTCGCTGCGCGACAGCCCGGCGGCAGGCTCGTCAAGCATCAGCAGGCGGGGGTTGCCGGCAAGCGCCATGCCCACCTCAAGCTGCCGCTGCTGGCCATGGGACAGCGAGCCCACGGGCGCCTGGAGAACGCTGGCGAGGCCGACGGTCTCCGCAATCTCGGTGCTGCGGATACGAGCGGGGTCATCAGCTTTGGGTCTACGCGGGTCAAACCGCCCCTTCTGGACGCCGCGAATGGCGAGGAAGAGGCTCTGGGCCACCGTCAGGCCCATGAACAGCTGCGACGTCTGGTAGGTCCGGCAGACGCCAAGCCTTGTCCTCGCGTACGGGGTCAGGCTGGTGACGTTTGTCCCAAACAGCTCGACGCTGCCGGAGGTGGGCAGAAAGTCTCCCGCGACCACGTTGAACAGGGTGGTCTTGCCAGCCCCGTTCGGGCCAAGGATCGCGCGACGCTCGCCTGCGGCCACCTCCATGCTGACGTCGTGCAGCGCCTGGAGGGCGCCGAAGCGCCGCCCCACACCCTGCAGACGCAGGGCGGGGGCAGACACTTCGGCTGCCGTTCCAAAGGTCATGGGCAGCTCGGGAAGTCCCGGCTGACCGGCTGGGCGAGGAAGGGGCTCGTTGCCCCGAGGCCCAGGGTCTGGTCGACGTTGTCGGCCTTGGAGATGACGACGTTCTGAAGGTTGCCGTCGGCGCCCTTCTGGACTTCGGTCACGTAGTTGGAGCTGATCGCCTGGCGATTGGCATCCAGGGAGACGTGGCCGGTGGGGCCGTCGAAGGCCACCTTGGCGAGGGCCGCCATGAAGGCGGACTGCTTGTTGGAGAGATCGCCCTTGACGGCCTTGAGGCCCTCAAGCACGCCAACCGTCTCGTTGTAGTAGCTCAGCGCGAACAGGCCCGGGAACGGCAGGCCGTCGGTGAACTGGGCCTTGTACCCCTTGACGTAGTCGAGCCACTCCTGGTTGGTGGCGCTGTCGGCCGTGGGGCCGGCGGCGATTGTGCCAGCGAGCTGGTCCTTGAAGGAGCCGGTCACCGAGAGCACCGACTGGTCGACCGTGATCGAGCCGCCGATGAACTTGGCCTTGCCGCCGGCCTGGTTGTACTGGGTGAAGAAGTTGACCGCGTCAGAGCCGCCGAGGGCGACGTAGATGGCGTCGATGCCGGAGGTGGGCAGGTTGGAAACGACGGAGCTGTAGTCCTTGGTGCCCAGCGGGACCCAGTTCTTCTGGACCACGTGGCCGCCGGCCGCGCAGAACTCGTACATGAAGCCGCCGACCTGGGTGTACGGGAACGAGTAGTCCTCGGCCACGACCGCGACGTTCTTGTAGCCCTTGGTTGTGAAGGCGTACTTGCCGAGGCCGGCCATCCACTGGGCGCCGTCCGTCGAGAAGCGGAAGAAGTTCGGGGCAGCGTCGCGGAACGTGGTGTCCTGTGCCGCCGAGGAGCCGTTCACGAACGTCTTGTCCGGCACGGTCTTTGCGTAGTCCTTGACAGCCAGGCCCTCGTCACCGGAGAGCGGGCCAATCAGGATGTCAACGTTGTCCTGCTCGATGAGCTTCTTGGCCTTCTCGAGTGCAACGGCGGGCGTAGCGTCAGATCCCTCTTTGATGAGCTGGATCTGGTAGCCGTCCATCTGCCAGTTGCCGCTGGCGAGCTTCTTGCCGTACTTGGCAAGAGCCTGCTCGATGCCGCGGAAGCCGTCCTGGCCGGGGACCGCAAACGGGCCCTCCAGCGTGGCGAGGCCGCCGATCTTGATGACCTTGTCGCCACCGCCCGAACCGCCGCAAGCGCCGGCCGCGATCGACGCGACGAACATAAGTGCAACGAGCCCGCGGCCCGTCTTGGCTCCGAACATCAGTCCTCCTCTTGACGATGACCGCACAGGAAACAGTGCGGCCCCACGCGCGCTCTCAGCCTAGTTCTGCTCCGTTTGCTCCTCCTGTTGCTGCTACTGGTTGGAGGGTGTGGCGTCGCCAGCTGGATCGCTGGGGGCGATGGATGTGGTGGCTACTGGCGCGGCCAGCAGGCCCGCCTCGGCAGCAAGGGGATCGACCGCACGTCGCCGCCCGCCGCCGCGATGGGTAGCCGACTGCCAGGCGCGATTGACGAGGCCAACGACGCCATCGGGCGCCACGAGGACAATCACCACGAAGCCCACACCGATGAGCGTGTTGAACCGCTCGTCAAACCTGAAGCCAAAGAGCGAGATGCTGCTGGCGAACACGTCCATCAGGACGAACACCACGGCTCCCACGAAGGCGCCAATGGGATAGCCGAGACCGCCAATCACCGCCACGATCAGGACATCGATCGTGCGGGACAGGTCAACAATGCCCGGCGAGACGTTGCCGCGGTACCACGCGCCCAGAACGCCGGAGAGCCCGGCCACGAAGCCCGCGATGGCAAACAGCGCGATCCGGTGCGCGGCGACGCGGTAGCCAAGCGCAGCCATGCGCCGCGGATTGTCGCGAACGCCCTGGAAGGTCAGGCCAAGCTGCGATCTGACGATGTAGCGCAGACCGAGGTAGGCGGCGATTGCGGTTGCCAAGCAGATGTAATAGAAGAGCGCTGGATTCTCACGGGGCTGGCCTGTGGGGCCGAGGATCCCTGCAAATCCGATGTGCCCGCCAAAGATGTCGTAGTTCTGCAGGACGATGTAGAAGAAGCCCACGGCTAGTGCGAGCGTGAGCATCAGGAAGTACGTGCCGTACGAGCGGGCGGAAATGGCGCCAAACAGCGCCCCCAGACCGGTTGTCAGGACGACGGCGACGACCGCTCCCACGAGCGCGGGGAGGGCAAACCCAATGGCGGAACCGGTCGCGTTGGTGCTTGGCGTCAGCGTGGCCAGCGCAAGCATGTAGGCCGCAAACCCGGCAAGCGCGGCCTGGGCCAACGACACCATGCCGCCATAGCCGGACATGAACACGAGGCTCAGGGCGGCGATGCCCAGGATGATCGAGTAGGAACCGATGGAGAGCACCCAGAAGCGGGGCATGACGAGCGGGTAGATGACGAGGATCAGCAGGGCAACGACGGTGAAGATGCCCTGGCGGCTGCGAACCCAGCTCATGCCGGCCGACCCAACAGGCCCTGCGGCCGGACCGCGAGGACCGCGGCCATGATCACAAACGTGATGAAGATTGAATACGTGGGTGCGTAGAACAGACCAATCTGCTCGGAGAGGCCGATGATCAGCGCTCCGATGACCGCCCCGCTCAGGCTTCCCATGCCGCCCACGATCACGACAACCAGCGAGCTGAGCAGATAGCGCCCGTCCTCACTGGGCGAGATTGAGAGGGCCGTTGTCCCGATGACCCCGGACAGGCCCGCAAGACCAGCACCGAGGGCGAAGACAAAGAGGAAGACCCGAGAGACGTTCACGCCCAGGGCTGAAAGCATGTCCCGATCGTCAATCCCGGCGCGGATATACCAGCCAATCCGTGTGCGGTTGAGAACCAGCCAGAGCCCGGCGTAGACCGCGGCCGCCACCACAATCATGAACAGGCGGTAGGCCGAGTACGTCCCGTTGACGACAAAGGGGATGGCGACGGAGCCCGTTGCGAAGGATGGCGGTTCTATCTGGTAGGTGAGGCCGCCATATTTGGCCAGGAGCAGGTCCGCGATGATGATTGAGAGGCCGATCGTCACCAGCGCCTGGCGCAGGTCCTGACCCGCCATACGCGAGAGCAGGCCGAGGTGGATCACCACGCCCACCACAACAACCGCGGCAAAGCCAACCACAAGGGCGACAATCCAGTTCCCGGTTGCGGTGTATGCGCTGACGCCGGCGTAGGCGCCAAGCATGTACAGCGATCCGTGCGCCATGTTTGTGGTGCGCATCAGGCCAAAGATCAGCGTGAAACCGCTGGCCACAACGAAGTACAGCGCGGCCAGCGTGACCCCGTTCAGAAGCACGGTCAGGAAATCGACCAGAGCTTTCGGCAAGGGGCGTGCTCCCTCAGGTTGCGTGGCCGCCATGCGGCGGGATTGGTTGCGAGTCTAGGTCAAACGAGTGTCGGGCGGGGTCCGTCGATAATCGATTAGCGATAATATGGACGAGCGTATGCGGTCGTCAAGCCGTTTCCTGCAGCCTCATCGAAATCGCTCAAGCCCGGCGTCCGTGTCGCGCCCGTCGTGCGAGGGCACCATCGATGATCGATCATGGTGGTCCATCAGACACCCAACCGCGCTGAGGAGTAGACATGGCTGAAGAGCTTCGGTTTATCCACCCCGACGATGTCGAGACGCAGGTTTTCGACTGGGGGTCCATCAAGTGGCTCAGCGAGGTCCGCGTGACCGGGGCAACCCGGTTTGCAAGCGGTGTCGTCATCCTCGATCCGGGCAAGGGCCACGCCCGCCACAACCACCCGGGCTCAGATGAGGTCCTCTACTTCATCTCCGGCGAGGGCGACCAGATGGTCGAGGACGCCAGCGGTAACCCTGTCATGCGCCACCTCAAGGCAGGCGACATGGCGTTCATCCCCGAGGGCACCTTCCACTCCACCATCAACACCACGTGGGAGCCCCTGCGCATCCTGGCGGTCTACTCGCCGGGCGGCCCTGAGGCCTTCCTGCGCAGCCTCCCGGACTGCACCATCGTGCCGGCCGGCGAGATCCCGTCCAAGTAGCCAGTCCAAGTAGCCAGCAGAACACCCAGCTCCGCGTGACCGCCGAAACCCGGCGCCACGCGGAAGGCGGTCAAGCGGAGCGGGGATCCCGACAATGAGCACGAACGACACACTGCGAACAGCCCTCGGCCCGGTTGGGATCTGGGCCGCGCTGGACGGCATCCCCGCGCAGGAGGTCCTCACCTTTGCGCGCGCCGTCGAAGACCTTGGCTTTCCGGCGTTCTGGATCAACGAGGGCTCCGGACGCGAGCCGTTCGCGCTGCTTGGCTCGCTGGCGCGCGTGACGTCTGGGATCACCCTTGGGCTTGGCGTGGCCACGGTCTACGCACGCGACGCCATGGCAGCGCGAGCGGGTGCGCGCACGGTTAACGACTTGGCGGACGGTCGGTTCGTGATGGGCCTCGGGGTCTCACACCGCTCATCGGCCAATGCACGCGGACACGAGTACGACGCTCCCCTGCCGGTGATGCGCACCTATCTGGACGCATACGAGGCGGGCCCGTGGACGGGCCCGGCGGTTGAGGAGCCCGGCTTGGTCCTC
>CAIYHO010000306.1 GCA_903925955.1 uncultured Chloroflexota bacterium
CCGCCCGTGACGGGAGGCGAAGCGGTCGCGCCGCCGCCGGATCCCGGAACCGGCGCGGCCCCAACCACGACGGTGCCGATCATCGCCGGGTGGATGGCGCAGAGGTACTCCACCACGCCCTCGGCGGTGAACTGGCGGCTGAAGGACTCGCCCGTGTTGAGGAAGCCCGAGTCAAACGCCCCGTCGGCCGCGGTCACGGTGTGTGGGGCGACGCCGCCGTTTACCCAGGTCACGGTGGTGCCCACCGCGACGTGGACCACCTGCGGCGCAAAGTCGAAGTCCCGGATTGCGACGTTGCCCGAGTCCGGTGGCGGCGTCGTCACCGGTGGCGGCGTGGCGGGTGGCGCAGGTGTGGCGCCGACATCGGCCACCACCAGGGTTGCGTGCATGTCGGGATGGATGGCGCAGAGCAGCTGGTACGTGCCGCTCGCGGGGAAGCTGCGCGACCAACGGCCGCCGCGGGGGAGGATCCCGGAGTCAAACGTGCCCGCCCGGTCCGTCACCGTGTGCGGCGCCGCGCCGGTGTTAACCCAGGTGAGCGTGGTCCCGGGGGTCACGCGGATGGACGCCGGGACGAACGCGAAGTCGCGCAGCTCCAGCTCGCCGCTGCCAACCGGCGGCGACGTGGGCGGCGGTGTGGCAGGCACGGGCGGGGGAGGGGTTGCGCCATCGGCGCCGGACACGCGGACCACGCCCGACATCGACGGGTGGAGCGCGCAGATGTACGGATATGTGCCGGGCGTGCTGAACCTGCGCGCGAAGGTGCCGCCGGCGGAAATGAGGCCCGAGTCAAACGACCCGTCGCTTGCGGTCACGGTGTGCAGCGCGGCGCCGCCGTTCTTCCAGGTGACCGTCGTGCCGGCCACCACGTCCACCGCCGCGGGATTGAAGGCGAAGTCCACAGCCAACACGGTGCCTGAGCCTGGCGCGGGCGGCACAACCGGCGTGGGCACAGGCGCGGGCGTGGGCGGCGGAGGTGGCGGCGGCGTGGCCCCGCCAAGACCTCGGACGGCGATCGTGCCGGTCATGTCGGGGTGGATCGCGCACAGGTAGCTATAGGTCCCGGGCGTGCTGAACACGCGGGTGAATGTGGCGCCAACGGCCATGATCCCCGAATCGAACGCCTGCGACCCCGATGTCACCGTGTGCTCGCGGCTGTCGTTGTTCCGCCAGCGCACGGCCGTGCCGGCATCCACCGTGACGGTCGCCGGGCTGAAGGCGCGGCCGGCCATGAGGATGTCGCTAGGCGGCGGCGCGGGCGTCCCGCCGGGACCGGGCGTGGCGGACGGCCCGGGGGTGGACACGGCCACGGTGATGGAGCCAAAGTAGTTCGACAGCGTCTTGTTCCGGTCGTCGCGGTACTGATAAGTGCCAAGCGTGGTCAACGTGACGCTGAAGGACTGGCCGGGGTCGAGATCGCCTGAATCGAACTCCACCGGGCCTGACGTGGTGCGCATCCGGTGGCGGGTGCCACTGGTGTTGGTCCAGGTGATGGTGGTGCCGGGTGCCGCGTCCAGAGCGGCGGGGCTCAGGACGTCGCCAATCGTGACGGTGGCCGAGGCGGCCAGCGCGGGATCGGGCGTTCGCGGCAGGGCAATCACGGCCAAGACGGCCAAGCTCATGACCGTCCGCCCAAGAGCGCCTCGCGCTGTCCGTCCCGTCATGGCCGCCTCCGCACGCGGACGCACGCCAAGTGCGCGTCCCTGCGTGCGAATACGCCCGGCGCGAGCGTTTGGTTTTGGCTCGGCTCAGTCCCTGCGGGTCGCGAGTGAGTCGGCGAGCCAGCGCTCGTAGTCGCCAGCCGGGACGGCTGTCTCCTGGCCGGGCGCCTCCAGACCGTGCCAGCGGCGCTGGCCGCAGGCGCACCACCAGAACTGTCCCACGCTGGCATTGCCCTCCACAAGGAGCTGCCGCGTCTCCGTATGGCGATCGGCGGCGCAGAGGGCGTCCCCGTCTGGGTTGGGAAGCTTGGCGAACACCGTGTACACGGTGCGCCCCGCCACGACCACCTCGTAGACCACCTTCGGCTCGCTCAACTCGTTGGCCTCAGCGGCGGTCAGTCGTGGCCGGCGGCGGCCAGCGGCTGGGCGAGCACGGGCTCGGGCGTGTCCGCGGCGGTCGCCTGAGCGGGCCCCGCGCGGCCGCGCGTCTGCGACAGCACCACCCCGCCGATGATCAGCGCGGCGCCCAGCCACTGCGGGAGCGTCAGCACCTCGCCCAGGATGATCCCGGCCGCGAGGATTGTGTAGAGCGGCTCCACCGTGGAGATCAGCGCCG
>CAIYHO010000307.1 GCA_903925955.1 uncultured Chloroflexota bacterium
CTCGATGGGGTCCTCGATGGGGTCGATGGGGTCCACAACCATCATTGTCAGCCCATCCGGGTGAGTTTGGCTGGGCCGACGAGCCAGCCCGAGGCGGACTCGCCGGCAATGCGGTGGCCAAGCCAGATGAGGCTTCGGCCGATACGGTGGCGAAGGCGCGATGGCGGTCTGCCGTAGCGCCCGGACTCGCGCATCAACCGCAGGAGCGCCTGGCGCTCATGGGCTGCCGCGAGCATGAGCTCGATCTGAATCAACGTAGGGTTCCTTTCGGGACGTGATGGTGCGGTCATGACGGGGTGTCGCGGTGGTGTCGCGATTGGTGTCGCGGTTGGGTCGCGGTGGTGTCGCGGTTGGGTCGTGCCGATCCGCGGGATCCGTCCCGGACATGGGACGAGCCGCGGACCTGCCCTGCGGGGGATCCTGCGGCTCGTGTCGTGGGCGTGTACTTTGCCCTGAAAAACACTAGAGCCGCGGACCCGGTGGTCCACGGCTCGGTGGTCGCTCCTGGGGCTCTAGCCCCGCGTCCTACCTGCTGGTGGGCACACCTGTCTCGCAGACGGCAGCCGTGTACGGCGCCGTGCGGAGAGTGAGGGTTGCGTACTTCACCATGGGGCTCACCGCCTCCGGTATAGGACGTGTCGGGCGACCTGCTCGACCGGCGCGGATTCTACGCGCGCCGCGTCGGCGTCGTCAACCCCCCCTCCCGGCCGTCTGTTGGACCCAAACCCTGGCCATGTACCCCCCCGATTGGGGGAATACACATGCGTGCGGTGGGCGGTTACACACATCGGTAGCGAGTGCACACGTGGCTGCCCGGCCGCATGCATCGCAGGGAGGTCTCGTATGGCAGGCGCATCACGTCCCTTTCCCATCACGGTCGTATCAATCCTTGCGGGTCTGGGGGCGCTGTCTGGCATCGTGCTGGGTGGACTTGCGCTCGCCGGCGGCGGTGGCGTCTATGCCGTCGTGGTGCTGGTCCTGGGTCTCCTTTACTTCGTCTGCGCCTATGGCCTCTGGTCCCTTCAGGGTTGGGCGTGGATGCTCTCCATGCTTGCCCAGATCCTGACCATCGTGGCCTCGGTTGCACCGCTGGCCAGCGGCGGCTCCGTCGCGTATGTGCAGCTGATCGTGGCCGTCATCATCCTGCTGTACCTCAACAGTGGTGGCGTGAGGAAGGCCTTCGGCCGCTAGCCCGCGCTCTTCTCCTAACCCGCGCTCTTCCGCTAACCCGCGCTCTTCCGCTAACCCGCGCTCTTCCGTCGGCAGTGCGTCGGCCCCCTGGGGCGTCGGCAGCAGATGCGCCTACCGATGAAGTCTTCATGTTCCTGCGCATGTGCCGAGCGAGGACATGGAGCGCGAGCCTCAGCTTCATCATTTCGCGCAGCCGATGCGTGACATCGCGAAGTCTTCATCCATGGAGGCGTCTGGTGCCGCACGGCACGCGGCACGCGGCTCAGACGGCACGCGGCACGCGGCTCAGACGGACCCGGGCGCACGCCGGCGCGCGTGGACCCTGCGCGGCCGCCGCGGACCCAGGCGTCCGGTCGAGGCGTCCTGCGGGTGCGTCCGCCAACTGCGAGGATCACCGCCATGCGCCAGCCCACACGCTTTGCCCCGGCGACAACGCTCGCCCCGCTCGCCCCGCTCGCCCGGTTCGCCCCGTTCGCAATCGCCGCCGTCCTCGTGGCGGCGTGCACGGGAGTTGCCGCCTCACCGTCGCCGCAGCAGACCACGCCGCTGGTGCCGGATCCCACCCCCGTGATGCCCACGCCCGTGCCTACCCCGCAGGTGTGGCCGTCGGCCGACCCCAACGTCCAGGGGTATTGGCTCCGCCTGAGCACCACGCAGGCGATTGCGCCCGTCTACCGTTTTGCGCAGATGGACCCCGTGGTCATCACCGGTGACGGCAAGGTCGTCACGGGCGGTGCCGTGCCGGCCATCTTCCCGGGACCGCTTGTGGTGCCGCTGGTTTCGCGCCAGCTCACTGACGCCGCCCGCGCTGCCATCCTCAAACTTGCCACCGACCTTGGGCTGATGGGCCGCCAGACCGACTTCGTGGGCGGGCCGCCGCTCGCCGGCGGGATCATGGGCCACATCCAGATCAGCGTGGACGGCAAGCTGGTGGAGCTCACGGGAATGCCGGACGTCCAGTGCGCCAGCACGCCGTGCAACCCGGCACCCGCCACGCCCGAGGCCTTCGCCCTGTTCTGGCAGCGGATGCTGGACCTGTCCTGGCTTGGCGCCGAGATTGGCGCCGAAACGCCGTACACGCCTGCCGGGTACTCGGTGCTTGTTGGCCCGATGCCCGATGCCCAGGGCGGGATCACTCCCACCATCACCGACTGGCCGCTTGACGATCAACTGGCCGCGATGGGCATCGACGCCGGCGAGGGCTACCGCTGCGCCACGTTCACCGGCGGGGCAGTTGCGGTGCTGAAGGCGGCCTTCGACAAGGCGAACGCGCTTACCGCGTGGACCCAGGACCCGGTGTTCAGCGCCGCGTGGGGGCTGACCGTGGTGCCGCTGGTCCCGGGGCAGGACGCCTGTCGCACCACGTTCGGCACCGGTAGCTGACGGTTCGGCGCCGGGCCCGCCCGCCGCTCGGCTCCCCCAGGGGCGTCCGGGGGCGTCCAGGGGCGTCCAGGGGCGTCGTGATCGGTGGCACCGATCGATTTCGCGCGGCGGACCCCTGACTGATCGGTCGCACCGATCAATTCGACCGAATTCTGGTCCCGACTCGCCCGATCCCCGTCGTTTTGATCGGTGGCACCGATCACTTGGGCACTCGGCAACAGGAATCGATCGGTGGCACCGATCAGGGCGGGTCCCGGCCCGGCAGTTCGGCCCGCGCCCGGGGTTCCGCCGCGCCTTGAGTCACGCCTGGGTCAGATCCGGGGTCGGCGTGCACAGTTCGCGGCCCGGGGGCGCGGTTCGGCGCGCGAACTCTGCACGCCGAGTGCCCGGGTGAGTCTGTGGTGGGTCAGGGGCGCGCGGACCGCGGCGGGGCGCGTGGACCGTGGTTGACCGGCGTTCGGCCCGGCGCAGGGACCGCGGCCCGGGGTTCCGCCGCGCCTTGAGTCACGCCTGGGTCAGATCCGGGGTTGGCGTGCACAGTTCGCGGCCCGGGGGCGCGGTTCGGCGCGCGAACCCTGCACGCCGAGTGCCTGGGTGAGTCTGTGGTGGGTCAGGGGCGCAGCCCACCGCAGCCGAGCTACCGCGCGGCGATGCCGCCGATCTCCACCTTGTAGTCGGGCGTGGCCAGCTTCGCCTCAACCGTTGCGCGTGCCGGCAGGTTGGTCGGGTCCACCCACTCGTCCCAGGCGCGGTTCATCTCGCCCCAGGTGGTGATGTCGGTCAGCCAGATCTGGACGGTGAGCAGCTTGGACTTGTCGGAGCCGGCAGCCGCCAGGTCCGCATCGATGGCCGCAAGGCAATCCTTGGTCTGCTCGTAGACGCTGGCATCGGCCCGCTCGCTGACGTGGCCGGCAAGGAAGACGAGGTTGCCAAACGCTACGGCTTCGGAGAGGCGCTTGCCGGGGTTGATGCGCTCGATGGTCATGGCTGTGGGGCTCCTCGGGTTGTCACGTGGCGGGTACCGGCAGGGTACCCCGGTACTCGCCGCCACCGAACGTCGCGACGCGCTAGCCTCATCGCGTGGAACCCGTCCCCGCCGCACTCACCGCGCTTGTTCGCGACGGCACGCTCGATGCCGAACTGGCAGCCCTTGTCTGGCTTGCGTTTGACGCGGGGATCCCCGTGGTGGTGGCCGGTGAGCCCGGGGACGCCCGCGCCGCGCTCCGCGATGCCGTGGCCGATCTTGCCGATGGAGCCGATCTTGCCGACGGGCGGCCGACTGTGCGGCTGGCTGGCGACGCCGAAACCTTTGACTGGATGCCCGAAGCCGCCGAACTTGGCTGGACAACCGCCGCTCGCGCCCCGGTGCCCGGTCTTCGAGGGGCCGTGATGATTGCGGACCTTGTTGCCGATCTAACGCCCGACACCGCCACCCCCACCTGGGGCGAGCACGCCCGTCTCGCCATCCGCGCCCTGACGGCGGGCTACGGCATGGCCGCCACCGCACGAGGGGATCGGCTGGAGGATGTGCTGGGCAGGCTATCGGCCGCCCCCGTCTTGGCCATCGATGACGAGCTCACGCGTCTTGGCATCGTCCTGATCCTGGGCCCGGACGTGTTGGGCGTCACTCGCGTCCAGGCGGCGCACTACCTGCGACCGGTGGCCCGCGACGTGCACGGTCACATCCAGCGGCTGGCGCCCGCGTCACTGGCCACGTGGAACCAGAAGGCACAGCGCTTTGACCACTTCGCGTGGGGCGTCCTTGACGAGCTTGCCGGTCGAGCCGACATGCGTCCGCTGGCCTTCGATCGCGAGCAGGCGGCTCGGGCAGGGCGGCTGGCCGGGGCGTCGCGCACGCTCTAAGCGCCGCTGGGCTAGGATGCGCGCGGGGCGCGTCCCGGCATCCCCGCCCATGCCCGTGGGCTCGTGGACGTGCCGAGGGAGACGTCCGTGGTCCAGCTATTCCTTGTGCTCCACGTCCTGGGAGCCATCTTTGTGTTTGGGCCGTCGATGGCCTTCACGTTTATCGCCAGCGAGACGCGCCGAATGCCCGGCCATGGCGCCTTCGCGGCAGCCGTCGCTGACGCCATCGAGCGCAAGCTGGTCCTGCCGGGCGCCATCGTCCAGGGCATCACGGGCGTCTGCCTGATCCTGGTGCTTGGCGTTGACCTGACGTCGCCCGCATGGCGCTGGCTGATCCTGGGGATTGCCCTGTACGCCATTGCCATTGGCTTTGCGTTCAGCGTGCAGGCGCCGGCGTCCGCCAAGATGCTGGAACTGGCCAAGACCCCGCCGCCCGCCGGTGTTGTCCCGGCCGGCCCGCCGCCCGAGATCCTCGCGCTGGGCAAGAAGCTCGCGCGCGGCGGCCAGTTTCTCACGGTGTTGATCGTGCTGATCGTGATCCTGATGGTGACCAAGCCCGTCGGCTGAGCCCCGGTCGCGCGGCGCCCTACCCGGCTGGCCCGAAGAAGGCGAGGTGCGGGCTGCCGTCGAGCATCCGCTGGGCCAGCAGGGCCGCCTCGACAAGGTGGTAGTCGCCCCACATGACGGCCTCGCCACGCGGAACGCCGTCAGCGTCTGGCGCGAAGTCCCAGCCGCGCGGCCGGTGGTAGACGCTGTGCAGCAGGAGGCCCTGATGCTGCGGATCGGCTGCCAGGTAGGGTGCCGAGAGCACGGTCCGCAGCGTTGTGAGGCCGGCGGCCGTGTAGCGCTGGCCGTCGGCATCGCCGCGCGCGCTCAGCCATCGGCCAAGGCGCAGCAGGCCTTGCGCCCCAATCGCGGCCGATGAGCTGTCAACCGGCTCGTGGTGGTTGAACGGGTCCGACGGCCTGTCCCGCCACCCCGGCATCTGCACGAGGCCCGGCGCGCCCGTGTCCCAGTACGGGACGCCGTCCGCCGCGGTGTTGGCGATGAAGAAGTCGCACGACGCCCTGGCGGCGCGCAGCAGCATGTCGCTGACCGCGACACGGCCGCCAAACGGGGCAAGCCCCTCGTCGGGCAGGGTGTCCATGAACTCCAGCAGCTCCGGATAGCCCGCCATGATCCACGCCAGCCCGCGGGTCCACGTGGAGAACGCGGAATAGCCCTGCTGTGTTGACGGCGTCCGGTAGCGGCCATCGTTGACGTTGAACACGCTCTCGTGGGCAACCCGGCCCCATTCGTCGTACGTGTCGCGCCCCTCGCCGTAGAAGACGTTCCAGCGCGCGGTGGTCTCGGCGTGCTGCAGGGCGCGGCCAAGCAGCGAGATCCGCTCGTCGTTCTCACCCATCAGGGCATGACCCAGCTGGTGCGCAAGCAGCAGCGCTCGCAGGGACCGGATGGTGTCCGCAAACAGGGACTGCGGCCCGTTGAACGAGTAGATGTAGCCGGAGCCCTCGTGCGTGGGACGCCAGCGGGCCGCCTGCACGGCACCCGATGCCTTGAGCGCAAGCTCGTAGAACGCAAGCTCCCACGCGTTGGCGGGGATGCGGCCCTCAAGCATCAGGCGCCTGAGGTTGCCGTAGGTGCTGACGTTGTTGAAGCCGTGGTCGTGGACGCCAACATGCGACACGTGCGGCGCCATGTGCTCAACGGTGCCCCGCCGCCCAAGCTCAAGGAAGCGCTCGTCCCCGGTGGCGTCGTACTGCAGGATTGCCCACCCAAACTGGAACCCCTGCGTCCACTCGGTCCAGCCCTGGCTGGTGTACTTGCCGCGGACCGTAAACACCGGGGATCCATTCGCCGGGTCCCACGACTCGCAGAGCGCCGCGATGCTGGCCCCCGATATCGGCCAGAACGCACGAAGGGGCGCCCGCAGGTCCTCGAGTGTCACAGACGTGTCGATGATCACGGGATCTCCTTTCAACCGGGCTGGTCAGCCGGGCCGGCTCGAGTTGCTGGTGCTCGGGGGGGGGCGATCGGGGAGGGGACTGGTGGCGGGCATCGTATACGGACGGGCCTGCGGCCGACTGCAACGCGCCCGGGGTGCGCTCCGGAGCGCCCGTGTGCCGGGCGGGGGTTCACTTTTGTCCACCGTCTGGCGATGCCCGTAGGTTTCACCCACGCCCGCCCGCCACGTACCTTCCACGGTGAAGGTTGCGACTCGGCGCCACCTGGCGCCACCTGTGGGACGACGTCGCCTCCGCGGGGCCCTGCGGCGATAGCGGCAACTACGAGGGCATCGACTGCGTGGTCAATATGGCAGCCCGGACCGTGGTGACGTTTGGCGAGGTCATGCTGCGTCTCGCCGCGCCTGACGGCACCCGTCTGGCAGGCGCAACCAGGATGGATGCAACCTTTGGCGGCGGCGAGGCGAATGTCGCCGCATCGCTTGCGGGTTTTGGCATTCCGGCCCGGTTTGTGAGCAGGGTTCCGGCAAACGACCTGGGCGACGGCGCCATCCGCTTCCTTCGCGGTCTTGGCGTGGACACGTCCGGTATTGCGGTTGAGCCCGGGCGGCTGGGCGTCTACTACCTGGAGCCCGGCGCCGCCCAGCGCGCAAGCCGGGTTGTCTACGACCGCGCCGATTCCTGCATTGCCAAGGCGGGCGCCAGCGCCTACGACTGGGCGTCGCTCCTGAACGGTGCGCGCTGGTTCCACACCACGGGCATCACCCCGGCGCTGTCGGCCGCTGCAGCCGAGGCAACCCTGGCCGCGGTCAAGGCCGCCCGCGCCGCCGGTGCCACCGTGTCCGTGGACCTCAACTACCGGGCAAAGCTCTGGAACTGGGGCGCCGCCACCGCTGACGTGATGGACGGGATCGTTGCCCAGGCGGACGTCCTCATCGGCAACGAGGAGGACGCCGACAAGGTGTTCGCCATCAGCGCGCCGGGCAGCTCCGTGGTGGATGGCCGCGTGGACCCCGCCGGGTATGCCGCAGTTGCAGCGCAGCTTGCGGGCAGGTTTCCCCGGCTCCGCACCATCGCCTTCACGCAGCGCGGGTCCGTCTCCGCGTCCGAGAACACCTGGTCCGGGGTGATGTGGACGCCTGAGGCGTTCCACGTTGCGCGCTCCTACCGGATTGCCCCCATCGTTGACCGCGTTGGCGCCGGTGACGCGTTTGCGGCCGGCCTCATCTACGCCATGCTTGACGGGCGATCTCCCGACAAGGCACTGGACTTTGCCGTTGCCGCAAGCTGTCTCAAGCACACCATCCGCGGCGATGTGAACCAGGTGTCTGTTGCTGAGGCGGATGCGCTGGCGGGCGGCTCGGGCTCCGGGCGGGTGGAGCGGTGATCCTCTCGCGCCGCCTTGAGGTCCTGATTGAAGCTGTTGACGCGGGTGTCCTGCCCCTGTTCTACACGCCGGACGCCAACCAGGCCCTGCGCATCACAAGCGGCCTCCGCGAGGGCGGCGCGCGGGTCATCGAGTTCACCGATCGCGGCCCCGGCGCCTGGTCTGTGTTCTCGCGCCTTGCGGACGAGGCGGCCCGCCACGACGCGGAAGCAATCCTTGGCGCGGGCTCTGTCCGAGACGCAGAGACCGCGGACCGGTTTATCGCATCTGGCGCCCGCTTCATCGTGGGGCCCAGCTTCTCGGCTGAGGTTGCGCGTCTGTGCAACCGCCGCCGCATCCCGTACATGCCCGGGTGCGCCACGCCCACGGAGATTGTGGCGGCCGAGGAGTGGGGCGTTGAGCTTGTCAAGCTGTTCCCGGGAGACAGCCTTGGCCCGGGCTTCCTCAAGGCCATCCGGGGCCCGTTTCCCGAGACACAGGTTGTGGTGACGGGCGGCGTCCAGGCAACCCAGGCCAGCATCAGCGAATGGATTGGCGCCGGCGCCGCGTGCCTTGGGTTTGGGTCAGCACTTGTGACCAAGGCGCACACAGACCCAGCCACCAACGCGGACCCGGCTGGCCTTGCGGCGGCCGTGGCGAGCCTCATCGCCATGGTGGCAGTCGCTCGCGGCGGCAGCGGCCAGAGCAGCCCCAGCCAGAGCGGCCCCGGCCAGAGCGGCCCCAGCCAGAGCGGCGGCCCCAGCGGCGGCCACGGCCCGCGTCCCACGTGACCCTAAGGAGACCCAGCCGTTGAGCACCCAGATCGTTGCCCGCACCTACCAGAACCTCATCGACGGCCGGTGGGTTGACGCAGCCGACGGCCGCACCTTCGAGCGCATCAGCCCGGCCCATGACGTGGTGGTTGGCCGGTACCCCAGCGCAGGCGTTGCGGACCTTGAGCGAGCGGTTGCCGCCGCCCGGCGCGCGTTTGACGAGGGGCCCTGGCCGATGATGCCCGGTGTTGAGCGGGCGCGAATCCTCAATCGCGTCGCTGACGCCATCCGCGCGGATGCCGATGATCTGGCGCTGATTGAAGCCCTCGAGAGCGGCAAGCCCGTGACACAGGCGCGCGACGAGATTGTGTCGTCCGCGGACCTCTGGGAGTACGCCGCCACCTTGTGCCGCCACACCTACGGCGACACGTACAACACCCTTGGCTCCTCCATGTTTGGCATGGTGCTGCGGGAGCCCGTGGGCGTGGTGGGGATGATCACCCCCTGGAACTTCCCGCTGCTGATCATCAGCCAGAAGCTGCCGTTCGCCCTGGCGGTGGGCTGCACGGCGGTGGTGAAGCCCGCGGAGATCACCTCGGGCACCACGCTCCGGTTGGCCCAGATGGCGCAGGCGGCCGGTCTTCCTGACGGCGTCCTCAACGTGATCACCGGTCCCGGCCGTGAGATCGGCACGCCGATGGCCGCCCACAACGACATCGACATGATCAGCTTCACAGGCTCCACGGACGTGGGCCGGCGGGTCATCGAGGCGTCCTCGGGCAACCTCAAGAAGGTGGAGCTGGAGCTTGGCGGGAAGAACCCGCAGCTTGTGTTTGCTGACGCTGACCTTGATGCCGCCCTGGATGCCGTGGTCTACGGCGTGTACTTCAACATGGGCGAGTGCTGCAACAGCGGCAGCCGGCTGCTTGTGCAGCGCTCCATTGCGGACGAGTTCATCGCCCGGGTGGTTGAGCGCGCCAAGACCGTGCCCGTTGGCGATCCGCTGGACCCGGCCACCAAGGTGGGGGCCATTGCCACCGACGACCAGTTCAACAAGATCGTGGAGCTTGTGGACTCCGGTCGCGCCGAGGGCGCCAATCTGTTGTTGGGCGGCGGCCGAATGGACACCGAGCGAGGCCGCTTTATGGCCCCAACCGTCTTTGGCGGCGTTGCGCCCACCATGCGGATTGCGCGCGAGGAGATCTTTGGCCCGGTGCTCTCGATCCTGACCTTCGACACAGCGCAAGAGGCGGCCCACATCGCCAACTCCACCCCGTACGGCCTCTCGGCCGGGTCTGGACGCGCGATCTGGACACGGCGATGGGCATGAGCCGCGCTATCCGCGCCGGCACCATCTGGGTCAACACCTTCCTTGAGGGGTACCCGGAGCTGCCCTTCGGCGGCTATCGCGAAAGCGGTATCGGGCGCGAGTTTGGCCGGTTCAGCATTGACGCGTTTACGGAGCTCAAGTCCGTGCAGATGCACCTGGGCCCGCGCACGTCGTGGTGGATGCCGCGTCCGGGAGCTGCCGGCAAGTGAGCCGCCTTGTGCCGGTCCTGTCGGCGGCCCAGGCCGTGGGGCGCATTCAGACGGGGGCAACCGTGTCGGTCAGCTCGTCGAGCGGGCTTGGCTGTCCGGACGCCGTGCTGCGCGCCCTTGGCGAGCATTACGCGGCAACGGGGGAGGGAGGAGACCTGACCCTCCTGCATCCCATCGCCGCGGGCGACATGTACGGCATCGACGGTGTTGACCACCTCACGGCGCCAGGCCAGATCCGCCGAATCATCGCCGGCTCCTACCCAAGCGGGCCGTCATCGGCCACGCCGCCAAAGATCGTGACCGCCATCGAGACGAACGCGATTGAGGCCTACAACATCCCGTCCGGGATCCTGTTCCAGCTCCACCGCGCGGCCGCCGTTGGCCAGCCTGGCGTCCTCACGGAAGTGGGGATGGACACCTTCATGGACCCGCGCCGACACGGCGGGCGCATGAACGACAAGACCACGCAGGACATCGTGTCCGTGGTGCAGTTTGACGGGCGCGAATGGCTGTACCTGCGCTCGCCCAAGGTGGACGTGGCGATCATCCGCGCCACCACCGCGGACGAGTACGGCAACCTCACGTGCGAAGACGAGGGCGCGCCCCTTGGCGTCCTGGACCAGGCCCTGGCTGCGCACAACAACGGCGGCTTTGTCATTGCCCAGGTCAAGCGCCTTGCGAAGGGCCGGACGCTGCCTGCGCAGGCCGTCCGCGTGCCGGGGATTGTCGTTGACGCCATCGTGGTGGCGCCGGACCAGCTCCAGACCACGCAGACCGTGCTCCTGCCCGAGGCTGCCGGCCACTACCGCACCCCAACGTCCTCGCTGGAGCTTGCCGAGTGGGGACCCGAGAAGGTGATTGCCAGGCGCGCGGCGATGGAGCTGCGCGACGGCGAGGCCGTGAACCTGGGGTTTGGCATCTCGGCCCTGGTGCCGCGCGTCCTCCTCGAAGAGGGTCTCGACGGCGCCGTCACCTGGGTTGTTGAGCAGGGCGCGGTGGGCGGCGTGCCGTTCCTTGGGTTTGCGTTTGGGTGCGCCCAGAACCCCGACGCCCTCATGGCATCGCCGGACCAGTTCCAGTATCTCCAGGGCGGTGGCTTTGACCGGGCCATGCTCTCGTTCCTTGAGGTGGACGCCGCGGGCAACGTCAACGTGTCGCGGCTTGCAGCGCGCCCCCACGTCACCGCAGGCGTGGGTGGCTTTGTGGACATCACGGCCCGCGCCAAGCGCATCGTCTTCTCGGGCTACTTCACAGCCGGCGCACAGATCGCCATAGAGGACGGCCAGGTGCGGATCCTCCGCGAGGGCAAGCACCAGCGGTTTGTGCCGCAGGTGCAGCACGTGACGTTTAGCGGTCGCCGCGCACGCGAGCTTGGGCAGGAGGTGGTCTTCGTGACCGAGCGGTGCGTCATCCGCCTGCTCCCGGAGGGCCTGACCGTCACCGAGGTTGCCCCCGGCATCGATATCGCGCGCGACATCGTGGGGCAGACGGCGGTGACGTTGCGGATCAGCTCAGACGTGCGCGAGATGCACCCGGGCCTCTTCCGGCCGGATCTCTTTGGGCTGCGGCTTGCGGGGCGTGACGCATGAGCGGCCAGACGCCCGCGGTTGCCGGTCTGCGCTTTGACGTGGACGGGCACATCGCCACGATCACCCTGGACCGGCCCGAGAAGCTCAACGCGATGACGCCCGAGATGCTTGAGGGGCTTGAGTTGCTCCTCAACGTGATTGAGGCCGATGACGCCATTCGCGTGGTGGTGCTCACGGGCGCGGGCGAGCGGGCCTTCTGCGCCGGCGCCGATATCAACGCCTGGGCCTCGCTTGCCCCAATCGACATGTGGCGCACGTGGGTGCGGCTGGGCCACCGGGTGGTGGACCGGCTTGAAGGGCTGCGGCAGCCCACCATCGCCGCCCTCAACGGCATCGCCTACGGCGGCGGTCTGGAGCTGGCCCTCGCCTGCGATCTGCGGATTGCCGCAGACACCGTGAAGGTGGCCGCCCCCGAGGTTGGGATTGGCACCATCCCTGGCTGGGGCATGACGACGCGTCTCGCCGTGGTGGCGGGACCTGCGCGCGCCAAGCAGATGATCCTGGGCGGGGAGCCCGTGGACGCCAGGCGCGCCGAAGCCTGGGGCGTCCTCTCGGAGGTTGTGCCGGCGGCAGAGCTCCAGGATGCCGTCCGTCGCACCGCGGAGCGGATCGCGGCGCAGGCTCCCGTTGCCGTGCAGGTTGCCAAGCAGCTGATTGACGGTCTGCGGCCACGCGTCCCCGCGTCCCTGGAGGCGCTGGGCAGCGGCCTCACCGCATTCACCGATGACGCTGGCGAAGGCCTTGCAAGCTTCCGCGAACGCCGTCCGGCCACGTTTGGGGGGTCGTGATGAGTGGATGGTTCCTGCACCCGAAACGTCACCCGCATGAGCTGGCCGAGGCACGCCCTGGCTGCTGCGGAGACGACACCGGGGTGCCCCAGAACTGCATTCGTGTCGATGCGCCCGAGCGCGCTCTCGAAGCGGCAACTGGCCGATCGGGTGCCGGCACAATCGATGATTTGTCCGGGTTTTCAGGAGGCGCAATGGGGCGTTAGACTCTCGGCGCAGGTTTGCGGTTGGCGCACCCAGCGAGATCAATCATGGGGCCGGCCAACCCAAGAGTGAGGAACAAGCGCACATGAATAGCAAACGAGTCACGGCTACCGCCATTGCGGCAGTGGCCATCGTTGTCGGGGCCTGCGGGAGCTCCGCCACCCCCGCCCCCACCACGCCCACGCTGGCGTTCATCGCACAGATGCAGAACCCGTCCCAGGCGTTCTCCTGGAAGATGTACCAGAAGAATGCCGCCAAGTACGGCTTCAACGTCATCAACCTTGACAACGGTGGCGACGTTCAGAAGCAGACCGCCGCGATCAACAACGCCGTCACCCAGAAGGTGTCGGCCATTGCGATCAACCCGGTTGACGAGGCTGGCTACGTTCCGGCGACCAAGGCCGCCATGGCGGCCGGCATCGTCGTCTGTCTGAGCATGGTCCCGGCTGCCGACAGCGCCAAGGACGGCTCCACCTGCTCCGTCAGCGTGGACGACATCCTCGGCGGCAAGACCGCTGCGGAAGCCATCATGGCGGCCTTCCCGAACGGCGCCAGCGGCGTTGAGATCGGCGGCCAGGCCGGCCACGTTGCGGCCAACAACCGCCACACCGGCTTCACCGAGGGCATCGCCGGCAAGAACATCACCGTTCTTGACTACAAGAACCCATCCGCGTGGGACACGGCGCAGGCCCAGGCCATCGCCGAGGACATGATCACCAAGTACGGCGACAAGATCCAGTTCATCTTCTGCCACTGGGACAACGGCGCCACCGGCGTCATCAACGCCCTCAAGGCAGTCAACAAGGACTGGGCCAACAAGGTCATGATCATTGGCGTTGACGGCAACAAGACCGGCTTCGCACAGGTTGGGACCTGGCCGAACTACATCTCCATCGCGCAGAACGCTGAGACGATCACGTCCATGGTCATGGAGCAGTCCATGAAGTGGATCAAGAAGGATGCGTCCGCTGTCAAGGCGAACATCATCCCGTTCGACATCATCAGCAAGGACACCATCTCCAAGTTCACCGCTCCTGAGTGGTAAAGAAGACCTGATCTAGAGAGACCCCATCCCTGAGAGCCAGGGATGGGGTCCCTCTGACTTCTCTGCCGGACACCTGCCACGCGGCACCTGCACGGCACAGAAGTCAGCCCGGGCACCCCGCGCGAAGGAGAGATGGATGGTCGTGGCAAGTGCCCCGCGGGCGCTTCTGAGCATCAGGGATGTGAGCAAGGCGTTCCCGGGCGTCAAAGCGCTCGACGCGGTCTCTCTGGAGGTCCGCGGGGGCGTCGTCCACGGGATCGTTGGTGAGAACGGCGCCGGCAAGTCCACGCTGATGAAGATCCTCTCGGGGGTCTACGCGAAGGACAGCGGCGAGATCACCTTCGAAGGCAACGTGATTGAGAAGATCACGCCCGTTCAGTCCATGAGCATGGGACTGGCCATCATCTACCAGGAGCTCAACCTGGTGAACACGATGACGGTTGGCGAGAACATCTTCCTTGGCCGCTTCACAGAATCCGGCGGCCGGTCTGGCGTGCACGCCAAGGCGCGGACGCTGCTGGACAGCATCGGCTGCAAGGTGGACACCCACAAGCAGGTGTCTGAGCTCAGCGTCTCTGACAAGCAGATGGTTGAGATCGCCAAGGCGCTGTCCTTTGACTCAAAGCTCATCATCATGGACGAGCCGAGCAGCAGCCTCACCAACGATGAGATGCAGAAACTCATCAAGATCATCCATGACCTCAAGGCCAAGGGCATCGCGATCATCTACATCTCGCACAAGCTTGACGAGATCTTTGGCTTCTGCGACATCGTCACCGTCATGCGCGACGGTCGCGTGATTGACACCCGCCCGGTGAGCGAACTCACCCGCAACGACATGATCGCCATGATGGTGGGACGGACCATCGAGAACGAGTACCCGCCCCGTCCGGACTGCGCCGGCGAGACGATCCTCGAGATCAAGCACATGACCACGCGCAAGCTCAAGGACGTGCAGCTCACGCTGCGCAAGGGCGAGATCCTGGGCCTGGTGGGCCTGGTGGGATCCGGCCGCACGGAGCTGGTGCGGGCCCTCTTCGGGGCTGACAAGGTTGCCAAGAAGAGCGTCTACCTCGACGGCAAGCCGGTTGAGATCCACAACCCCAA
>CAIYHO010000308.1 GCA_903925955.1 uncultured Chloroflexota bacterium
CCGAAGCACGCGCGGGCAAGCTTGACCCGGTCATTGGCCGTGACGAGGAGATTCGCCGAACCATCCAGGTCCTGAGCCGTCGCACCAAGAACAACCCGGTGCTGATTGGGGAGCCCGGCGTGGGCAAGACGGCCATCGTGGAGGGCCTCGCCCAGCGCATCGTCCGCGGCGACGTCCCGGAGACCCTCAAGGACAAGCGCGTCATCTCGCTGGACCTTGGCGCGCTGATCGCCGGCGCAAAGTTCCGCGGCGAGTTTGAGGAGCGCCTCAAAGCCGTCCTCAAGGAGATCAAGGACGCCGAGGGCAGGGTCATCCTGTTTATCGACGAGCTCCACACGGTGGTAGGCGCGGGCGCTGCAGAGGGCGCCATGGACGCGTCCAACCTGCTCAAGCCCATGCTGGCGCGCGGCGAGCTCCACACCATCGGCGCCACAACGCTTGACGAGTACCGCAAGCACATCGAGAAGGACGCGGCGCTTGAGCGACGCTTCCAGCCGGTGGTGGTGGACCAGCCCACGGTGGAGGAGACCATCTCCATCCTGCGCGGGCTGCGGGAGCGGTACGAGGTCCACCACGGCGTGCGGATCACGGACTCTGCCCTGGTTGCCGCGGCCACCCTGTCCAACCGCTACATCACCGAGCGGTTCCTGCCCGACAAGGCCATCGACCTTGTGGACGAGGCCGCCAGCCGGCTGCGCATGGAGATTGACTCCATGCCGGTGGAGCTTGATGAGCTTGAGCGCCGCCGAATCCAGCTGGAGATTGAGCGTGAAGCCCTGCGCAAGGAGACTGACGACGCCAGTCGGCAGCGGCTGCAGGCACTCGAGCAAGAGCTGGGCGAGATTGGCGAGCAGGCTGGCGCCATGAAGCAGCGCTGGACTGCGGAGAAGGGCGCAATCGCCGCCATCCGCGCCACCAAGGCAGAGGTTGAGCAGTTGGCCGTCCGCATTGAGCAGGCGGAGCGCGAAGCCGATTTCGGCCGCGCCGCGGAGCTCAAGTACGGCCGCGCCCGCGAACTTGCCGAGCAGATGAAGACGCAGGAGGCGGCGATTGCCGCGCTGCAGGGACCGGGCGCCCTCCTCAAGGAGGAGGTTGGCGCGGACGACATCGCCGAGATCGTCGCGGCGTGGACCGGCATCCCTGTCACCCGTCTGCTGGAGGGCGAGCAGGTCAAGCTTGTCCACATGGAGGATCGCCTCCACGAGCGCGTCGTGGGCCAGGAAGAGGCTATCGAAGCGGTTTCGGACGCTGTCCGGAGGGCGCGGGCCGGACTCAAGGATGAGCGGCGGCCCATCGGCTCGTTTCTGTTTCTGGGGCCAACGGGCGTGGGCAAGACCGAGCTGGCACGGGCGCTTGCGCAGTTCCTCTTTGATGACGAGCAGGCCATGGTGCGCATCGACATGAGCGAGTACATGGAGAAGCACGCTGTCTCGCGGCTGATGGGGGCACCTCCCGGCTACGTGGGCTATGAGGAGGGCGGCCAACTCACCGAGGCCGTGCGGCGGCGGCCGTACCAGGTGATCCTGCTTGACGAGATTGAGAAGGCGCACCCCGACGTGTTCAACGTGCTGCTCCAGGTGCTGGACGACGGGCGGCTCACGGACGGCCAGGGCAGGACCGTGGACTTCCGCAACACCGTTGTGATCATGACCAGCAACGTGGGGTCGCAGCAGATCTCCGCCACGTCCGGCCGCACCGGCGACGGGGCATACGAGGCGATGAAGCGTCAGGTCACAGACCAGTTGCGCACCGTGTTCCGGCCGGAGTTCCTCAACCGCGTGGACGAGGTCATCGTGTTCCATGCGCTGACCGACACGGATCTGGCGGCGATCGCGCAGTTGCTTGTGGCGGACCTGCAGCGCCGGATTGCCGCCACGGACCTGACCCTGGAACTGACGCCGGCCGCTGTTGCGCTGATCGTGCGCGAGGGCACGGACCCGGCGTTTGGCGCCCGGCCGCTCAAGCGGAC